>JAHJSQ010000091.1 GCA_018830325.1 Gammaproteobacteria bacterium
CGTCAACTCGATGCGACTCCGTAGCACTCCCACAAATGGCTTTACGCCGTGTCGCGATGCCTTGTATTTTGCCTCCGCCTGCGCTAGTCGCGCAGACTCCGGCAAAACACCCGGCGCTACGGCTATCGGGGACTAAAAATCATCACCAAGGATGATAATCTCCTCTTTAAAAACTAAACCGTTTAGTTTAGTATTGCGTCAACCAAATTATCTTTCAGTCTACCTATGTCATCGGAATCTTGCGATCCCAAACGAGAAGCCATCATTGAAGGCGCGACACGCATGTTTTTAAAATATGGCTTTCATCAAGTCAGCATGGACAGAATCGCCAAAGAAGCGCCGGTTTCCAAAGCAACTTTGTACCAACACTTCGAGAATAAAAACGCGCTTTTTTCCGCGGTCATTTTTGAATTGTGTCGATCCTTACTGGACACCATGGCCGAAATCACACCCGATTCGAACGATATCAAAAAAAATCTTCGTGAAATCGCCCAAGCATTTATCGATTTGATTTTTACCGAGGAGGCCCTGGCAATTTACCGGCTCGTAATTGCCGAATGCCGAGACTTCCCTGAGCTTGGACAAGTCGTATACGACAGCGCGCCTAAAATAGCACTATCTCAATTGGAGCATTATCTCCATAATTTGAAAACAAGCGGGCACATTGATATTCCCGATATTGAATTTGCTGCCGATGCCTTTTTCAGCCTGCTCAAAGGTGATTTGCATTTTCAATGCTTGCTCGGCATCAGTGCACCGCCTTCCCCCGAACAAAAGCGCCTCTTGATCGACCAAGTTATTGCGCTTTACCTGCGAGGTGTTTTGAATGCGACCGATTAGCATTAAACAATACAGTGCATGGTTGGCAATATTGCCGGTTTTTTGCGCTCAAGCAGAAACACTAGAAGAAGCTTTCGAGCAGGCATTGAACCAAAACCACCTAATTAAATCGGCCAAGGCCGATACCGAGGCATCCGAACAACAACTGTACTCAGCCCAAAATCAACGCCTACCCTCGCTCAACATCAAAGGGGGCTATACTCAATTGAGCGAAACACCCGCCGCGAAAACCGAGATCGAAGGCCAAGCAGCTCAATTTCCGATGTCACAAGCCGGCAGCGGCCAAGCCGAAGTGATTGCGTCGGTTCCGATCTTCACTAGCGGGCGCATCAGTCATGGTATCGATGCGGCCGAAGCCGCCTTATCGGCGACACAACAAAATGAAGTCGCAACCGCATTGAGGATTAAATTGCAGATCGCCGAAGCTTTCCTCTCCGTATTGCGTGCGCAAAGCGCGCTGCAAGTAGCGGAAAGTCACGCCGAAACGCTGAAAGCTAACGCCGTCGATGTCGAGCGCTTGCATAGCCAAGGCATGGTTTCGAAAAACGACCGACTGGCCGCCGAAGTCGAATACGCCAATGCCCGGCAACTCGTCGTGCAAAACGGCAATCGGCTTGATATCGCCAAAGCGCAGTACAACCGGTTACTGAATCGCCGACTCGACGACCCTGTCGAACTGGAAGAACGCTTTCCTAAGCAGCCCGACGGCGCACCGGACGAATTATCCACCCAAGCGCTCGCCCAACGCCCAGAACTTAACGCATTAAACAGCCAAATCATCGCCTTGCAAGAACAAGCCAGAAGCGTTCAAGCCGGCCTATTACCGCAAGTTGCAGTCAACGGCGGCTATCAATACCAGGAAAACCGTTACATGGCCTTCGAAGGCATGTGGATGGTCAATGTCGGAATGGAATGGAAACTCGACGGCGGTACCCATCACCAAAGCAAATCGCTCAATAGACAGGCGTTGGCCTTGCAGGCACAGCGGGATGACATGGCTAGCATGATCGGACTTGAAGTCCGGCGCGCCTGGCTGGACATTCAGGAAACCGAAAAGCGTATCGAGGTCAGCCAACAAGCGATCGCCCAAGCCGATGAAAATTTGCGGGTCAACCGCGAACGTTATCGGCAGGGCTTATCCACGCAGACCGAAGTGTTGAAAGCCGAAGAACTCAGAATCACGACGCACAACAACTTCAATAATGCCCGTTACGATGCGGCGTTGGCGAAACTGAATTTGCGCCGTGCGCTCGGGATTTTGTAATCCGCCCAACGCCTCTCGGAATCATCGTTATCTTGACACTCTACCTATCTTTGCAAAGGAATCGTAACATGGGGAAATCCAAGCCCATCGGACATGCTGTTTTATTATTTGCTATCACGGCACTGCTCAGCGCCTGCGGCAATAACGACGGGGAGTCCGAACAAGAAATCGTCCGCACCGTGCGTATCGAAACGGTCAAGATTACCGAGGCACTTGCGCAACGCCGCTTCGTCGGCCGCGTGGACGCGTTAAAAACGGTCGATCTCTCGTTTCAAGTCGGCGGACGCTTGGCCGAATTGCCGGTACAACAAGGTACCGTGGTTGCCAAGGGCGGCTTGATTGCTGCGCTCGATCCGACCGATTTTCGCCTGAACGAACAAGAAGCCAGAACACAATACGCCTTCGCACAACTCGATCTCGGTCGCAAACGCAATCTCGCAGCCTCGGATACGATACCGAAGGTCATGCTGGACGAAGCCGAGACCGCCTTTAAACTGCGCCAAGTCGCACTGGACAATGCCCGCCGTAACCTATCCTATGCCCGCATCGCCGCACCATTCGATGCGCTGGTCACGCGCCGCCTGCTCGACATACACTCCCATGTCGCACCCCACCAAGCCGTGGTCCGAGTCCAGGACGTTAGCGCCTTGCATGTCAAGATAAATGTGCCGGAAGACCTGATTAGACTGATCGGCCTTGCCGACGCAATGAATATCGAGGCGGTGTTTCCGGGCCAGCCCGGTAAACGCCTGCCGCTACGCTATCTGGAACATGCCACCGAAGCCGATGCGGTTGCGCAGACCTACGAAGTGACACTGGAACTGGAACTGCAACGCACGAACGACATGACGATTTTACCGGGCATGACCGTCAGCGTCTCGGTCGACAGCCCTTTCGTCAACGGGTCGACCGAAATTACGATCCCGCTCTCGGCGATCGATACCGATGAACATGGCAAGACCCGGGTTTGGTTATTTAACCCGCAAACCGAAACCGTCTCGCCGCACGTTATCGAAATCGGAGCCGTGGCCGCCAACCGCATACCGGTACTATCGGGCTTGAGCGGCGGCGAACACATCGTCACGGCCGGCGGCCATTTGCTGCATGACGGCATGAAGGTACGCCGTTTTACCGGATTTTAAGGACTATCGCCATGTCTATCGATATCGCACGCGCGGCCATCGAACGCCCGGTCAATACCTGGTTGATCATCCTGACTTGCCTGATCGGAGGTCTGTGGGGCCTGTCCACGGTCGGCCGCCTCGAAGACCCGGCCTTTACCATCAAACAAGCCTTGGTCATTACACCCTATCCGGGCGCGACGGCCGAAGAGGTTGAACTGGAAGTCACCGAACCCTTGGAGTCGGCGATTCAACAATTACCACAAATCAAGCATATCAAATCGAAATCCAAACCCGGCATTTCCGAAATCGAAGTCGAAATCAAGGATACCTATGACGGCCGAACGATGCCGCAGGTCTGGGACGAGCTGAGGCGCAAAGTCGGCGATGCTCAACAAACCTTGCCGGAAGGCGCGAATCCATCGACCGTCAACGACGACTTCGGCGATGTATTCGGAATTTTATATGCGATCACCGCTCCCGGATTTTCCGACCGAGAAATTTTGGATCTGGCCAAATTTTTACGCCGCGAACTGCTGACCGTGACCAATGTCGCCAAAGTCGAAACCGCCGGCATGCGCACCGAAACCATCTATGTCGAAGTATCGAATGCCAGGCTCGCACGTTTCGGTCTACCGATGGCTCAGGTCTTGAATACCATTTCCTCGGAAAACAGAATCGCCGACGCCGGCGCGGTCACGATCGATGACCGGCGCATTCGCATTACCACAGCCGCCGGCTTCGACTCGGTCGACGCGATAGAAGCCTTACGCATCGGTCGCCCCGGCAGCACGGAACAAATCAGCCTGATCGATCTAGCCGAAATCCGCCGCGAACCGACCGAAATACCGGATCATCTCATACACTTTAACGGCATGCCGGCCTTTACGCTGGCAATATCGGGCGTCCGCGACGCCAATATCGTCATGGTTGGACAAGCGGTCGAAGCACGCTTAGCGGAACTGGCGCCGCGAATACCATTAGGAATAGAGATACATCCGATTTATGAGCAACACAAAGTCGTCGATGAATCGATCGACGACTTCATCGTCAACTTGGCTGTATCGGTTTCGATCGTGATACTGTCGCTGTGCCTGATGATGGGCTGGCGAGTCGGTTTGATCGTCGGCGCGACGCTGCTGTTGACCGTGCTCGGCACGGTGTTCCTGATGCGCGTTTTTCATATCGATATGGAGCGCATTTCGCTTGGCGCGTTGATTATCGCGATGGGCATGCTGGTCGATAATGCGATCGTGGTTGCCGAAGGCATGCTTATCAATATGCAGCACGGCATGAACGGCAAGGATGCTGCGACCGTATCGGTCAAACGCACGCAGCTGCCTTTGCTCGGCGCGACCGTGATCGGCATCATGGCCTTTTCCGGCATCGGATTGTCGCCGGACGTCACCGGCGAATTTTTGTTTTCGCTGTTTGCTGTAATCGGGATGTCGCTGCTGCTGAGCTGGGTTTTGGCGATCACGGTCACCCCGCTGTTCGGGCACTTGTTCTTAAAGGTCGAGCAAACCGGCGAAGATCCTTATCGCGCATGGATTTATCAAGCCTACCGAAAAATCCTGACCGGCACCTTAAAAACCAGAGCCTTGACCGCATTGATTATGATCCTGTTGACTGCGGCTTGCTTCGCCGGTTTCGGCATGGTCAAGCAAGCCTTTTTTCCCGATTCCAATACCCCGCTGTTTTACATTCATTATCAATTGCCGCAAGGCAGCGATATCCGCTCGACCGAGCGCGATATCGGCGAAATCAACGCAATCATCCGCGCCAAACCAGACGTCGTTTCGGTGGCAAGCTTCATCGGACGAGGCGCCAGTCGTTATATGCTGACTTACGCGCCGGAACAACCGAACAGCGCCTATGGACTATTGATTATCCGTACCGAAAACCTCGACCCCATTCCCGCCTTAGCCGCAGAATTGAAAAGTGAACTGAGCGCCGCCTACCCCAACGCCGAAATCCGTACCGAACGACTGATGTTTGGCCCCGGCGGCGGCGCAAAAATCGAAGCGCGTTTTTCAGGCCCCGACTCCGCCGTACTGCGCAGGCTCGGTAA
Organism: Gammaproteobacteria bacterium; assembly: GCA_018830325.1. Lineage (GTDB taxonomy): Bacteria > Pseudomonadota > Gammaproteobacteria > Methylococcales > Methylomonadaceae > Methylotuvimicrobium. The sequence goes on from JAHJSQ010000091.1 coordinate 5,297, forward strand.
TGAAGCTTTGGACATCATGCGCGCCGATGGCAATCTCATCGATCTACGCACAAATTGGCGGCAAAAAGAACTGGTGATGAAACCGGTCTACAGTCCAGAACGCGCGCGCATCGCCGGCATCGGTTTGAGCGACTTGGCGCTGGCCTTGCAATTCGCCAGCACCGGCGTCCAGGCCGGCACTTACCGCGAGGACGACAAACAAATCCCCATCGTCGTTCGCCCGCCGGATGCCGAGCGGCGGGATGCCAAACAATTACGCGATCGCCTCGTTTGGAGTAATGCCGACCAATCCTATGTTCCGATCGCGCAAATCGCCGAGCGTTTCGAAACGGTCAGCGAGGATACATTGATACACCGACGCAACCGGGTGCGCACACTGACCGCTCAGGCCGACCCGCTACTGGAACTAACCGCCGATCAAGCTTTCCGCGGCATCCGCGCGCAAATCGAAGCTATCCCGCTACCGTCCGGTTATCGTTTCGAATGGGGCGGCGAATACGAAAGCTCAACCGACGCACAAACCGCGCTCAATGCTCAGATACCGGTCGGCTTCGTCGTCATGCTCATCATCAGTATTTTGTTGTTCGGCAAAGTGCGTCAACCGCTGATCATCTGGCTGGTCGTGCCGATGTCGGTCTGCGGCGTCGTGATCGGCTTGCTGATTTCCAATCAGCCGTTCAGCTTCATGGCCCTACTCGGTCTGTTGAGCTTGTCCGGCATGCTAATGAAAAATGCGATCGTACTGGTCGACGAAATCGACGCGCAAATCGACGAAGGCAAACACGGTCATACCGCGATCGTCGACGCCGGCGTTAGCCGTCTTCGCCCGGTATTCCTAGCCGCCGGCACAACGATACTCGGCATGATCCCATTATTAACCGACGCCTTCTTTGCCAGCATGGCAGTCACGATCATGGGCGGCCTAGCCTTCGCGACTGTGCTGACACTGATCGCCGTACCGGTGTTGTATGCGTTGTTTTTTGGGGTAAAAGCCGAAGCGGCGGCGAAATAACTCTCTGCGGGACGGTTGCACACTTCGAAAAAGGACAAAGGCAACTTGAACGACGCCGGCTTTCCCTCACCTAGCGTTAGGTGAGGGACGACGAAGGCGTCGCGCCCACAAAAGATTTTTCTCTTGCGGAATGGAGTTGTAAATCCCGTCCCGTCAATGAACAAAAATCGAGGCTTCGGTTGCGTCCCTTATTCAGCAGAGATTAAGCGTCAAATGTAACAATTACCCAAACGCGGGGAAATTGACCGACACCGACCGCCTTCGATCACTTACCTTCCCTGCCTAACCCGCCAAGGCGCAAGCCTGGAGGTATTTACGATGAAAACGATTATCATGCTGCTTGTCGCGTTAATGTCTTACGTGCCGACCGCATCCGCTCAACAAGAGAATCCGGCTTTCAGTCAAGCCGAACTCGATCAAATGCTGGCGCCGATCGCATTATATCCAGACGTACTATTGTCGCAAATACTGGTGGCGGCCACCTACCCTTTAGAAGTCGTCGAAGCGGCCCGTTGGTCGGCAGCCAATCCGGGCCTCGAAGGCGAACAGGCTGTGACTGCCGTCGAACATCAAGCCTGGGACCCTAGCGTCAAAGCCTTGGTTGCATTTCCGGGAGTCCTAAACCGAATGAATGAAGACCTGAATTGGACGCGAGCGCTCGGCGACGCCTTTTTATTTCAAGAAGCGCAAGTCATGGGTAGCGTTCAGAACTTGCGGCAACGAGCCTATGAGGCGGGCAATCTCAATTCGACAAACAATGCGCGAGTCGTACGCGAAAATCAAGTTATCGTTATCGAACCTGCCAACCCTCAAGTCGTCTATGTGCCTTATTATAATCCACAGGTCGTTTACGGTTCATGGTGGTGGCCCGGTTACGCTCCTGTTTATTGGGGGCCGCCGCCCGGCATTCATTTGAATCTAGGTTTTAATTGGGGCTGGGGACGCGGCATCTTCGTATCGCCGGGATTTTTTTTCAGCAGTTTCGACTGGTATCGACGCCAGACCGTGGTAGTCCACCGCCGGCATAACTACTATCACAGGCCGCATTTCGTTTCAGGAAGACATATCCGTTACGCCGACTATCCTAGATGGCGGCATAATTCGAATCACCGCCGAGGCGTTGCCTATCGTCATGATTCGCTGCAGCGGCAATTCGGCACATCCAGACGTTCCGGTAACGGCTATGCCGATACCCGCCGAAATAAATTCGATCGCACCGATAACATAAACCGGCCTCAATCCGGGCGGCGCAACCATGGCTGGAACAGTTATGCAAACACTCAAAGTCATGGCGATCGATCAACGCCCCAAAGCACCGGACGGAGAAATAACCGCTCCGACACCGACAGAGTATCAACAAGAGAGCGTTGGCGCACTAATAGCACAAACCCGACCCCACCATCCGACCGGCGCAATCGAGATCGGAGCGGTTTTGCAACCACGCAAAGTCATGACGATCGATCAACACCCCAAAGCACCGGACGGAGAAATAACCGATCCGACACCGACAGAATGTCAACAAGAGAGCGTTGGCGCCAATCCAGCAACATTTCGCCAAACAGCTTGGCAAGCGATTTAAGTTCGCGCAATTCCGGCTCCAGCGCTCAAAGCGCTTCACCAGGCAATACCCGGAAACAAAACAGTAGCTATAGTCGTGACAATGTGCGGCGCCGGGAATCTTCTTCGCGGCGAACAACCTCTGGTATCTCTTCAAACCGCAAAACCGGGAATTTTCCTGCGCAACGTCGCTCTAGCGCCCCTAACCGTGAAGCGAATCGAAACCAAGATTCCCGGCGTCAAATGTCTAGTGGGACAACTCTTCAAAATAGACGTGGCAGTTCATTCGGCCCATCGTCTCCAGCTGTTTCACCAGAACGTCAACGAACCCTCAATAACGGACGCGTAACGAGATCCGAAAGCCGACGTCAGAGTCCGTCTTTCTCAACGACTTTTAATCGCGATAGAGGCGGCGCATCGACAGGTGCGCGTTATCGACCCTCAAACAGTAAAAATAGACGCAGCGACTCAGGCAATTATTCCACCGGTAGGTCGTCTAGGCGACGAGAGTCATCGAATTAGCTATCCCACTACTCTTCAATCGATGTTTACTTGAACACCACATCGGCCTTCGTTCCGCCCGTGTTGCTCGAAGTTCCGAGAAAAAGCTCCGCCTGATGTAAGTCGGCAATTTCCTTAACAATAGGAAGCCCTAACCCGCAACCATCTCCAGGACTTCCCGGAATTCGATAAAAGCGCTCGAAGATTTTATCCATTTCTGATGCCGGTATACCCGGCCCATCGTCCTCGATAGTCAACGTAGGCGAAGGCCCCGGCTTAAGCCTTACGATTATGTTACCGTTCTCTCGTCCATAACAGACCGCGTTATCGAGAAGGTTGACCAACAACTCGCGAATTAAAATTTCGTTGCCATTGATATAAACTGGTTGTTTAGGACCTTCGAAACTGAGTTCGATATGATTTTGCAAAGCCTTAGGAACCCATTCGCTACTGACTTCCCTCACCAGCGTCAATAGATCGAACTTTGCCAATAGCAGTCCGCTTTCAATGGCCCCCGATTTGGCTAAGGCCAAAAGCTGAGAGATGATATGAGAAACCCTGTCGGCACTGCTTTGAATTTGCAGTAAAGCCGGCTTCATTGCCGCCATGTCATCTTCCCGTAACGCTCTTTCCGATTGCAATTTCAGCCCCGCTAGCGGCGTACGAAGTTGATGCGCGGCATTGGCGATAAAGCGTTGCTGAGAAGCGATCGCGCCGTCCAAGCGCTTCAACAAACCATTAATGGTATCGGTCAAGATCCGCACTTCGGCAAAAACATGTGCTTCAGGGATTGGACTCAAGTCTTTCGGGGAGCGCATGGCAATTTCATCGGCCAATTCGCGTAAAGGGTTCAAGCCTCGATAAACGGCCTTGCGCATATAAAAACCAATAAAAATCGCTAAAAAAATCGGCGGTATCAAATCGGCCAATAAAATATCCATCATCATGTTGCGGCGCTTGTTAAGCGTCTCGGCAACATGCACGAATACGATTTCCGGAAGGTCTTTCCGCGCGACAAGGATAGAAACTCCTCGTACCGACTCGCCTCGAACCGTATCATTGAAAAAAACCGGCGCCGACCAATCGGTCGATTCATCGAAAGGTTCGGGAACGAAGCTATCTCCAGCGATCATGCCTTGATTTTCAGCGATGATTTTAAAATAAGTCTTGTCTAATTCATCCCATTTAAAAATAGTTAACGCAGCTGGCGGTAATTCAGCAACAATCAGATTATCACTAACTTTGATTTCCTGCACCAAAGAACCTGCAGAATCCAATAGCCATCGATCGTAAGCTTCATCGACATAATGCCGCGTAACGTAATAGGAACTGACGGCTTCAAATACGACAAACAACAAAACCGGCGTAATTAACCGAATCAATATTTCGGTTCTTAGCGTTCTATTTTGCTCCATCGCTACCCGTCTCCAGCAAGTAACCTAAGCCCCGTACGGTCCGTATAACGGCATCATAAGGTTCGATGCGTTTTCGAACGCGGTGCACATATACTTCGATCGCATTATCGGCCAATGCATCGCCGTCCGCCGACAAGCGCTGCGCGATACGGTCCTTGCAAACCACTTTGCCCGCTTGTAACAGCAAAATTTCGAGAACCGCCGCTTCACGAGCCGATAAAACCAGTAACTGCCCATCAGCGGAAACTTGATTATTTTGAGTATCGAGCGAAAGTCGACCCACTTCGATGGTATGACTGAAACCTCCATAACAACGCCTGATCAATGCGTGAATACGCGCTTCCAACTCCATTAGTTCGAAAGGTTTGGTCATGTAGTCGTCCGCACCTTGACGAATGCCTTCGATGCGGTCGTTCATACTTTCCCGTGCCGTTAAAATCAAAATCGGCAATGAGATCCTACTGTTTCGAAATTTGCGCAATAATTCTAAACCGTCCATATCGGGCAACCCCAAATCCAGCACAATCAAATCGAAATCTTGTGCTTCAACTAATTGCTCGGCATACCGTCCGCTTTTGGTAGCGGTAACAACGTAGCCGGTTTTTTTAAGCGTATGAATCAATCCGTCGGTAAGAACTGAGTCATCTTCAATCAATAAAATATTCATATAGTTAAAGCATAAACAAAACGATAAAGCGAAAACGTAAAAAAAGTCCATCAAACAGCCAAATAAGCCAGAATCTTTTTTACCATTACATAACAACGACCTACAACATCGCCACAGTTCCTATACAACGATTATACACTGGACGGGCATGCTCACCCTTCTCTACGCAACTCCGCAGAGATTCTTGAAACAATTATCGAGGAAAAGTTCATAATGAAATACGGAAAATTTTCGTATTCGACTCTTTATAGCTTATAGCTATCATGAATCAATCAACTTAGAAATATGCTCACAAAATAATAACTACTAAAAGTATTCCCTTTTGACCGAAAAACTGTCTAAGAATAAAAAGTATGGGATATTTCTACCGAGGACCGCCGTGAACCCGGCACCTAAATTATCCCAATTAGTTAATCATAGCCAATGGACTATGGAATTTAGGTGTTGGATGAACTCATCCATGGGGGGCTTGCCGGCAGCTCGAACGCCGGGGATGGCGTGAATGCAGATTTTGCAGCAGCAAAAATCTATCCAGCTTGTTTCCAAGCTTTCTTCGCTACTACGGCCTCTGCTGACTTCTCCAAAACTCTCATTCGGGAGATCTTCTTAGGTTTTGCTTGCTAAAACTTTCTGACCGTGCCACCAAGCTCTAACTGATGCGTCTTTCGGTAACGGTTGGATTTCGTGCTCCCTTGCACACTCATCGCCCGCACCCGGTCTCGCTGCTTGTTCGTGTTCCTAGAGTCGTGTTTTTGCTACGCGCTTCTTTCAGACTGTCCTCATGGCTTCCCCCTTGCTTTTCGCTACGATTGTCGTTACTGCTTCCGGTTATCTCCTTTCAGATAATGCCCTCTGTGTCAGTCCAATTCACCGGAATCATCCGAGAGTTCATCCCAGTGGATTCCGGCCCTCAGACAGGCTTGGTTTTTGACGGTCTCAGCAATACAAGTTGGGGAACGGTCCCAAGTTTCGAGCGCGTCGAGCAAATGATCGATGAAGTTCATAGTGATTTTCCTCTGTAATATAAACGCAGTAGTAAGCCGATGGCCAAAAGACTCACGAGGCCGAACAGTATCAAGGGGTTGAAATAGAACAGTAAGCCAAACCCCAAAACGCCGACCCAACGGGTCGAGTCGAAGGCCAAGCACAGCAAGCCGATCGCCAGCAAAGTGGTGAGTGTCATGGAAGTTTCCTTGAGGGTACGAAGGGGTCGGTATTCGGTCGGAATTGCTCCGCCGCTTCGGTACGTGACCGAAGAACCCTGGTAGTTCGTGGGATGATGCTGGCCGGGTATGAGAGACCCGGTGAATTCAACTACCCTTGTGCTTCTTTCTTGGCTTTCGCTGACTTGACTGGTTTTCCTTCGGATTGGGCATCGATCAAGGCTTGTATCTGCGTCTTGAAGCGCTCGAAATCGCCGCGTTCATAGCCACGTTTACTCGCCTTCGAACGAACCGCCAAACCTTCCTTCAGCATCACCGCAAGCAGGAACGCAGGCGTATTATTGGATTTACTCTGGAATAAGCCTCGAAGTGCATGGGAGGTGAACGGTCCTACAATCTTGCCCAGGATATTCTCAATTTCAGCCAGCTCGATCCATTCTTTACTGAACAGACCGCCAGCGCTGTTATCTACCACGCGCAGATAAAGCCGTTTGTCTTCATCAATACCGACGTGATAAGTCAATGTCGACTTACCGGATACTGACGGGCATTGATTAACGACCAGGTTGTGGAAGTCTTTTTTCTCGGTAGGATTTTTCATAGTTTGCTCCTAGTTTTACTGTTGATAGTCATGCGAAGGTTGCCCTTCATATGAGATGGTCAAAAAGTCGCAAGCTTGAATCGAACACGCGTTTGCTCCATTGCGAAGCGTTCGGCTTCCTCTCGCGTCAGACCGGCTTCATACTCGGCAATCCCTGCCCTTTCTTCGAAATACTCGCGTGCATCATCATCCAAGCTTTCGACGAACCGATTAACTTCCGTACTGAGCGGCTTTGGATGGGATGATTTGGACATGATGGAACTCCAGATTTTCTATTCGGCAAACTCAGTGCGCAAAGCCAGGATCGCTTCGTCGATTCCTTGGAGCTTGGGCACGATCAGAACCACGGCAAAACCGCCGTCGTTGAGGATGTAAACCGCCTCGAAAAATTCGCCGTGACCTTCAAGGTATTCGAAATCCGGCATGAACTCCGGGTCGCCGTAATGCGCATCGCTGAACAGGCTTTTCATCGGCGCATATCCCGTCGCCGATTCGATGTTTTCCGAGGTATCGCCCGGCTCCAACACGATGAAAAAGCCGTGTTCGTCGGGATCATACGGCTCCGGCTCGCAGATGGCCCGGAAGCGTTGCCGGAGAAATAGCTGCAATGCGGGCGAGGTGACCCGCTGCAGGTCGTGGGGGCTTCGCAGAATGATCATGAGTGCTCTCCTGTGGTGGGTGGTAGATTAATGGGGGTTTGGGGGTGATGGACAAAAAAAAACCCCGAAGGGTCGCTTCGAGGCTCTGGATGTTGAGGTCACCAGGACTATTTCAAAATAACTTACAGGCTGAGTATCCTGGGAAGCTGGGGTTGGTTACAACATATATGTATTGGCTCAAACCCGACCTGACATTTGTAAAATGTAATCACAATCAAATCGTAAAATTTGGTGAACATCCGGTTTCGGCCAATAGATCGGCGAGCCTGTTTTCTTTGCGCATCGAATTGTCCTTTGCTTTTTAATTTTTCGTCAAACCCGGCAAAACTAGCGGTAAGCGTCGGATCGTAAGTGTACTTAGCGCAATAATCCAGATAAAACCTAAGCCATTTATGAAAATCGCGACGTTGTTGATCCGGAATATTGCGTAAGCTAAGCTGCGACTCGAACGCCTGACTTAGGGATGGGGTAACAGTCAACATGACAACCTCCAACTTCACCTATTTGGCACAGTTTGGATGATATAAAGAAGGGAAAAATCTCTGCAGTTCAATAATTTATTGTTGCGACCCAGGTTTCGTGATAGATATACTGTTAACAGCTTAATGACTTGTTAGGGCTGAATGGGAGAGGAAGAGAGATTCGAATATGAATGTTTTTGTTTTTCAAAGCGTCCCTGAACGCTACGATCTGCGTCAATCTATACGCCCAGGCACTACAGATACTTGGTATGCAACTCGATACAGAAGTGAGATGCATCCGGGCGACTTGGTATTCTTCTGGATGGCTGGAGACGAGCATTTCCGAGGCCTCTACGGTTGGGGGCGGATTGCCTCAAAACCTTACCTGAAGGCTGGCTGGGGAAGCCATGGAGTTGATGTTTCCTATGTTGTTAAGTTTGAGAAACCAGTTATGGCCACATCGCTTCGCAGTGATGCGCAGCTTACTGATATGCTGATCTTCCGAGCACCACAAGCCACGAACTTTCTACTATCACCTGAGCAAGCGAAACATCTTATACGCTTCGTGAAGAAGAGAGGTGAGGAAATACCACAGCTTAGAGAGGGAGAGCTATGAACAAGCCTTCCAATGAATCTCGTAGCTCAGTAATTGATTCGGTCAAGACACCTTTGGGCTTTCTGGTTCTCGGCCTTCTCGTGGTTGACGGAACCATCGCAGGTCTTGCGGTCACATTGACAGAATATCGAACACCACTTGTCTGGGCTGTAATCGTGTCTATACCTGTTTTTATTCTTACGGTTATAGCCTTGGCTGTATGGCGTCCGGAGGCACTCCGTGGTGATCGCCCTCTAGGGGAAGTGCATGCTAAGCAATTCGCCAGTGATCTCTTTCTTGCTCTTGACGGTGCGCTGAGTAACCTTGAGCCACTTGAGCGCGCAGAAGCATGGCTCACCGTTGCTGATGTGATCACCAGCGAGAATCAAGCTGATGCAAGTTACGCTAACTTTTGTTCGACTGTTGCTGCAAGACTGAAAAAACTTACCAATCTTACAAACCGCACGCTGCAAACGCGCGGTCCAGTTGAGCCCTAACAATGCCATCCAAATGGACGCTCGTACCTCGCGCCACTGATGGCGCCGTTAGGCTTTCTTAATATTTTTTTAGGTGTAATACGTATGTGGCAAGAAGAAAATCAACGCTTGGTCATCGAAAAACTTTCCGAAATTCTCAGTGCAACCGATATTACTTATGCTGAAAAATTAACCACTCTGTTTGATGAGGCCGGACGTATCTTTATATCGGGAGCCGGTCGTTCAAAGCTTGTCGGTAATTTCCTTGGTATGCGTTTAATGCACTCTGGTTACGATGTTGCCATAGTTGGAGAAATCGTAACGCCCAGCGTTAAGGAGGGCGACCTATTGATCGTGATCTCCGGATCTGGTGAAACAGAACAGTTGATTGCCTTTACCAAAAAGGCAAAAGAAATTGGTGCTAGGGTTGTGCTCATCTCTTCCAGAGCCGAGTCAACTATAGGTGATCTGGCCGATGCCGTTTTTCAAATTGGCAAACAGAAACTTTATCAGAAGGTAAAAGGCATGCCGATGGGAACCGTATTTGAACTCTCAACGCTATGCTTCCTTGAAGCACTGATCTCTCATATCGTTTGGGAGAAAGGTATTCCAGAAGAGAAGATGAGAGAAAGGCACGCCAACTTAGAATAGCCCTCATGAATTTATAGATACGGCCCATTGAAACGCGGTAAGGCAATAGCGACCTTATTGCATAGTCCGCCGCATGAAAGTTGCCACCTGCGGGCGATTACGCTTCGCTATTCCGAACTACTAAAACAAAAGCCCGGCAGATATTTCCGATTAACAAACCGGCCCACCAACGAATAAGGTTTGATCGCGCGAGAAACGAACCGGAATCTGAACCGGCTGTTGGAAGAAGCCGGCAACTCAATCGATTCACTTTGTATCATAAACAATATTTTTTTTGAGGCGATGTCCTTAATCGGGCATCAAATTCTTCGTAAATATGCGTTAAAAAGTGAAACAAGTCGAGCTCGCTTCTTGCCAACTCTGTTGTCCACTTTATCCATGAACTGGACGCATTCTAAAAGTGTTTCTTGATTTATTTCATCATGCCTTGCAGGATAATCCAATTGACAACGACACTGGGAATTTCTTTCTCTGTACCAATCGCCCAGGATATGTCTTTTTCAACTCAGTAACGCCTTTCTAAATTATCTATAGTTCTGCAACATTTAAAACATCTGCGTACTTGGCCTGAAGTACGCGCTTGGGTTGGGTTACTCAAGATCCTTGGTATTCGGACTAGCTTAGGAGTATTTGAACAGAAACTTACGGCTTCAACAAAATCCGACCATGCAACGTTTCTCTAAAGCGTTCATAGGCTATTTGTAACGGCTTGCAATCGAAAATGCCCAAACTAGCAATCAGCGCAATTTTAGACCGGGAATAAATGCAACTGACCGGCTCTCAAACCGAGATTATTTGCAACTTAGATATGTCCCTGGCCATCGGCTCCAGCCGGCCATTTGCAGAAGATTGCCTTTCGATCATCAATGACAGCATTTGAATGGATATTTGCCGACCATTTCAGCTTATACCTAGGTGCTTGATTGAAAAACATAACTCGACTTCGTTAAGCGCATCCTGTTTGATTAAAACTTGCTTGATATATTTTAGAATCTGGATCGCTAGTCCATACATAGTTTTAAGGATTCAATTACGTTATAAATTGCAAGTCATTTGACTTAGAATCATAAGTCATATCACCTGTTTTTTATATTTATTTTATTTGCATTTAAAATTGATTACTTATAAATCAAAGTGTTAATAACTGGCATGCCTTTTGCCTTTCATATCTAAGAACGCTATAGCATTAGCTTTCTTAGATTTTATGAAAGATAACGACAACAAGGTATTTTATGAAAAAGACACTTTTATTCGGTGCAATCTCGGCAATTCTTACGAATACTGCAGTGGCGGGTGAACTGGATCCCTTATCAGCCGCAGAAAGACACCAAAAAGCGTATGAATATCGGGAACAACAGGCAAATAATAATTATCTCAACCCGCCTGCCTTGCATCCCAATAATGGCGATGAAACCAACGTGCCAGATTATGCGGGACAATTTCACAAAACCCTACCGCATGACGCTAACGGTATCGTCGATAGTGCTGCCTACGAACAATTGTTGGATGCCATCCAAACGGGTAGCTTTGCTGCTTTTGAACAAGTACCCGCAGGTGGCCCGGCAAAATTGGCCAATCCTATGGCTGCCCAAGTCTATGATTTGGAAGGTAGAGATTCCCACGATTACGGCATGAAACCGGCACCCACGCTTGGCAGCGCCGAGGCTGCGGCTGAAATGGTTGAGGTATATGCGCAAGCCCTGTTGCGTGATGTGCCGTTCAGCGAATACACCTCCAATAAAAACATCATGAAAGCAGCTAACGAGCTGGCGAATTTGATCGACTTTACCGGCCCAACCAGTGCTGAAATGTTGTTTAGAGGTATATTTGAGGGCGATCAGACAGGGCCGTACATTTCGCAATTTTTATATCAAGACATCCCCACCGGTCCCAAATTAGTCGATCAAAGATATACGCGCTACAAAGCGGGTGACAATTTCATGACCACTCCGAGTGAATGGCTAGCAATTCAAAATGGCGAAATGCCAAGCGAATCAGTAACCATTATGCCAGACCGTTATATGCGAACCGGCCGTGATTTATCGAGATATGTGCATCAGGATTTCACTTATCAAGCATACCATAATGCCGCATTGATTTTACTAAGCTGGGGACCAAGCGTTTGGGATGACGGTAATCCCTATAAAACAGCAACCCGGCAAGGAGGCTTTATCGATTTGGGGGCGGGTGAAATTCTCGATATGGTAGCCAGGGCCGGTAATGCTGCCTTGAGGGCAGCATGGTTTCAAAAATGGAATGTGCATCGCCGCATTCGTCCCGAAGCATATGGCGGATTAGCCCAAAACAACCCTGGTTTGTTACATGCTCAATTCAATTCGTCCATTGTTTTGAATTACGTGCAGGAGAAATATGGTAACAAGTTGTTACCCATGGGTTATCCGGAAGGCGGGCCTACACATCCGGCTTATCCCGCTGGTCATGCTTCTATTTCAGGCGCTTGCGTGACAGTGCTTAAAGCCTTCTTTAAAGAAAATGCCATTATCCCTTCACCGGTACAGCCTACTAGCAACGGCAATGATTTAGAGTCAATCGCCGATGTATTAACGATCGGTGGTGAACTCAATAAATTAGCGTCCAACATAAGCTTGGGACGTGATTGGGCCGGCGTACATTATCGCAGCGATGGCACTGAAGGTATGCTGCTAGGCGAAGAAGTGGGTATTGCCATTTTGAAAGATTGGCGCGATGCTCATCCCGAGGCGCCTGCACTGACACTGAAAAAATTTGATGGGCAAGAAATACAGATATAATGGGCAGTAAGGGTGGGCATACATTAAACGTATGCCCATTTATTCAATTATCTTGAATAATCAAAAACCTTATCTTTCAGTAATGAATTGCTACTGCTAAGCGAGTAATACACAAAAATAACTGACTGGATTTGATCAATAAAGCGACATTTAAAAATGTGGTATCTATGACGGGGTTTGGGTCGATGGCGGTCTTTCGGTATCCGATTTGATTGCGATTAATTTGTATCAATGTCAGATTGAGTTTAAGTCAGTACAGCTTATACCTTCTTCCCGTCTTGCGTCCTTGACCATCGAGCTCCTCACCGTCCTTCAAGCGAAGGTAGCCTTTCTCATAGAGAACCCTGCCCTGACGATCCAAACGATAAACATTTCCCTGTCTGATAACAAGATCCCGCTCCGGATCCCTTCGGCCTTTTGCATAGCTATGTTCGCGTTAATAGTTGAAGTGAATACTACACCAATCTCGAAGTAATTATTCACACCCCCTATCGTTCCAACGCTCCAGCGTGGGAACGATAATTGCCGGGGGACTGAATAGATACACTATTACCGCATACATAGCCTTTTGCATCGTAGGCTTCGATCCTTTTATATTTTGCAACAGCGTCGTTGACGGGTAACAATGCGCTCATCAGTAAAGCGGCAATTAAAGTCTTTAAAAACTGCATACTCCATCTCCCGTGAATAGCCTATTTTTGTTGATTCGCGACCATTTGCGTAAGTGGATCAGGTCTGCCTCCCTTTCTTTCTAATATAGACCCCGTTCGTGCAAAACTTTTCCTGAGGATTTATCATAAATCAAAAACCTGGCGGCTTTTTTGTAGCGGGTAACGGCCATAATTTGACCTTCAGCATTGGTAATCCATAGTTTCCATAGCCGACGTTAACGCAAAGCTCACCGGCGGTAATGGAACGCCTTGTTAGCTCCAACCTGGCCGAGCAAACATCGCCTTCAGTATAAATCCTGCTGAAACCCCACAAACACTTCCCGAATGTGCTTCACCTCGCCCAGTTCGTTAACGGCATCGTGGAGGCTGTGGTATTTCAGCTCGATCAACTGCGGCAGTTTTTCCAGATCCAATTCACCGACACCGCGTTCAACATAGTGGCCGAGCACAAACTGTAGAAACTCCCGTTGCGGATAATCCGGGTAATGGTTAAAAATAGTCGCGCGATGCGATTCGACACGCTCGGCGCGGCTGAGCGGCGGCAGATTAAACGCTATATAGGCGAGAACATCATAGAGATCGCTCTTCTCGGCATGGATCATGTTGCCGATTTCCCGCAACTGCTCCATGCCGTAGCCACGTTCTTGCAGCCCTTCGAGCAACTTCTTGCGGGTTTGTGGCTGGCCCCAAAGGCGGCGCAGTTCATCTTCGTTTTTGAATAATTCCGGCAGTTGGCCAAACAGGCGCTCGACAAATTGCGCGGCTGACAGGGGTTTTCCATCCGGCCCCCAGAAGCTGGTGGAACTCATGTATTGAATCAATCGTTCTTTGCCATCGGCCAGCTTGATCTTCACCTTGAGCGTCTTCTTACAGACACAGGGAAGTTCACCGCAAACAGGACAAAATTCCGGCTCCGGCTGATCGCACTCGCACGGGGTCCGTCCGCATATTTTACAGGGCTCGGGCGGCGTTACCTCGCAGGTACAGGGGACATTGCCGCAGCGTTTGCAGGCTACAGGCTCCAACGGCTCGCCGTCCCATTCCGGGTCGTTGAAGTGCTCATAGGCCTTTACAAAATCGTAAATGGTGAAATAGTCCTTGCCGTCAAACAGGCGCGTGCCGCGACCGATAATCTGCTTGAACTCGATCATCGAGTTCACCGGGCGCAACAGCACTATATTGCGGATATTGCGCGCATCCACCCCGGTGGAGAGCTTCTGCGATGTCGTCAGAATGGTGGGAACGGTTTTTTCATTATCCTGAAACAGGCGCAGAAAACGCTCGCCTTCGGCGCCGTCATTGGCGGTCACTCGCACGCAGTAATTCGGATCGCTACCGGTTTTATACTGGTTAATCAAATCCCGCACGGCCAGGGCATGTTCCTGGGTGGAGCAGAACACCAGCGTCTTCTGGTTCGGATCAATCATGTCCATGAACAGTTTCACCCGGTAGGCTTCGCGCTCTTTAATCTCGATGACCCGATTAAAGTCATCTTCGGTATAGCGCCGGCCTTCTTCTATTTCGCCTTCAATGAGGGTGTCATCCGGCGTGTACACATAATCATCCAGCGTGGTGGCAATCTGCTGGACCCGAAACGGGGTAAGGAAACCGTCGTTAATGCCCTGTTTCAATGAATAGACATACACCGGCTCGCCAAAATAAGCATAGGTATCGGCATTGTGTTTGCGCTTTGGCGTGGCGGTTAAACCCAACTGCACGGCAGGCGAGAAATACTCCAGAATACCGCGCCAATTGCTCTCGTCATTGGCGCCGCCCCGGTGACATTCATCGATAATAATCAAATCAAAGAAATCCGGCGGATACTCGCCAAAACTGGGCAGCGAATTGCCTTGGCTATCCTGGCCCGACATAAAGGTCTGGAAAATGGTAAAAAAGAGACTGCCGTTTTTCGGCACCTGGCCTTTCTTGCGGATGGTTTCCGGATCAATGCGCACCAGCGCATCTTCCGGAAAGGCAGAAAAACTGTTGTAGGCCTGATCGGCCAGAATGTTACGATCCGCCAGAAACAGAATACGCGGCCGTCGATTGGGTTCGCGGCTTAAATTCCAGCGGCTGTGAAACAGTTTCCAGGCCAGTTGAAAGGCAATCGCGGTTTTACCGGTGCCGGTGGCCAGCGTCAGTAATATGCGTTGCTCGCCCTCGGCGATGGCTTCGAGGGCGTTATTGATCGCATTGTGCTGGTAATAACGCGGCTGCCAGAAACCGCCCTTGTCTTCAAACGGCACTTCGCCGAAACGTTCACGCCAGGGGTTCGGTTTGGCGAAGGTCAGCGCCCATAACTCTTCGGGCGTGGGGTAGCGATCGACATAGCCTTCCTTGCCGGTGTGCATGTCGATCTGATAAATGCCGACGCCATTGGTGGAATAGGTAAAACGGGTTTGCAGGCACTCGGCGTAGCGTTTGGCCTGTGCCACGCCCTCGGTATCGGCCAGGCTTTGCTTTTTCGCCTCGATAACGCCGAGCTTCTGGCCTTTGTAAAACAACACATAATCGGCAATGTCCTGCTTGCCGCGCTTGCCTGCGCCTTGCAAGCGCCCCAGAGTAATCACCTCACGCCGCACCCGGCTGCCGTCCACCACGCCCCAGCCGGCGGCTTTTAACGCGGGGTCGATCAATTCGGAGCGCGTCTCTGCTTCATTAAGGCCGACTGCTATCATGCCACCGCCTCTTCTATGAGTTTGTCAGGCTTTGAGGTTAATCCGCCGGAGAAGGCTTTTTGTAGTAGGGATTGTTTGAGTTCTTTTAGGGAGTTGAGTTTTTGTTGGTAGATTGATTCTAGTCTATATGACTCCACTGAAAATGAATCAAGCTCTTCTACGATTTTATCTTGTACTTCCTTGGGAGGTAACGGAACCAGATACTCACGTAAATCCCTTAAATATAAATGCTTCAAAGCTGCGCCTTGAGGTTTAATCTGGTTTTGAATAAGGGGAGACTCAAGTACATATTTCAAATAAGGTGAGCTACTCTTGTCGATGGGCTTAATTAGAGCAACTGATACAAAAATTGAGAACTCAACATCCGTATCGACAATTCTAACTATACCGATTGTACCGTCTTTTGTTATTAGAATGTCTCCCTTTTCCGGGTTAGTTCTTTTACAAAATAACTCATGATCTTCCTTGGAAATATAACTTACACCCTCGAAGGAAATTCCTGGCCCAGCAGTTAGGTTATTTATCTTAATGAAAGGAACACCATTCTCCACATAATGCGGCTTTTTATGCACTCCGTCCGTTATCTTTGTAGATATATCCTTAAGCTTTACACTCTCCCAACCCTCACCGTCTATCGTGAAAATATTATTCAAATAACTTTCAAACAACTCACGGGCATTGGCGAGGTTTTTTTCGGTGTTGGCTATCGCGGTGTCGATGCCGGCAAAGGCTTCATCGAGAATGGCGACGATGCGTTTTTGCTCCTCAAGAGGAAGCATAGGAATTGGCACATTTTTATAATCTTTAAAATATATATGCGGAATAGTGCTTCCATTACGATACTTTTCAAAATCAATGCTATTTAGGAAATAACCTATAAAACCAATATCAAATCCATCTTTTGGGACTAAATACTGCATTGTGGCAAGAACGGAAGATTTCGCAGGATGTTTTGAAACACGACCTATTCCAGCACCATCTTTTATAATTGCCAGATAGTCTTGTTCCTGCTGAAAAAACGACACATTTTTAACGAAGCCCTTTGCCCCATAAACAGGATACTCACCCATTTCCTCTTGTATTTTATTCAAAGAAATATTTGATGAACCTTTTTTTACAGCATTATCTAAAGTGACATATTTCCAGTGCTGCGTCATAACATCCCCCGAATCCCTTCCAAAATCTCCACGCTCTCGGCATCCAGGGTTTCGATCTCGTTGATGATCACTTCCGGATCGCGCAGCGGGTCTTCTTCTACCTTATTGGGGTTTTTCACCGACAGGTCAAAACTGGTTGGGTCGATGTCATTGATACTCACGCTCCAGGATTCGTCGGAATCGGCAAAAGTTTTTTGCAGTCGCACAAATTCTTTTAGGTCGTTGTCGTTGAGCGGATTGGTCTTGCCCAGACTGCGGCCGGGGTCGAGGTGGTAATACCAGATATTGCGCGTGGGTGCGCCTTTCTCGAAGAACAGCACCACGGTTTTGACCCCCGCACCTAAAAAAGTACCGCCGGGGCAGTCGAGGATGCTGTGCAGGTTGCAGCTTTCCAGCAACTCCTGTCGCAGAGCTTTGGAGGCGTTGTCGGAATTGGAGAGAAAGGTGTTTTTAATCACCACCGCCGCACGGCCACCGGCTTTGAGGTTTTTAATAAAATGCTGCAAGAACAGAAAGGCGGTTTCGCCGGTCTTGATCGGGAAGTTCTGCTGTACTTCTTTGCGCTCTTTGCCGCCAAAGGGCGGATTGGCCAGAATCACGTCAAAACGGTCTTTTTCCTGAATATCGCTGATATTCTCGGCCAGGGTGTTGGTGTGAATAATATTCGGCGCTTCGATGCCATGCAGAATCATGTTCATAATGGCAATCACATAAGCCAGGCTTTTCTTTTCCTTGCCGTAGAAGGTAGTGGTTTGCAGCGTGTTGAGCTGGCCGGTGCTGAGATTGGCACCCTTGCCGCCTTCCGCAGCCTCAAATCCGCCATAACGCAGGTAGTCGTAGGCTTCGCAGAGAAAGCCCGCCGAACCGCAGGCGCCATCGTAAATGCGTTCGCCGATTTTGGGGTTAACCACCTGAATCATCGCGCGGATCAGTGGCCGTGGCGTGTAATACTCGCCGCCGTTGCGCCCGGCATTGCCCATGTTCTTGATCTTGGCTTCGTAGATATGCGACAGCTCGTGCTTTTCTTTCTGTGAGCGAAACCGAAGCGCGTCGATATATTCCAGCGCATCGCGCAGCGAGTAGCCGCTGGTGAAGCGGTTTTTGATCTCGGCGAAGATTTCGCCGATCTTGTATTCGATGGTAGCCGGGCCGCTGGCGCGTTGCTTGAAGCCTTGCAGATAAGGAAACAGATCGCGATTGACGAAATCGATCAGGTCATCGCCGGTCAGGGCGTTGTTATGGTCGAAATTGCCTTTGTCGTCTTTGGGTGCCGCCCAGCTCGACCAGCGGTGCGGTGCATCGATGATGAATTCGTAGCTTTTCCCCTGTAGCTCGGCCTGCATGGCCTTGTCCTGCTCCAGATCGTCCAGGTATTTGAGAAACAGCATCCACGAGGTCTGCTCGGTGTAATCCAGCTCAGTGGTACAGCCGGCCTCTTTCCAGAGTACATCGTCGATATTTTTGAAGGTTTGTTCGAACATTGGGTCCCTGTTTTTAGTTTGGTTTGTCTTTCCAGGTTGTGATGCTGTAGTGTTATGCGTTGGTTGTTTCTCTTTAATTCCACGGATTCAACTAACAAGTGCCATTCATTTTGAGTGATAAAGAAGGGGCAACTGTTATAGTGCCCCCCTGCTCAATTGTCAACAAACCAGCTTCAACGCTAGTTTTTCTAAGCGGTATAACCTACATTTCATTCACGATAAACCGATCGGGATATCAACAAAGCCACGCTTTCAATAACCGCAATGGCCCACTCAAGCGACAGACCAAACTTTTCTGGATAAAACTAAGCTCAAACAGCGTCAGTTGCTGCAACAGGGTCTAACAAGGAAAACACGGGCAGCAAGGTAAATCGCTGCCCGCATGTCTAACGTTAGCTTTGTTAAAAAGCCCGCACCGCACGCACTCTGAGGAGCGCAGCGTCCTTAAAGATGGCACTCTGGAAGCCATCGCCGAAGTGCTGGTACCACGCGCCGTTGCTATCGATCTCCTTAGAACTCCAGTAGTTGCGATAAGCAAAACCACCCACCACGTCTTTTTGTTGATATAACAAATTTAATTCAACTTTTGACGGCAAATACCAATCGCCATAACAGGCTTCTGTTGCTGAACCCGTACATGGGCTAACCCCGTCTTCCTGCACACTATAATCAGCAGCAAGCTTTGCGGCAAAATTACCCGCTGGGTCATCGCTTATTTGTGTGGCTATTATGATGGCCGTATTCATTGTGCCTGCATACAAGCCATCGCCCGTAGCGCCGGTCACTCGATAAGTTCCGTTCCACCATTGAATACCATTATCACTTGGGGTTTGATCGGCTTTGGCGGCAATTAAGCCATGTTGCCCGTCAGCATCAACATAAAATATGATTCCGCCTCCAAATTCATCACCAATCTGAAAGATAGGGGCACTGATGCCATCCTTACCGGCGGGACCTTGTGGGCCTGTTGCTCCTGTAGGACCTTGCTCTCCTTGAGGACCTGCCGGACCGACGGGACCTTCTGGGCCTTGATCACCTTGGTCGCCTTTTGGACCTGGTATAAGTTCAATAGCTTCAATAGCTGCATCAAGCTCAGTTTGGGTTACAAATTTTGGATTATTTTCAGGTCTAGCAAAGGCATTGCAGGACAACACTAATCCGAATAACAGTGCAATCGTGGTTTGCTGTTTGGTGTTTTTTATTATGTTCATTGTTATCTCCTGATCATTATTATCAAAGTTACTCAATGGCTCCAATGAGTGACTCGATTGATTAGCGACCTATGTGTTATTCGCGCGCATAAAAAAAGCCGCACCACCTGAATGACCATAACGACGGTCACATTCGGCAGTCCGGCTTTCCTGAATCAGAGGATCCGCGACTTTCTGTCTCTACCTCACGATAGGTTTGGTTTTATTAATTTTTTGTTAAATAGAACACAAAATTACACAATTTTCAACCGAGGATTTGGGTAAGGAAATGCCTCGCACAGCAGCCCCACCGGAATTTTGGCCTAAAAAAGGTCCACACATCAACGTGAGCCCCTTGTGTTTTTATCCCGTAGCCGATCCGGTCCGTTTAAATCGGCCTATGCCCAAAATTGGAGGTTTTATCCAGTTCGAAAGTCGCAGAAAAGATCGCTTTTGCCAGCTTAGCGCCGTTTGCCGGTTTGTTCAGATAATAGCTCACCTCATTATCAACAATCCGGTCAATTATCCGTTTAACCTGCTCCGCCTGGAGGATTTCTTTGCTGAGAAAAACGGTTCCACCTGTTTGAATCCAAAAGCCATCAAAATCGATCAGATGCCCAGCCAGAATCATTCCCTGACAAGCGGTTTTAGCCAATTGATGATCGACCAGCAGGTGACCGTGCCAGTCTTGCAGAAACAGTGCAGCATGCCGACCACTCCGGCCGGCTTGGTAGTCAAAGACGAGGATCTTGGGGCCGGGTTGCAAGTCGTTGCTGCGATAAGCCCATAGATAGGCTTTCTTGGTTTTGCCGTTGCCGGGATCCAGTTGCGAAACGGGGGTTTCGTCGGCATGC
>JAHJSQ010000092.1 GCA_018830325.1 Gammaproteobacteria bacterium
CAAGGAGAATCGATGCGAAAAAAAATGAATTCCTTGACTCAAGTTGAACACTTGGCGTAAAAATTCACGTCCACCGATGCGTTAGGTTTTAGGTGTTCACGTTCGTCCAGAATCAGTGTTCAAATTAATCAGAATACGCAGCTATCAAAGTAGCTATAAAATGAACCCTTGGGCACCTGTACGGCATTTACAATTTCGTTAATACCGGTTGCATGATAGCCCTGGTTCATCAGCAGGTAAACACCCTGATCTAGTAATTTTGTGCGTTTGGAGAGTTTGCTGTTCATAGTGGGTATAAATATACGACCGGTCGTATATTTTGTCAATAATTTTTTCCCGACAAGGGTTAGTCGCAGAGGAAATTCAGTACTGATTAATGGTATATAAAGTATGTTTTACCAAACAGACGCCAAAGAAGCGCACAGCCTGACATCACGATAAGGTATAGCCTTAACTGGAACCTCCGCCCATGGCTTGGTACAGAGCCGCACTATCGACGAGGCGCTGTGCCTGAGCCGCGATCAAGTCGATTCTGGTTTGTTGCGCCGCTTGTTGTGCGATCAGTTGCTGAACGTAGCTGGCCGCGCCAAGTGCATATTGTCTCTGCACGGATTGCAAAGAACCCTGTGCCGCAGCATCGGCGGCGGCCAGTGCCGCCAATGCCTGGGCATCGTTCTCCAGTGCGCGCAGGACATCGGCCACATTGCGCAGGGATTCGAGCACGACGCTTTGGTAATTGGCAGCAGCCGCATCGAACGCGGCCAATGCCGCGCGCTTTTCGGCGGGCAGTGCGGGATTAAAGAGCGGCTGGGTCAGTTGTCCAAGGACGTTCCATATTGCCGAACCAGGGCCGAACAATGCGCCTGCAACCAAGGTCTGCGTAGCGAGATCGGCGCTGAGATTCAGTTGAGGATACAACTTGGCGATTGCGCTGCCGTATTCCGCGTTGGCAGCGTGCAACAGCGCTTCTGCGCCCAGGATGTCGGGGCGGCGGCGCACCAACTCGGAAGGTACGATTAAGGGTAAATCGGACGGCAATGTGAATTCTTCCAGCTTGAAAGAAGGTAATCGTCCATCTCCCGGGGCACGGCCGCTGAGTGCGGCCAACAGATGTTCATTCTGCTGACTCTGTTGGCGCAACACAGGAAGGCCGGCGCGAGTCTGTTCCACTTGGGTTTGCAGCGCCAATACCTCATCCGGTGCGCCCTGGCCAAGGCGCACGCGTTCTTGGGTAAGGTACAGTTGTTCCTCTTGAGCGCGAAGAATGGCCTCCGTAGACTGTATTTGTGCCGCGAGCCTGGCTTGGGTGATCGCGGCGGTAACGATGTTGCCCGCCAAGGTCAGCTGCGCACCGTCCATTTCGTGACGACGATACTCGGTTTGCGCGGCTAAAGCTTCCAATGCGCGGCGGTTACCGCCGGCAAGATCGAGTTGGTAATTGACGTTAACACCGGCGTTAAACAAACTGAATTCCCTCGCCTGGCCATCTTGCCCCAATACGATGGGATTAAAGCGTTGCCGTTGCGCGCTGAAACCGGCATCGACTTGAGGATACATCATCGCCCCCTCCTGCGCTTCATGGATTTCCTGCGCCTGACGTAACGTGGCTCGTGCAGAAGCCAGCGTTGGGCTGGCCTGAAAAGCCTGTTCTATCAGCGCGTCGAGTTTGGAAGATCCCAGATCACGCCACCACTGTGCGTTTACGTTGGCGCCGATCCTAAAGTGTTGCGCCCCCCCAAAAGCCGTGGCCGCGGATGCCGTTTGAGTCGATAAAGGGGTTGCGGTGTAGGCTGGCGTATCGGGGGCGGCCGGTGGTTTGAAATCGGGCCCTACGGTACAACCCGCCAGCAATCCGGCAAAAATGATGGCTGTATATGTCCGGACCGTCATATGATCGGTCTTCGAGCGATCAGTGCCGTGACAGTGTATTCTTTCAACGTTGCCCATAAAAATGTTCCACGAACGATTGACGGAAACTCTGATGGCAAACCAGACAACTGCTTTGCAGATTCGCAAAGGCTGTGATCACGCCTTGCCCATCGTTCCGAGCGGCAATTTGTTCCAGCGCCCGCGCAGCTTGATGCGTTCTTTGATCATGACTTTCGAATGTGCCCATATCGGTGCCAATGAACGTCAGGATACGCATCTTCTCGATTACAGGCGGCTCTGGATGCTCGGCGATCTGCGGTGCAATTTTGGCGACCAAAGCCCAATCTTCTCGAGAAATGGCGTCAGTGATGGTCTGCATGTTCTTACCGATTTCTTGCATGATCCTGTGTAGCTCTAACGGCTTAGCATCGGCATCGGCATCGGCATCGTCATTGGCCCAAGCCTGCGAGTAGATGCCGGCAAGCAATACGCTGGCTGTGATTGCTGTAAAGAGGTTTTTAGGGAAGTTTTGGTGTGTCATAAAGTGCCTTTAATGTAATAGTTTATTCACTCAAATCTCCGTCCTTCGCCGACTTCCTCATGGGCCACGCCGTCGCGGATATGGTAGATACGTTCGAAGGTGGGAATAATTTTTTCGTCGTGGGTGACAACGATGATAGCGGTCTCGAACTGGCGTGCCATGTCGTTGAGTATACGGATAACGGCCATGGCTCGTTCACTGTCAAGCGGCGCGGTGGGTTCGTCTGCAAGAATCACAGGCGGGCGATTGACCAGCCCGCGGGCGATGGCTACGCGCTGCTGTTCGCCGCCGGAAAGCTGCGACGGCATGGCACGGGCGCGGTGTTGTATATCCAGCGCGGTGAGAAGCTCCAGAGCTTTCGCACGCGCTTTACTATTGGGAATGCCTGCCAACATCGGCAGCAGTGCAACGTTGTCGGTCACATCGAGAAACGGAATCAGATAGGGCGCCTGGAATACAAAGCCGATCTTGTCGCGCCGCAAGGCTTGTAAGTCATGTACTTTCCAGTCGTTGTCAAAGATCGCCTCATCACCGAGAACCATGCGGCCGGAAGTCGGATCGATCACCGCCCCCAGACACTTGAGCAGGGTGCTTTTGCCGGAACCGGACGGCCCGATAAGCCCTACCACTTCACCCGGGGCAACCTGCATGTCCACGCCTCTCAAGGCATGGACAGCGGTATCGCCCTCGCCGTAGCGTTTTTTTAAGCCTTCAATGTGAATGCCTTTGCCGCTCACCTTAGCCTCCTATGGCTTCGGCCGGATCGACCTTGAGCGCCATACGGATAGCAACAAGGCTGGCCAATGCGCAGATCGCCAGCACAGCAAAAAAACCTGCGACGGAGTCTAGCGGCATTAATAATACGTACTTAGGAAAAATCGGTACCCAGAAGGTGGCGGTGATTTTTCCCACCACAAAACCGATAACGCCAAGCGCGAGCGACTGCTGCATGATCATGCCGGCAATGGTGCGGTTCTTGGTGCCGATCAGTTTAAGCACCGCGATTTCCCGGATTTTTCCCAAGGTCAAGGTATAGATGATAAAGGCGACAATGGCCGCGCTGACGATGCTCAGAATCACCAAAAACAAGGCGATTTGCCTGGCTGATTTATCGATTACCTTGTCCATCAAAATCGATTCCATCTGGGTACGGGTATAAACTTGCAGGCGCATCCAGCGACGTATCGGCTCGGCTGCATCCTCAGGGAGTGAGCCGGGTTTGAGCTTAACAAGAACCGCATTAACATAGGCGTTGGTACTTTGCGATGCGTTTACCACAGCAAGCAGATCGGGAATGCCAGGGCGATTGAAGTCCGGGTTCTCGGCATTGCGGCGGCGCTGCTGAACCAGAGCATCGTTATCTTTCAGAAATTGCGCTTCTTGTGCATCTTTGAGCGGAATGAAGACCATCGGATCACCGTTATAAGATACCGTGCGTTTAGACAATCCGACGACAGTGTAAAAATTACGGCGGATTCGGATGCGCTCACCGAGCTGGAATCCGCTGGAAATATCGGCAACGGCTTCATAATGGCTACGGGTGATATGTCGCCCAGCGACAAGATACTGGGGCTGTCCTGGCGTACCCGGTGTGCCGGTCGCGACGCCAACCACCATGGCGCTAACATCCTGCTCGCCGTGACTTACCTGCATGATCAGATAGGTGACATTGGCTGCGTATTCCACACCCGGCATATTCAGCAGACTGCGATAAAGATCGTCGTACAGACTGGACGACTCGGCATAAGGCCCCTGAGTGTCCTGCTGCACTACCCACAGATCCGCGCCTGTGTTGTCCAGCATCACCTGTGCATCGTCGACCATGCCCCGATAAATGCCGGCCATACTCAGCGTCACGCCGATCAACAATCCCAGGCCGACGCCGGTGAACACGAACTTACCCCAAGAATGGAGAATATCGCGGCCCGCCAAGCTGATCATCGCGCTGCACCGGGAATGTGTTCAACCACATGAATTCGGCTGCGTACGGTCAGCGCCTTTTCGCTGTAAACCACTACCCGGTCGCCGTTCTTGAGTCCATCGCGTATTTGCACTTGGCCATCGAGATCAGCGACGCCTAATTTAACGGGGGTAAAGCGCAGGTCGCCGTCCATAGCTTGCCAGACTCCCACTTGGCCATTCTCGCGATGGATGGCGGCATTGGGAATCACTGGGGCGGCAGGTAGCGCCGGCAAGTCGACCGTGACTTCGGCCAGTTCACCCAGCGGCGGCAATGGATCGGGGGGCAGATCGAAAATCACCTTGGCAAGCATTTCCTCGGTCACGGCGTCAGCTTTGGGTTCCACCCGCAGTAAACGTCCGGCCAGCACATGGTCATTGCGCGAACGCAACACAATGCGGGCCGGCAGCCCAGCGGCAAGCCCTGCCGCACTGATCTGGTCGAAGCGTACGTTCAGCCATAAACTTTCGGGGTCGATTACTTCCACCACAGCTTGACCAGCAACGACAGTTGTACCGGGATCGGCATCGCGGGAGCTAACCAAGCCGTCAGCCGGCGCGATCAAACGCAGGTTATCCCCCTGCGTAATTAGTGCTTCCCGGTCAGACCGGGCACGGGCGACGTCTTCACGGGCGACTGTAAGTACGGCATCCGCAATCTGCAATTCCTGTCGCTTGGTGGCGACTATTTCTTCGCTGGTCGAGCGTACCGCAAACAATTGTTCATATCGATGCAACTGGGCCTTCGCATACGCTTGCCGTGCCTTCGCTTCGCGCAATGCCGCTTCGGCACGCTTGAATTCCGATTCCTGCGAGCGGACGCGATCATCGAGATCGACCGGATCCATCTCGCCTAACACTTGACCGCCCTTCACTCGATCGCCCACATGCACCTCCAGACGTTGCACACGACCGGCAACCGTGGGCCCAATTTTGTAGGTGTAGCGCGCCTCTACCGTGCCGATACCGAATAGCGCCGGGGCAATTGACTTGGCCTCCACCTCCGCGACCGTCACGGTTACTGGTGCCAGCGGACCGGACCGTAAGGCGACGTAGACGAAAAGCACAAGCAACGGCACAATAACGGCCAGAAGCGCCAAGGTTCGTTTTTGTAGAGGCATGTGATTCATTGCGCACTCCGAATGCCACGCTGATAAATGGCAAAGACGCGTGGCGCATCGTCGCGGATACGCTCCACATTGCCGGCCAGAAGCGATTGCATGACCAGTCCTTGGATCGTGCCGATGAACAGTGTGGTCGCGGCTTCGGTATCGAGTGCGGCGGACAGCTCGCCACAAGCCTTGCCCGCCTCGATCAGTCGGTGCAAGCGTTCTCCATAACGCAGGATCAGGGTTTGTACTATGCGCTTGGGCGCTGTCTGCTTGGTACGTTGCAATTCTCCAAACATCATTCGGGGAACCCCTGGATGCTCGGCCACGAACTCGACGTGGCTCATGAATATCGCCTGCATCGCGGCTAGAGGCGATTCAATACCTTGTGCGGCGCAATCAATTCGAGCAAGGAGACGTTCCGCCACCCACTCCATGACCGCCTGCCAAATGGCATCCTTGGTCGGAAAATGACGAAACAACGCGCCCTGGGTCAGGTTCATATGTTTAGCGATAGCCGCAGTTGTGATTTCGCTGGGGTTTTGCGAACCCGCCAACTTAACCACCGCCTCGACTGTTACGGCCCGACGTTCATCCGCAGGAAGATGTTTTACATGGGTATTCACGATTGCTCTCAAAAAGATAGTAATTAATTACTATCTTAGTGTAATAAACAAATTATGCAAGCGGAAAATTATTCTGTGGGAGATTAGGATGGCTTAATTGTTGATCTAAGCGTACGGATTTTTCTAAAGAAAAATGTGCGCTCCAGCAATGACGATTACCCCTTTTCGGCATAACACATCAATATATGTTTGGACTAACTAGGTGCTAACACGCGGTCTTATCAACTTGATGCATTAATTGCCTTTACAACGCTTAAACTCTTACCATAAAAGCTTAGCGTACTATTTTTTCCGAATTCTGCGGCCGTCCCTTATGAGTCGTTCGACAGGTCTCGAAGTTTGGCGGTCGCTCAGATGGCGGCTTTATGGAAGTGCCGTGCGACAGCAATTCGACGTTGAGTAAGGTCACCAATGATTGCTTTCTGGCCATCAAGTTCGCAGAATCTGGATTTGGCTGACTGGCAGCTACGGAGAAACGCGACCGGCAAGAATGGGTCGGTCCGAGCCCTCTATTCATTAACGTCAGTAATATTACAAAACCTTTTCGATTAATGTTCACAAGAATGAAAAGTTGCGGGAATTAGTGGTCTCGATATAACCCCGAAGGCTTGATTCCGGCAATTCGCTTGCTAAACTCAAAAGGCCAACCTACCTCGACATCGATCTTCAAACCGGCCGCTCTGTAATCTGGGCGGAAATTACGATCTGCTACCGGTACAGTATCATAAGTATCGGGTTTAAAATTGAAACCGGTTGTCCCAATTGATCCTTCTTTTTCTAAACACAACTTTTTTTCGGAAATTTGCCATGCGAATAGTAAAAAAACAATTAAAACCTCGTCGCTTCGTGTTGCTAATCGGATGCCTTATTACCGCGATGCCGGTAATTGCGGCGACAGATTTTGAAGCTCAAGAAAATCTTGCAAAAGCCCGAGTAAAACATTTGCAAAAGGATAACGATCATGCGCTCCATGAAAATCATGTCGATGAAAGTCAAATTTTTCGCGGAGTATTTTACGGTTATCTCCCGTGCAGTGATTGCAATGGCATCAAGGTCACGTTGTCTTTAAAACAAAAAAATAATTATTTGATGGTAACTCAGCCGGCAAGGGAGTCCTCAAGGGAGTATTATGAAAAAGGGAAATATAGCTGGAATGAGGATAGTCAAACCGTTGTATTAACGCCACGTAAAGGTGGGGGAAACATACGGCGGTATTTTATAGAGAATGATGGAGCTTTGGTTCAATTAGATGACGATGGCACAAGGTTGGATAATAAATCGGATCGTTATGTTTTGCGAAGAAGTGATAAGGTAAAGTCTCGAGAAGTGCATATACATTAACCTAGACTCGTCAGTTTGACCATGAACCACATGTAGTCTTTCAATGGCTTGCTCTAAAAATTTGAATAACCTTTTAGGGGAGCAAAAAGGATGTGCATAGGCTAATAAGCTATTGAATTAAAATTTTATTCTTCATAGTGAAATGATTTTTCTGGGAATAAGGAACGTGCAAAACACTTTTTTATTACTCAAAATTGGGGCGCGTTTTGAAAGAAAACATTCAGCAGATGCTCGATGATATTGAAGCCGAAGTACGCTTGACGCGGCATTATATTGGTAAGAATGCCTTGGATGAGCGGGTTATCGATGCGATGCGCGAAGTCCCGAGGCATTTGTTCGTGCCCGAGGAGTCTCGGCATTACGCCTATGCCAACGGTCCGGTACCGATCGGTTTGGGGCAGACGATATCGCAGCCGTATATTGTCGCGCTGATGACCGATTTATTGGCTCCCAAGCCGGATGACACGATATTGGAAATCGGTACGGGCTCCGGCTATCAAGCGGCGATTTTATCCCGGCTGGTCAAACAGGTCTATACGGTTGAAATCGTCGAAACCCTGGCCGATAAAGCGAGGGAAAGGCTTGTAGACTACGATTATCAAAATATAGAAGTCCGTAACGGCGACGGATATCTCGGGTGGCCGGAACACGCCCCCTATGACGGCATCGTCGTTACCGCAGCCGCGCCGCATATTCCTCAGCCTTTGATCGATCAATTACGGAATGGCTCGCGCTTGGTGATTCCCGTCGGTCTTCCCTTTTGCTATCAGGAATTGCTGGTTATAGAGAAAGACTCGCAAGGCAACCTCGATTCGCGGACGGTATTGGGGGTCAGTTTTGTACCCTTTACCGGTAAACATATGGAATCGGCTCATCATCAGTCGAGTCCGTGAGCGATGAGTCAAATCGATTTTTTTCCAATACGACTCAAGCAAGGCGATGCGTTGCTAGTGGTCGACATTCAGAACGATTTTTTGCCGGGCGGAGCGCTGGCGGTTGCCGGCGGCGATAAAATCGTTCCGGTCGTCAATGCTTATATCGAGCGATTCATGAGCAGTCACTTACCGGTTTTTGCGACACGCGACTGGCATCCTAGCCATCATCGTTCATTCGCCGATCAAGGCGGTCCTTGGCCGATTCATTGCGTCGCCGGTTCGAAAGGCGCCGAGTTTGCTCCCGGTTTAGTACTCCCGGAGACTGTCCCCATTGTGTCCAAAGGCGATACGAACGAGGCGGAAGGCTATTCGGCCTTTGAAAATCCGGAACTCGAGCGCCGACTTAATAAGGCATCGATACAGCGTTTGTTTGTGTGCGGCATTGCGACCGATTATTGCGTGTTGCAGACGGTACGCGATGCGCTTAAACTCGGCTATAGGGTGTTTTTGTTACAAGATGCGCTAGCGGCCGCGAACGTTCACCCACAAGACGGTTTAGAGTCCGAACGCATGATGGCGGACGAAGGGGCGCATCTTATTACATTGGACGAATTAGCATGATTGCTCGCAATGCTTTATTGACCGACCTTTATCAATTGACGATGCTTCAGGGCTATTATCGGCATGCGATGACAGAGACTGCAGTATTCGAGTTTTTTGTGCGTAAGTTACCGGAAAGTCGAAATTTTCTGGTTGCGGCGGGGTTGGAGCAAGTCCTCGATTTTCTTGAAAATCTGCGTTTTAGCCAGGCCGAAATCGATTGGCTTAGCACAACCGGTTATTTTAAGACGGATTTTCTGGATTACCTGGCCGAGATGACATTTACAGGGAGTGTCGACGCGATGCCGGAAGGCACCGTGTTTTTTCCGAATGAACCGATTCTGAGAATTATCGCGCCGTTTCCTGAAGCGCAATTGGTAGAGAGCCGTGTAATCAATTTGTTGCATTTTCAAACGCTAATTGCGTCGAAGGCCGCGCGTTCGGTTTTGATTGCTGGAGACAAGCTATTGGTCGATTTCGGTTTTCGGCGCGCGCATGGCGCCGAGGCCGGCGTTTTGGCGGCAAGAGCGAGTTATTTGGCCGGTTTTAGCGGGACGGCAACGGTTTGCGCCGGTCGGCAGTTCGGCATACCTATTTACGGTACGATGGCGCATTCGTTTGTGCAGGCTCACGACGATGAAAGCGATGCCTTTCTACGCTTTGCCGAAGCCAATCCCGATAATGTCGTATTATTGATCGATACCTACGATACCGAGGCAGGCGCGAAAAAAGTCGTGGCTCTCGCGCCCAAATTACAAGCGGCCGGCATAAGGATCAAAGGCGTGCGCTTAGATAGCGGCGATCTTGCCGAGCATGCGCATAACGTCAGAAAAATACTCGATGAAGGCGGTTTGCGAAAAGTCACGATTTTTGCGAGCGGCGGCATCGACGAATATCAACTCGAAGCTTTTCGTTCGCGGCAAGCGCCGATCGACGGATACGGCATCGGCACGTATCTGGATACCTCGGCGGATGCACCTTACATGGATTGTGCGTATAAATTGCAGGAATATGCCGGCGTGCCGAGACGCAAACGCTCGGAAGGCAAGGCTACCTGGCCGGGGCGAAAACAAGTGTATCGCCGCTTCGATCTTGACGGAATCATGATCGGCGATACAATCGCTGTAGATGATGAAATTTTCGACGGTAAACCGTTATTGCAGCCAGTAATGCAAAACGGTCGTCAGATTACCGGAATGCAGCGGTCGCTTGAGCGTATTCGCCTCGAAACGCAAGACCAACTGCATACGCTGCCCGGCAAATTGAAGTTATTGACGCGCGAAGAAAATTATCCGGTCGTTATTTCAGATGCTCTCAAGCATCTTGCGCAACGTGTCGACGAAGGTTATTCATAAGGGTTATTTTTAACAATGAGCTCGCATGTTCAATCGCCTAATCCGCAAGGCAAAGGATTGCTTCCTGTGCTTGATGCTTTGTATACCCTTACCAGCGGCCTTAATGTCCCGGCCAAGCCTTTAAACCGGATTGCCGATGAGCTATTTACCTCGTTATTCGTGTTGAGTAGCGCCATTAAATTCAAACCGGTGCTTGGTCAATGTTATTGGCTTTATCGTAAGCCGGACGGCTACCGCTTATCATTGATCGCGCCGGAGCAATGGCCGGAGACACAATCAGGCCTTTATGTCGGTCAATGCGAATTACAAAACGACCTGACTTGGTCGCTTGAGCTATCGGAGGCGTGTCTCGGTAATTCGGTGTTGATGATCGAAATAGCAAGGCAACGCGAAGATTTCGACCGACACTTGCAAGTATTTGACCACATCGAAGAAGCCTTGCCCATCTATAGCGAAACCTTACCCTTTTATGCGCGGGTATTGGCTTCGGGTTTGGCTTGTTCGCTCGGGCAATCGATGTATAAACGTGGGATCAACGGCTTAAGTTACAGTCAAATACAACGGTGCGAGATAGCAAATCTTTAGGTATTTAAAGGTGTTTCTGGAAGGGTTGATAATGAATCAATTTCAACAGTTCATTAATTGTTTTCGTTGTTTGGAGGGTATTGCAGGGTGGAGAGGTTAAAGCCAAGGCCGCGTAGGCTTTGTTTTTTTTTCGCGACCTCGGCAAGGAATGGAGTCGAGTTTCATAAGCGGTAATGGTCAGGCCGGTTCAATTAACAACGGAAATTAGCACTTAACCTGTCATAGGTTAAGGACGGCAATAGGGCGTTGTCTATTACATCGATTATCTCTTCGCAGCCGATGATTTCATTGTCGTTTTCGAGAATATGATGGGCTAGTCGATTGATGGCATACCAATGGCTAGGGTCTTCGATAAATCGGAATGCGGCCAAAAAAAGCTCGTTTAATTTTTTGCTACGTTTATCTTGAGTTGCTATTAAAGCTTCCAGATATTCGTCAACTTTTTCGAGATCGGAAGTGCCGCCATAATATCTAAGAGCTTCAACATTGACTAGGCGAGGATTGAATGTTTCATTATCACGTTCCGCGACATATTTCGCTTCAGCCAGTGGGCCGGCCAACAGGTTGATGATATCGGCTTCATAAGCTAGCTGATAGGCGTGGCTTTCGTGATCGGAAAAATAGCCGCTGCTTTCGATTACCGAGAGAGGCAGGCTGTGAATCAGATTTCCACCTTCGACGGTAGCAACCCAATTGTAATGCGGTAGCTTTTTTAGACGGTCTGCTACGGGTGTGGAGGCGCACAAGCCTCCAAATGTTATTTGGAAGTAAACGGGCGGTAGATTCTTTTGTCGGTTACACAAGTAAATCGCCGAGGCATGACCGGCTTCATGAAATGCAGTTTGTTGGACAAGTTGTCGGTGTTTTAAGGGTATCGGTTCGTCTATTTGGTAGTTTCGTTTCATGGTAATCCCCGAGTGGAAAGAATGCGATAACACTATCGCATAATTGAGGAGTATCTTGAATAAGCTGAGGCGTTAAGAAGCGTATTTCAAGAGCCGGAGTCATTGTATTAGTACTAAGGTACTATTTGAATGTGTCATATTGCCGCGCGACAATATGTCGCAGTTTTTGGCAAGGCTTTTGCTGAGTTTTATTGGTTTGTCTAGCGTTTAGTCTAACTATCGTTCTCTGTTGTGCAATATTTTATGATGTTCGTCTGTCTACAGACATTGTAAATAAAGGAAGTTCACATAGCGAAGTATTGCAACAGCGTTGCTCTAGATCATTTGTTGACTACAAATGATTAAGTGAAAGGATTATGGCATTTCACGCAAAATGAGGCAAATGCCCTAGTTTTTCAACTCGGCGGACTGCTTTTTGCTTGGGTTTCGGCACTCAATAATTCCCTGAAACAACGATCCTTGAAGCAGGTTATGTTACTCGCATGATTGGGCGACGGCGCCGAATCCGACTAGCAAAGGTTATACTTCGCACGGCCACATTTGCGGCTTTCTGACGCGCTCTTTTGTCCGGTAGCTGCGTTACCTACATGGATGTAGGTAAGGGGCGTGAGCAGGAGCGGTAGCTTTGCGAAAACAGTTACATAGCTTGCTATGCGCCTGTTTTCGCGCCTTGCTACCGAACAAAATAGCATTGCCATAAAATCCCCAAACATGGCCGCGCGAAGTATATATGCGGCAATTAATCGGATACAATTTGAATTGCCGTGCTCTAGCCTGTCTAAGATTAAAGTAAAAACTTCCCAAAGATCTATAAATCTCAAGTATCTATATCTATCGATGCGGTCAATTCAAATGAGCAAGTGTACCTTTGCGGGTTTATTTTCGCTAAACCCTAGTCGATATCAGTGACCGACTCTTTGTCTGCCTTTCATCCGGTCGTGGCCGACTGGTTTATCGAGCGTTTCGGACAGCCGTCGGAAGCCCAGGTTCGTGCCTGGCCGGCGATTCAAAGCGGGGCGTCGACATTAATCGCCGCGCCGACAGGTTCGGGTAAAACCTTGGCCGCTTTTTTGGCCGTGATCGATCAATTGGTCAAGCAGGGCATTGAAGCGCCGTTGCCCGATGAAACGCGAATTTTATATATATCGCCGCTCAAGGCCTTATCGAACGACATTCATAAAAACCTGGAAGACCCGTTGACCGGTATCGGCATGGCGCTGCTCGAAGCGGCTTTGCCTGATATCGTGATTCGCGCCCAGGTCCGCACCGGCGATACGCCGCAAGCCGAACGCGCGGCAATGAAACGTTTCCCGCCTCATATCCTGGTCACGACTCCGGAATCGTTATATTTGTTGCTGACTTCGGAATCTGGCCGCGAGATGCTGAAATCGGTGCGTAGCGTCATCGTCGACGAGAT
The DNA here is from genome assembly GCA_018830325.1 of Gammaproteobacteria bacterium. Classification (GTDB taxonomy): domain Bacteria; phylum Pseudomonadota; class Gammaproteobacteria; order Methylococcales; family Methylomonadaceae; genus Methylotuvimicrobium. Next base: position 13,183 of record JAHJSQ010000092.1, read on the forward strand.
ACATGCCTTGGCTGGCAACAAACGCGGCGCACATCTCATGCTGTCACTGGAAAGGTTGACGCAGTTGACCGAAACAGAACCGGTCCGCATCGGTTTATCGGCAACGCAAAAACCCCTCGATGGTATCGCCCATTATTTAATAGGCAACCGTGCCGAGCCTTGTATGATTATCGATACTGGTCATGTCCGTCGCCGCGATCTCCAAATCGAAGTATCCGGCTCGCCGCTCGAAGCGGTCATGGCCGGCGAAGTGTGGACCGAAATCTACGACCGTCTCGAACAATTGATCGTCGAACACAGCACCACGCTGATTTTCGTCAACACGCGGCGCCAGGCGGAACGAGTAGCAGCCGCGCTAGCCGAGCGGCTCGGCGAAGAAACCGTCACCTCGCATCACGGCAGTCTCGCGAAAGAGCATCGCCTGAATGCCGAACAGCGTTTGAAACAAGGCCTGTTGAAAGCACTGGTCGCAACCGCCTCGCTTGAACTCGGTATCGATATTGGCGATGTTGACCTGGTTTGCCAGTTGGGCTCGCCGCATTCGATATCGGCGTTTCTGCAGCGGGTCGGCCGTTCGGGTCACCGATTGGGGGCTACGCCGAAAGGCCGATTGTTTCCGTTGTCGCGGGACGATTTGCTCGAATGCAGCGCTTTACTCTATGCGGTCGGACAGGATTTACTCGATACGATACTGATCCCTAGGCATCCCTTGGACGTGCTGGCCCAACAAATCGTCGCCGAAGTCGCTTGCCGCGAATGGCGCGAAACCGAACTGTATCAGGCTTTTTGCAGGGCCTGGCCGTACCGGGAATTGACCGAAACGGAATTCAAAGCCGTCGTCAAAATGCTCGCCGACGGATTTCATACTCGACGCGGCCGGCGGGGCGCCTATCTTCACAGGGATGCCGTACACGGCATGCTACGGCCCCGCAAAGGCGCGCGTTTGACCGCGTTGCTGAACGGCGGGGCGATACCGGATCTGTTCGATTACGACGTTATATTGCAGCCGGAAGGCCTTTTCGTCGGAACACTCAACGAAGACTTTGCGTTCGAAAGCCTCCCCGGCGATATTTTTCAACTCGGCAACAATTCCTACCGATTGCTCAAGGTCGAGCAGGGCAGGGTTCATGTCGAGGACGCGCACGGTCAGCCTCCGAATATTCCGTTTTGGTTCGGCGAAGCGCCGGGGCGAAGTAACGAATTATCCGAAGCGGTCTCAAGATTATCCGCAATGATCGACAGTCTGCTCGAACAAGGCGAGGGCGCGGCCTATCGTTATCTGATCGATTTAGCCTTGCCGCATGTCGCCGCCGAGCAGTTATCACAATATTTAGCGGCTGCGAAGGCTGCCTTGACGGTGTTACCGACACTCGAAACGATCGTGTTCGAACGCTTCTTCGACGAAACGCAAGACATGCATTTCGTGATTCATTCGCCTTTCGGCTCGAGGATCAACCGGGCTTGGGGTCTGGCGCTTCGCAAACGCTTCTGCCGCAAGTTTAATTTCGAATTACAAGCTGCCGCGGGTGAAGACAATATCGTTTTATCGCTCGGGCCGACGCACAGCTTTCCGCTTACGGAACCGGCCGGCTATTTGAAAGCTTCGACCGTAAAAGACGTATTGATTCAGGCCTTGTTGGCCGCGCCGATGTTCCCGACCCGTTGGCGCTGGGTGACCAATACCGCACTCGCGGTGCCGCGTAATCGGGCCGGCAAAAGGGTGCCTGCACAATTTCAACGCAACAATGCCGAGGATTTGATCGCGGTGATTTTCCCCGATCAATTGGCCTGTTTCGAAAACATCGCCGGAGACCGCGAAATTCCGGATCACCCTCTGGTCAATCAAGCCTTGTGGGATTGTTTGCACGAATTGATGGACATCGACGGGCTCGAAGCCCTGTTGGACGGCATAGAAAGCGGGCGGATCAAGATTGTAGCGAGGGATTTGAGCGCGCCGTCGCCGATGGCGCAGGAAATTTTGAACGCTCGGCCTTACGCCTTTTTGGACGACGCGCCGGCCGAGGAAAGAAGGACCTTGGCGATTCAACAACGCCGCTTTGCTAACCCCGAAGAAGCCGCCGAAATCGGCAGGCTCGATCCGGCCGCGATCGCGCGCGTCCGGCTTGAAGCCTGGCCCGAAGCAAACACCGCCGACGAATTGCACGATGCGATGGTCGTGTTGAGTTTTATCGATGAAAAAGAATGCACGCGCGAACAATACCCTTTGTTCGAGCAACTGCAGCAGACCGGACGAGCGGCATTACTGGTGCTGCCGAACGGAAACCGCATTCTAACCGCCGCCGAACGCTTGCATGAATTGCAGTTGCTATTTCCCGGAATAGCGGTGCAGCCGCCGATTGACGCCGTGGACGCCGATCCCCAATTGACGAAGGATGCCGCGTTGCAAAACATCTTGCGTAGCCGATTGGAAGGTTTGGGCCCGGTTACGTCCCGGAATTTGGCGGCTTCCTTGAACCTTCCGGAAGCACGAGTCGAACAAGCGCTTGCCGTATTGGAACAGCAAGGTTTTGCAATACAAGGCCGGTTCAGTCCCGGTACCGCGCAGACCGAATGGTGCGAGCGCGGACTGTTGGCTCGGATTCATCGCTACACGCTCAAACAATTACGCAACGAGATACAGCCGGTCGCGCAAGCCGACTTCATGCGTTTTTTGTTTCACTGGCACGGCCTGGACGAACCGCGAGAGGGCGAAGCCGCCTTGGAAAAAGTCTTGCAGCAATTGGAAGGCTGCAATTTGCCCGCCGCCGCATGGGAAGGCGATGTTCTGCCGAAACGCTTAAAACCCTATTTTGCATCGCAATTGGATACTTGCTGCAGCACCGGACGTTTCGTTTGGCTGCGACTGAAATTTAAAAGTGCCGCCAGAACGCCGAGGCCGGCCGGTAAAAGCACATCGATCGCGCTGCTCCCGCGAGCTCATCTTTCCTTTTGGCGCGTCTATGCGCCCTTGCCGGATCATGGCGCGATCGAGCTATCGAGCGGCGCGCAAAAAGTCCATGCGGTTTTGAAAAATTGGGGCGCCAGTTTTTTTCAGGAAATCAGCGATGAAACCGGTTTGTTGAATGCGCAACTATTTGAGGCGCTTGGCGAATTGGTCGCCGCAGGATTGATTACCGCGGACAGCTTTCAAGGCCTTCGAACCTTGATTCAAAGTAGCGCGATTCGGCAGCGACGCAGCCGGCGTTATCCCGCGCACGATACCTCGGCGACAGCCGGCAGATGGTCTTTGTTGCGGCCGGTGCAAGCCGGCGCGGATGCTTACGAGCCGGTCGAGCATATTGCGCGCGTTTTATTGAACCGCTACGGCGTGGTATTCCGCAAATTACTCGATAACGAAGAAGGCATTCCTTCTTGGCGCGATTTGCTCTATGTCTATCGGCGACTGGAAGCGCGCGGCGAAGTGCGCGGCGGCCGCTTCGTGCAGGGGGTGGCCGGCGAGCACTTCGCTTTGCCGCAAGCGGTCTCGATGCTCCGAGATAGCCGCAAACAATCGAAAACCGGCGAATTGATAGCGATTAGTTCCGTCGATCCGCTCAATCTGACCGGCATTATCGGTAGCGGCGATCGGGTCGGTCCGCAGGCGGCCAATCGTTTGCTTTACCGAGACGGCGTATTGCTGGCGTCGTCGAAAAAAAACGACGTGGTTTTTGTCGAGACGGTTGAACCCGAGCAAGAATGGCAGTATAAAACAGCCTTACTGCGAAAATAAAAGATAGAACGAAAATTCAGAGTAAGTGTCTCTTTGGCTTCAGGCCCTTTTTTGCCTGTGTCCAGTCGATATTTATTTAACCGTTCAGGAGGTTGCGATGTCCGAGCAAGAAATCGATCTCTTTTTTCAGGAAATGGCCGATGTGGTTCCTCTGAAAGCCCCCGTCAAAACCATTGTGAAAACCGCCCAGTCGGCAACGCCCGGTCAGCAATACCGCAGGCAACAAGCGCAATTTTCGAAAGAAGACATCAACGGCCCCCTGTCGCTGGTGCTCAGAAAGCCTCTGCCTGCCGATGCGTGGATTACCTACAAGCGCGATGGCATACAAGACGGTGTCTATAAAAATCTTAGGCTCGGCAAATATCCGCTGGAAGCGACTTTGAATCTGTTCCGCAAAACGCCTTCCGAAGCCCGGGACGAATTACTGCAATTCGTGCACGAATGCCAAGACTGCAACATACGTAGCGTTTTGCTCGTTTTCGGGCGAGGACGAAACACGGACGCCACATTGAAAAGTTATTTGGCGCAATGGTTGCCCGAAATGGAACAAGTGCAAGCCAGCCACACCGCACTGAAGCATCATGGCGGCGTCGCGGCCGTCTATGTGCTGTTGCGCAAGAGCGAACAGCGTCGAATCGAAAACCGCGAGCGCCACGCCGCGCGTTTAGGCAGGTAGTTACGCAAGTTCAGCCATGAAGCAGCGTAGCCCGGATGGAGCTTAGCGCAATCCGGGAAGGTCGAAGCCACGCATACACGTATTCCGCTACGCTGCATCCGTGCAGTCGTCTTTTTCAAAGAGGGGGACTGTATACTTACCTTGAATCACTCATTGGGTGAGCAACTTGGAAGCTATAACCAATAGAAAATGTTCGTGATTTTCGTGGACAAAATACTTTTTATAGGTTTATAAATAACGGCGAACGCTAAAACGGTGGAACCAGATACAAACAGGGTGTCACTGTCGTCTGTCAATTAATTATTGCTGATTTGCGTCGCCGCCACTTTGCGCCACAGCAAGCGCTCAAAGCCGATCGCTACTACGGCGAAACCGTGCAATTGTGCTTCAGGATAGCGTTGCTGCAGGTCGTGCATATATTCCCGTGCCTGGGATTCGGCTTCGGCCAAGCGGTCCGAGACCTTTGACAGGCCGGCGAGTAGTTCAGTAGTCGATGCGCGAACTTGTTCGGCGGTCAGTCCCGTTTCGGCGAGTTTTACGTATTTGAATTCCAAGACCAGGTCCAAGGCCTGAAACCTGCGCATGTCGGGCCGGACGATCAGGCTCAAGTCGGCATAACGCCGCCGAGTCTCGGTTTCCGAGACCATCATGTATAGATGGTCGTTGTAGAGCAAGGTCATGAATGCGACCTTGATCGTCAGTTCGTTACTCCAACGGTAATCGCGGTTGGATAGTATCGTGAAATAGCGCTGTTCGATGAAATCGCAGAGGAGCTGTAAGTCGCCGGCGGAGATGAAACGCTCGACGGCACGATCGATGTCTTCACGCGCATCGAAATCGGGCCGTAACAGGCATTCGCGCAAGCGTTCGATATAAAGCTTACGGGCAACCAAATTGGGGATAGTCAATAATTGTTTACCCAGGCCGCTTATATCGGACGAAAGAGTCAGCATCCCGAAATAGTACAACAGCGAGAGCATGAAGGTTTGATCCTTGACGCCGTGGATCATGTCCTCGACGCCGAAGCGCTCGGATAACTGTTCGACCGCCAACGGCTCGTCTCCGCCCAGGGCCTTGACGATGATATCCTCGCCGTGCGGCAATCCGGCGAGGTATTGTAGCTTGTTGCGGTCCATCGCCAGGTTTTCGTCCAGCAGGTTGTTCGGAAAGCGTCTTTGCCGCTGTAAATGCCGGCAAAAATACAGCGTTAGTGTCGGATTGTAGATACCGGATTCGGCATGTTCGCTAAAGCGGTACCCGTTATAAAAGGTGCGCAGCGTACTCATTGCGTCCTCGAATTCTGCTTCGCAAGCTGATTGGGGCAAGCACTGTACGACCAAACCCTCTACTTCCGGCTCGGTAAAGCCGCACAAATCGTTGAACTCCGGATCGAAATATATATTGATCGCCACATTATAGCCGCTGGTCATATCGCTCATCACAACCGGCGAGACACCGGTGATAAAGACCCGTTCGAGCCCCAAACCGCCGGCCGCCGACTTGATGTTTTTGAAAACCGTTTTCAACAAACCTTCGCCTTGCAGTAAAGCACCGTAATGGCTGTTGTTCCTCATCATGACTTCATTGGCGAAGTTGTCGTATTCGTCGATCAAAAGATAAAGAGGCCGTTGCGTTTTATTAACGGCTTGCAGCAGTCGTCCGAATGAATATAAAGCATCGTCCTCGTTCAATTTAACGTCGAGCTGATAGCGTTCGGCACAGTCGGCGATCGCCAAATTGAGATGTCCGTGAATCGCCGACTGGATAGCGTCGAGATCGCCATAGGCGGCAATCCGCGAAAAATCCCATTTCAAAATGAAAAACCGGTTCCGCAATGGCGTCGGATTACGTCCCACCGCCAAATCGCCGAACAGCTCGCCGAATGAATCGGCCTTGTTGACGTCGTAATAATTTTCCAGCATCGACAGCAACAAGCTTTTACCGAAGCGGCGCGGGCGCAAAAACACCAATTGATGCCCGGCCGCCTCGAGTTGCCCGATGCGGTCGGTACGGTCCTGATAGAAAAAGCCTTCGCGCCTGAGTCGTTGAAAGTCGGCAAGGCCGTAAGGTATTTTGAGCGGAGTCATGAGAATCAACCGGTTAACTTTAAACACGGTCATCATAAGGGTGTACGGGGAAAAACCGCAACATGGAAAACGCGCAGATACGATAAGGTGAAATTTCTTCGGCGGAAGCTAGCAAAAAAAGCGGGAAATTTGGAGATAAAACTGGATAGGCTATAGATGTAGGGCGGGTTATTTAACAGGCCTCGGATGTTTGAAAGCACCACACAACAGCGTCGAAACGTTCGGGACGGGATTGCAAATCCCGTCCCGCCTAGGGCGTGAAAGGTCGTCATGGTATTCAATTTTCCCAGTCGGCTTAGATACGCCCATTTTGTAGCTTGTAAGGAATTGGCCACGGATCAAGCGTCAGCATTGCCGACCGCCGGAAACAAACTTGTTCCGCAAGGTTGATGTCGGCTTGTTATACTCCTATCCGGTCGACAAAGCTCATAGCTCCCGGAAGTTATTTTTGCGAAATCCTTAGAGGTTTTTTCCTACGTTTAACAAAAGAAAACGCTCATGATTCTCCAAAATATCAATACATTTTCACTAGTGAATATGTCGATCGAGGAGATTCAATTTTATAAATGGGCGTGTCATCCGAGGCGGACAAAGATGCGCAATTCAAGTTTGAACATACCGCTTGCAGGATTCGTTTGGAAGCCGTATCCGAAAGTTTGCCGATACGTTGAATGATCAACGATTGATTCAATGTCACTATTTTATCGGGACGTACATAGCTCGTTTTAGGCAAAGAGCCGAGAACGAAATCCTCGTTGTGCAATGTGATTGCATTGGCATGGCCGGGTTGTGACGTTATTTGAACAGCTAAAAAGTCGGCCTGTGTGTTGGCAGCGGTGAGAATTAAGACAGGACGCTTTTTGTGCGATGAAAGATCGGAAAACGGAAAGGGCAGTAAAACGATTTCAGACGGACGGAACATCGTTCCACACCTCGTCTTCTTCGTTGTCCCAATCGGCGAGTGAGCGCGTCTGAGCGCTCATCAAGTTTTGCCACTCAGCTTGAGCTTCGCGTTGGCGCAAGAACAACGCGAAGTCCAAAATTTCCTGCACGAGGGGTTCCGGCATGGGTTTGATGGTTTGAAAAACTTGTTCGGCAAGGTCCATAGTGGCATACACCCATAATTTAATCGTTAGTTGCCGCGATTTTAGCAAATCGAACTTAACCTAGCCAATATGCCGGTTCGTTTCAATCATACTTTTTACTTAGCGGGGCGGGTTATTCAACCCGCTCCAAAAGTTTTAGATAAGCTTGGGACATGGTCGAAAAATATATAACGAGGTTGTAAATCCCGTCACGCTCAAGTAAACCCAACAGTTGCAACACCGTCCTGCGCAGATAATTTTCGTTTTCTTACCTGTGATTATAAAAATGGCGCCGGACTGGTCAACGTTATGGCGTTAGACCGAGCATCGGCAATTTGGAAAACGTATTGCAAGAATAAAAGGGTGGGTTGAAAAAAACTAAACCCGCCGAACGTCTTGGTTAATCTGGGCAATTGTCAAAACGTTCAGGACGGGGTTACAAACCCCGTCCCGCTGAGGGTAAGCTTCGGCTCTTGCCCAAGCTCTGCTTGGGCATGAAGTCTTGGAAGCTCTGCTTCCCGAAGCAGGCAAGCAGAGTTTGCGAGTAAACGGACTTTTTGAAGTCAAATCCCCTGCGGGACGGGTTATTTAACCCGTCCCTAACGTTTCGACTTGCTTCGGCCGCGTTTGAAACGTTTCGGAAGGTGTTATAAACCCCGTCCTGCCAAAGCGAGTAGTTACTTTTTAGGTTTAAATTTGCTTTCCCTGATCTTTCCGAGGTCTATCCCTCATCCTTTCTTGGGGTGATCTATGCCATGGTGAGCCGCGCAATGAAATAGGCGGAAAAGGGAAGGGCAAAGGACAAATGTAAGGATTGTCCATGATCGTCATGATTAGGTGGAATAATTGACTAAGCGTGTCTTTTGAATTAAGTTGGCGACTAGGCGCCGGTGCTGAGGCAAATTCAAAAATATCAATCATCCAAGCAGGTATTTCTCCACCATGAGCTTAACCGAACTACATAAATTACCCGCCATTGAGAAACTGAAGATAATTGAAGAACTTTGGAGCGATTTGGTAAACGACGAAGCCAGTCTTCCAAAGCTGTCTTGGCATGAAATCGAACTTAAAGAAACCGAAGAAAAGTTTCAATCTGATGGAATCGAAATACTGGATTGGCGACAAGCAAGAAAGAATTACGATCCCGATTTGAATGAAAATCCGAATTCTTCGTTCCGCTGTTGAAGACCTCGTGGCGGTTCGTGAGTTTTATGAGCGCCAAGAAGCGGGTGTAGGAGACGACTTCTTCGATAGTCTTTTTGCCGAAATAGATTCTTTGACGATATACGGTGGAATTCATTCAGTGCATTTCGGGTTTCATCGATTGTTGGCAAAGCGTTTTCTATAGGCTGTTTACTACAGGATTATCGATGACAACGCCATCGTTTTTTGAGTTCTTGATTGCAGACGCGATCCCAAAAAGCTTCATAAAGCCTTTGAAGGCATCGATAAAACTATGGAGTCCAATGATCAGAAGAATTGATTGTTTGGTTTCTTGATGCTTTGAATTTGGAGAAAACCAAGTCTGGTCTGGGGAGATTTTGAATGGTCTATCTATGCGGAAAGCATTGAGATAATGCAGAATCAAAACTCGTACAGCGATCCGCGTAGTGACGCAGGTAAAAAAAGGGAAAGGTAGTTGTAAAATACGTCCGGCGTTTACAATCTCTGAATATCAGTATCCACCGCTGATTAACTGATCCAACGGACTAGTTACGCCTTTGCCTCCATTATTGAGCAAATGATTATAAATCATGGTAGTACTGACTTCCGCATGCTCCAATAACCCGATTGACCCAGATTATACGTGTTTGAGTACATCGAAGATTTCTATAATCGCCAGCGGCTTCATTCCAAAAATGAGTATTTGTCGCCGGTTGATTTTGCATCGAGGCTGAAAGCCGCTTAATAATGTGTCCAGAAAAGTGTTGATATATCGCTTAACAGAGGTTTTAACCTTCAAGACGCCTTGATGAATCTATCCGCTTGCTTACGCCGAAACCATCCTATCGTGCTGCTTTTTAACTCAAAAATTGCTTTAATTTAAAGAGTTCTGCTGCCTCAAATTCTTTGATATTAGAAATAGCTTCTCCTTTTTTAATATTTTCCATACTACGCGCTACTTTCACCGTTTCCTTTTCTGAAAATCCTAAAAATTTATTAATCATTTTAAGGTCTTTATTTTTTATATCCAGTAGAAACGCTATTTCACATAAACTTGAAAAATCAAAGCTTTTTTGATTATATTCTTCAATACCTTGTGAAAGTAACACAACAATAACGCCTTTTGAACGTATTTCTCGCAAAATTTTCTCTAATAAGTCCTGATATTTCTTTTCCTTAAATATAACATGAGCTTCGTCTATTAAAATCACATAACGAATTGCTTTATAATCGTCTTCAATAGGACTGTCCTCAAGATTCATGAAAGTATTATATAAATAATTGATTATTAAGAATAATGAAGTAAAGCGAATAGCGTTAGACAAATCACCCGATAATGAAATATAAAAATTTTTATTTAAAAATGATTCAATATTTTTTGATTCTTGTTCAAAAATGTTATACCGACTTAACTCACTAATTATTTCAGTTAATGAGTCTTTATCATCCCCCATTATTTCTAGTAGCTTTTCGTTAATATCGCTAATTGATGGATACACAGATCCTTTTTTATCCAAAAAAGCTTCTGTTGTTGCTGTGCGTAATTTTCCTCTTTGTTTAATCCCTAGATTAGAGTATTTGCAAACAATATCTACAAATTTATCTATTCCCATTTTTTTGTTTTTATCATTAATATTATCAATAAACATTAATGGATTTAAAGGAAATGGCATTTGTGGGATGTCAATATATTCAGCTTTTGTTCTGGTAAAAAATTCTTTATCTTTTTCAGCATCTTCTGGTTTTAATCCTTTGAAATCAAGATAAATAAAATTTGTTTGTCCATTTGTTTTTTCACTGATTTGAGCTAATAATTCCAAGGCAAATCGTGTTTTACCCATACCTGAATTACCAGCTACTGCAATATGAAAGTTTCCATAAGAGATATCATTTAAGTTCAAATAAATTAGTTCATTACTTTTCAAATTATTGCCAACTTCAATTTTTATTAATGAACTAAAATAGCTTTTTTGAATATTTTGATTATTATTTTTAACGTGTGTTAAATCAGATTCTGTGTTATCAAGAATTGCTATGTTTTTTTCTAAACTTTCTATTAAAAAATCAAAAAGATTAAGTTGATTGTCTGTAGAGAAAGTTTTATCTAATAACTCTAACCCATGATCAATATGAAGTTTGATATATTTTGGGATATTTTCATCCATTTTATGTATTCCATAATATTGACATATAACAGCAATATAAAAATCTCGATGTTTTGAATCAAACAAAACGTGATCCTTATATTCTTTACCTTTAGAGTTATATAAACCAAATTCAGTTGATGTGAACTTTTTGCCTGATTGCACAGAATATCCTAAGGCAATGCGAGCGATAACATTTTCTTTTGCTCCACTTGGTAATTTGTTTGTTAATTCTGTAACAACGTTTTGGTTGGTATCCGATGTCCGTATATTAATTTGATAGGTCATAAAGTTTGTTGTATTCCGTAATTAAGTTTTCACAATCCACTTTTAAGAATTCTGATTTGTCATGATCTATATTATTAATAATATAAGCCTGACTCATATTCTTTTTAAGTAAATTATATTCAGATTCAGTTAGCTCTTTGTGAATCAAAGGAAATATAATTACTTGACTTGACACGTTTGGATAAAAGTTTTTGATTATATTTTCAGCGTGGTCTTTGTCAAATTTTTGCATAGGACTATCTATGAAAACAGGAAACTCTATATCCGATTCATTTACCAAAGCATTTAATAGAGCTGATGCGTACATTTGCCGTTCTCCCATTGATAGAGAAGACTTATCAATCTTGTGCTGACGTTTATCATAAAGATTTATATCTATGTCATCATCACCTAAAATGTCAACTTCTACCTGATAAATAAAGTCTTTTTTGTGCATTAGAATATTGAGGTTTTCCTTTATGCTTTTTTCCAATGATTTTTTCTTTTCTTCTTTGAACTGAATAGTGAAAGATTTTATTATTTTTGTAAGCTCTTCTAGTTTTGCATCTTTGTTCCTATTTATATCCGAAACATCCATTTTCTTTCTTAGTTCTGCTTGTTTTTGTTTTAAGCTTTTAATTTCATTGCTAAAACTACCTATCTCTCGTTGACTATTTTCAATATTAGAGTTGATAGTAACAATTCTTGTATCTAAGGATGCTTTTTCATCTCTTAAGCCTTTAATGTAAGGATTTTCTGCATTTTTTTCAGCGTCTCTTAATTTTCGACGAATAGCATCTATTTTGTATTTAGACTGAGCGTAATCTGCATGAATTTTTGACAGCTTAACTTTAAATTCGTGTTTCAAATCGCTAATCATTTTAGATAATTGTCGATATTGATTTTCCGAAAAGTTATGTAAATTTTGGAAATCACTGGGGAGTTCTGGCATATCATTATAAAAATATTTTTTTATAAGCCTCCTAATTTCTGATTCATAAAAATCTCTAATTGGTAATGTAAATGAAACTTTCGCGTCTACTCTTGCATTCTCTAAATCTTCCAATATTGTATCTGTTTTATCATCAACTTCCTCTTTTTTAAACGATATTTGCTTATAATTGCGTTCGCTTTTAACTTGATTTTCAACAGCTAATAATGATTCGCTCATCAAGGCAAATGGAATTAAATCAAATAGTTCCTTCAGCTCGGTTTGAGCTTCATTTACCTTAGATTCTAATTCAGATTCCTTTAGTCTTAATTCTTCTAACTGCTCTATAGTCATGCAGTCTTTATCACGAATTAGTTTTTCTTGTATTCTGTCGGATTGATATTTTTTATCAGCTCTTTCCTCTTTAAGTTTTTCTATTTCATTTTCCAGTTCTGAAATTTCGATTTCTTTCTTTTTAATATTAGCTACAATATCAAAAAAATCTTGTTTTTCCTTAGGTTTTGCTTCACCTTTTCTGTAATCATCCTGTAAGTTTTCTAATTGCTCTTTTAATTCTTGGTATTTATGAATACCAAGAACTTCAGAATAAGCTTTACTTAAGGCTTGTCTTTGCTCAACACTACTTTCTTCAGCAAGAGAAACAATTTTTTCAGCATCAAAGAAGAAAAACTTAGCAATTTCTAAAGGTAAAATAAAATCTCTAATAAATATTTCCTCTCCACTTTGATTATCTCTGGATAAGTCTTGTATCAGTTCATTTTGAGCGCCATCAATTAAAATATCAACTTTATCAGAGCCGCTTGTTCTTGTATCAAAATAACGTGTTATTTGTATTTCGTTACAGTTAATATCTGGAATTTTAACATTTTTGAATACAACTGAAACATAAAATCGTGATTCGCCTTCTGTTGCAGAAAGCCTATTTAAACTGTTGCCAATATATTTTCCATAACCTCCCTTTTCATCTATTTCCTTTCTATATAAATCATCTACTTTACTCATTTGTTTGCCATAAAGACACCAAACTAAAGACATAAGAAAAGTCGTTTTACCAAATCCATTTTTTCCACTAACAATAACAATATTTTTATCATTGTCAGGCGATAAATTGATCTTATTTTTCCCTTTGTAAATTCTGAAGTTATTAAGCTCTATTTCCTTAATATACATTGTATATCCTTTAATTTTAAGAATTAATAAAATTTTCTATTTTTCTTTCAATATCATCTTTAAGACCTCTCTTTTTTGTCAGTAAAGCCTTATTTTTTTGTAATGAAAGCAGGTCTTGAATTAACTCAAAATTATCAGGGCAATCTTTGCAAACATTTTGTAGAATTTCTGTTTCTCGACGAATTTTCTCATCTTGATTTTTCATATCAAATTCCTTGTTGTAGAATTTATTATAGATTTTTGAAACTTTATGGTTAAAGATAAGGTCTCTATACCAAATAACTTGAATAGCAATTAATTCTTGATTTGATATTAATTCAACATGAGGCTTTTCTTGTTGTATTTCTTTTTGTACTAATAAAAGCCTTTCTAATACAATAGCTCTATATTCTGGTGTATAAGTTCCCATACCATTTATCGCTTCTCTGCCATTTCGCATAGTCGGCATACGATTTTCAATTAAATTTCTTTCTTCAACAATCGCATTTCTAAACTTTAGTAATGGAGTAAGCCATGCTACACCATTTTCGACTTGGGCTGTCATTGACTTATCTTTAGGGACTACAGTACAAACCCAACAACCAAAACGGCTTTGACCGCAAGAGGAATGTTTATTTTCGGTAATTGTCGTAGGACATTCGTAATCATCTGCACTGGCATTCGCATAAACTTGAAAAAGTTCAGTATTACTTGAACCCCAAGGCGAAGGCATAGTATTTATGATAAACCAAACCTCTTCAAGCATTAAATCCTTAATAGGCATATATGTTAAAATATTAGGATGTAAAGCGTGTTTTGATAATCTCTTTCCACGTGTTGAATGTTTTTTGATACTTTTAGCTCTATTAGAGCTTTCATCAGAACGAGTACCTAATAAAATAATAGCTTCGCCATTCAAATTAACTTGTTCGAGAATAAAGCGAGAGGTTGGTTTTATCTTTAATCTTTCCGTACACCATCTAAATGTACTATTCGGAGCTGGATAGCCCCTGCCAATTAAATTAACAAAAAAAGAATCTTCTAATCTTGGAGTTGTTTTTTGAATACGAAAAGGCAATCCTTGATTAAGTGCCGCTTTTTCTACATCATGTAAAACTCTATGTACATATTCAGTAATAATAGGGTTTTCTATCATTGTGTCATTGCTGACTACATAAACTTCTCTTTGCAAATTATCAGCAATATTATTTTTTATGATAGTTAAAGCTTCCCAAACTAATTGCAATAAAACCGTTGAATCTTTGCCACCACTAAAACCAATAATCCAAGGTCTTGATGTCTCGTCAGCATAAAGATATTGATCAATAATTTCATCAATAATATATTTGATCTTTTTTTTCATCTATATATCTGCTAATTGTTTCATTCGAGAAATTAAAGAGGTTATTCCTTGTACACGATTTGGAGATAAATAGTTAATCAGTTGAGTTTCTTGTACAAAAAATAAATCCGAATCTTTTATATCATTGGTAGATTGAGAAGATAAAACTCTTATTAGAAGAGCTACAATTCCTTTCGGTATTGGTGAATCACAATCTGCTTGGTAATATACTTTATCATCTATTATTTCAGCAATTAGCCATAATTGAGATTGACAGCCTTTTACTAAGTTTTCAGGGATTTTATATTTTTTATCAAGAGCAGGAATTTTATTACCTTGGTCAATAAGATGTTGATACTTATCTGACCAATCAGAAAATAATTCAAAGTCCGAAATAATTTTTTTTTGAATATTGTTTATTGTCATAGTCTATCTAATAGGGGATGGATCGGGTTCAAGTCTTGCAATCAATCATTTATAAAAGACAAGTAAAAGACTAGCACGCGTAGCTCCGAATAGCGAAGCCTATTCCGAGGAACAAGCGCCTTTATTCGTCTGATTACGTTTTGCTAATCGGACCTATGGCCCTGCGATAATCGGGGCCAAATACAAATTAATCCTATGCAATTCTCGGTAGGCGCATGCTTGAGTGTAGAGATCGGCGGCTTCTTCGATCCGTCCGGCTTCTTCGAGGATGCGTGCGGTTTCGGTCTTTTTTTGCCGCAAGCCGGTCTCGCCGTGGAGATTCAGCAAGTATTCAATCAAATAATCGCGCAGCAAGGGATGGATTTTGAAATCGGCCACCGATTCGCTACGACTGACCAAATAGCGATCTTCGGCCAATCGTTCCAGGGTATCCAGGGTATCCAGGGCATTGCTGGTTCCGGTCAAACGTTCGGACAATTCGGCATCGACGGTTCTTGGTAGGGCCAAATCCAGAAGATAGCGTTGATCGGTCTCCGGCAAGCCTTGCCAAGCAGTTTGCGCAAGACCATGCAGCAAACGGCGTGATACGCCGGCGGTCCGTTTACCGTGCAAGGCAATAGTCAATGCGGCAGGCCAACCGCCGCACTCGGCCAGCAACAAGGCCAATTCTGCTTCATCGGCCGTATCGTTTTTTTGTGCGATTAAAGCTTTGGTTTCTTCTTTGTCGAAAGCCAGCTTATGCGCAGGCAGGATCATCAATTTCGCATAAGCGCTTCGCGTCAATTCCGGCGGCGGCTCGCATCGGCTTAATAACAATATCGAATAATCCGAGGGAGCTTCATCGCATAGCACCGATAGAACGCCGCCGAGGTATTCCGCGCTTTCAACGGATTGGTAATCGTCGAACACGATCAAGCGAGGCGAGCCGTCATGATGCAACAGGGTCCGAAAAAATTGGCGCGCGTAGGCTTTGAGTTCGGCCAAGTAACCTGGGCCGAAAACCGGCAGCATAAGGACAGGACCGAAACAAGCGCCGGCCGCATCGAGAAAATTCTGAAAGAACGCGGCCCCGGATCGCGGTCCCCTTCGTCAAAACGATACCAAAGCGGCGGTATTGAAAAGCGTTGCGCATAACCGCCCGCCAGGGTTGTTTTACCGGCGCCCGGCGGTGCATGCAGCCAAATCATTCGGTGGCTCTGTCTAATGGAATCCAGTACGCCGAATAATCGCTCGCGCGGTAATGCGCCTTTGACATTGGGCGGTAGAAGCTTAGCGGGTAGCGATTGGGGGCTGTTTAAGTCTTGCATCGCCGACCTCCCCTGAAGATTATTGTTATTTTGAACAATATCTTAGCCGATTTGCCGCTATAACGGGTAGCGTCCGCTTACTAGGAAATTGTCCTTGCCAGGACGAGGTTTGCAACCTCGTCCGAAACGTTTTAATCCGGTCGAAGCTCATTGAAACGTTGGGGACGGGTTAAATAACCCGTCCCGCCGGATGCTGTGATTTTCGCAGACAATGGCTTTTTATGGATTGAAACCTTTTTCCTTGACTCTAACCCAGGCGCCGGATTCCAGGTGCAGCAGAAAGAGCTTGCCGATGTAATAGACGAGCAGGCCGGAAACGGCCGGGCGGAGCAGCAGCGAGCCGGTCGATACGGAAATGGGGGTGTAGCCTTTGACGTATTTGATTAGATAATGGCTAATCCAGTCATAATGAGCTCCGCCAAGTATCGCCGTGACGGTGATTTTGATTTGATGATCGGAAAATGACAGGCCGTATATTTTGCAGAGGTCGTCCATTAGTTTTGCTAGTAAGCCGCCGACTGCAATTTGGCCGGCTAGGGGGCCGGGAATAAAGCCGATGCCGCTTGCAATCAAGGTATATTTATTGAGCACCCGCTGCGCCTTTGCTTTTTTTGCCGAGCGTTTTTTTCGGCGGGGGAGTTGGTTAGGTTTGTAGAGTGGAATTTTTTCGTTATCGGGAGTATCTGTTACAGCCATTGTTTGTTCCTTTTGGGCCCGTTTTTTCAGCGACTCCTAAGTAGTAAAGAGTCTTTTGAGGTCCTTTTTAACAGTTAACGTCAATGTTCTGCAACTTTGTTGTTCAACGGAATCGGGTTTGCCTGTCAAAAATATGACGGAGTGTTGGAATCTGAATTGTCAGCACCGATTTTCGGTGAATTGTGGGAGCTCCTCTATGATACGCGAAGTATACATGTCCGCAGTCAGAGTCGGCACTCCCATTTTTGGTCTCCCATTTTTGGTCTCCCATTTTAAACGGGACAGATTAACTATTCGTTAAGCGGATTAATCGAATTGCTGGCTGAGCGGAGTCGAAGCCAATTGCCTTGTTCGCTTCGACTCCGCTCAGCGAACAAGGCTCAAACCGTCCCGGCTTAAGTGGGTAGCCCCATTTTTTAACGAATGGCGTTAAGCACTGAGACGTCGTTGCCCTGAGCGTCCTTGTTGCGGGCGGCCTGAGCTGGAATTTGCTCCGTTACCGCGGCGCGGTTTACTACGAGCAGGCTTCGCTGCTTGGCGCTCGCTCGTCTTGCCGTTGTTGCGTTGACCGTTATTTCTGGCATCATTCCCTGCGCGAGGCGAACGTTGCTGGCGTTGCTTGAAGACCGGTTCGGGTTTTATGGTAGGGTCAGGTTGGAAGCCGTCGATTTCGATTTTGTTAATGTCGCGTTTGATCAATCGTTCGATGTCGCGCAGAAAATTATGTTCGTCGATACAGACAAGCGATATGGCTTCTCCGGCATTGCCCGCTCGACCTGTACGTCCGATACGATGGACATAATCTTCCGGTATGTTGGGGAGTTCGTAATTGACGACATGCGGTAATTGATCGATATCCAACCCGCGCGCTGCGATGTCGGTTGCTACCAAGGCACGTACCGCGCCGCTTTTGAAGTCGGCTAATGCTTTTGTGCGCGCGGCTTGACTTTTATTGCCGTGAATCGCGGCCGAACCGATTCCGTCGCGTTCGAGTTTTTCGGCGAGTTTGTTGGCGCCGTGTTTGGTACGCGTGAAGACCAATACCTGACGCCAGTCCTGGCTGCCGATTAAATGCGACAAGAGTTCTTGTTTGCGATTGCGGTCGACCGGATGGACCGTTTGAGCTACGGTTTCGACGGTTGTGTTACGCCTCGCGACTTCGATTTGCTCGGGTTTATGCAGCAACCCGTTAGCAAGTTGACGGATTTCATCGGAGAACGTTGCTGAAAAGAGTAGGTTTTGTCGGCCGTCGTGACCGTTCGGCGGGAGTAATGCTAGGATTTTTCGGATGTCGCGAATGAAGCCCATGTCGAGCATGCGGTCGGCTTCGTCGAGTACCAGTATTTCCAGTTGCGATAAGTCAACGGTTTTCTGTGCGATATGATCGAGCAGACGGCCCGGCGTCGCGATTAGAATATCTACACCACGCCGTAATTGCGCGATTTGCGGGTTGATGCTGAGGCCGCCGAAGATTACCGCCGATTTTAATGGTAAATATTTTCCGTAAGTATCGACACTTTCGGCGACTTGAGCGGCGAGTTCGCGAGTAGGCGTTAGGATCAGTGCTCTTACCGCACGTCGATTACTTTTGGGTTTTTGGGTGTGCAGCAGGTGCAGCAAGGGTAATGTGAAACCTGCGGTTTTGCCGGTACCGGTTTGTGCGCCGGCCAGAACATCACGACCGTTGAGAATTGCGGGTATCGCTTGACGTTGAACAGGTGTTGGCGTGCTGTAGCCTTGTTCTGAGACAGCACGGACTAATTCGGCGGCTAGGCCGAGTTCGGAAAATAACATATTGGAAAATGCTCCTGGAATGGCCTACCCGGGAATGCCCTGGGTCAGTCTAGGCGGGATTCGCATAAAGTGAAGAAAATCGAAGTGTACCGGGGAGGTGACCGCGAGGTGCGGCGCAGACTGAAGTGCGCCGGAATTAGCGGCATTGTAACAGACCTACTGTTATTAAGTCGTTTTTTTTAATGTTATCTTTTGCTTGGGCGCTTTTTGTGTAGTGTTGGTTGAAATTATCGAGAAGGGCGAGTTTATCAGAAGTCCCTAATTTAAGCATCGGCGGGAGTTGCTATCAGTTTTTCCTAACGCTCATGAAGGCCGGGCAATCACCCCGGCAAATGAAAGTACGAGGGGCGGGTGAGAGTGCGGTCACTCGCCCGACAGGGCGCCGTGAACCCAGCACCTAAATCCAGCACCTAAATTCCATAGGTCTTTGGCAATGATTCAAAATCATGGCTTATTTAGGTGCTGGATGAATTATCCAAGATAGTTAACCATAGCCAATGGGCTATGGAATTTAGGTGCTGGGTGAATACGTCCGTGTAGGCTCGACGGCGGAATCTGATTGCCATGGATGGCATGAATGCAGATTTTGCATTACGCCATGGACGGCGTGTATTAGAGCAATGCAGGAGCAATTGCCGAGGAGCAAAAATCTGCCCTGCCGCCGACGCCTGCCGGTCGAGCAACCGCACCCTCTTCGGAACCAACATTGTTTTTCATATCGAAAAATTAGATAAAGAGCCCTAATCTACGAACTTTCACAGTAAGTTTCCCTAGAAAGAGTGAAAAACATATAATGCTCAGTTAAATGCACTCCCTTCATTTAACATCCTTTGAGTCATGACAACCGGCAATCTCTACATCATTTCCGCACCTTCTGGAGCTGGTAAAACCAGTTTGGTTAAACAGTTAACGGAGGAGCTCGACAAGCTGACCGTTTCGATTTCCCATACGACGAGGCAACAACGTCCCGGAGAAGTCGACGGGCAGGATTATTTTTTTGTTTCGGTCGATGAATTTAAGACAATGCTTTCCGAGCAGGCATTTCTTGAACATGCTCAGGTATTCGATAACTATTATGGAACCGCTCGGCAGACCGTTGAGGAAAGTCTTAATGAAGGGATCGATGTGATACTCGAAATCGATTGGCAAGGGGCGCAACAAATTAAAAAAATACTGCCGGATTGTATTGCTATTTTTATTTTACCTCCTTCGGTTAGCGTATTGGAGCAGCGCTTGCGTAATCGAGGACAGGATAGCGAGGAAACAATTGCTCGGCGCATGCGCGATGCGGTGACGGAAATGAGCCATTACGGCGAATACGATTATATGATTGTTAATGATGTATTCGAACGCGCACTGAATTCGTTAATAAGTATCGTCGTTTCGCATCGTTTCCACATCGATAAACAAAGGGAAGCATTGCAGAGTCTGTTACAGGAGTTATTGAGCCGCGAGCAAAAATGATAGCTCCCGGCTCAATTGCCGAAAATCTTTCGTAAGTTGGTTACGGTTCAAATGGCATTTCTGCGACTTCCAGCGTTTTGCGGCGCCTATCGCCTTTTCTTCGGTCTGCAAATTCAATATCAGAATGGTTTTTTCTGATCCGAGGATCGTTTTGCCAGCAGCGGTGAAAATATTCACGCACGATAATCATTTTTCCGTTAATTGGTTGTTTGTTAAGCTTTTTTATCACTCTTGCTCCGGCTGAATCGGGCTCAACTCTGACTAGCCCGTGATATTCATGGGTGTTACGAGTGCTGTCTGTTATTTGTAATATTTTTATCGTGTTAATGTAGCCTTTCTTGGTAAACAATCCTCCGTTCAGTGCCGGCTCGATGAATGATTTGATTTCAAATTTGTTGGTGTCAGACGGAATTCTTCTCATAAAAATGATCATGTCAGTACCACGTGTTGCTTGTTATTTTGAAACGATTCGCTTATTTTGTCGTGTAGTGTAAATCGTTGAAATAGTTAAATAAGTTATATTGCCGGCTGCTGCGATTAGCGATTTAGGGGGCTCGCTGAGCTCTTTGTTTCCGGCTTAGGGACGTTAGCTTTAAAACGCAAATTAACACCATTACTAATCACCTGCAACTGTGTTACGGGGCTACGAAAGCAGAAAAAATGTCTATCAACTTAAGATTGGATATATCCCTTTTTGGTTCGATTTCTTTTATTTTGTTCTACTCAGAGCGTCTAATATTTATCCTTTTTTAGTGTAAAGACTCATGCATAAGATAGCGTCTCGGTTTACGCAATCGGTTATCATCCAAATCATCGAGTTGGGTAACGGCCTAATCAACGATACTTTTTTAATCGATACGGTATCCGGGCGTTTTGTTCTGCAACGGATCAATCGTCGGGTTTTTGCCGAACCTAAGTTGATTGTGACCAACTTGACCGAACTTAATAACTATATAACGCAACAAGCTGAATCCGACCTTAAGCTGCGTATTCCTGCCATCGTCAAAACAATTTCCGGAGAAGCTTATTATCAAGATGAGCGGGGCGAGATCTGGCGAGCGCTGCAATATCTCGAAAATACGATGAGTTTCGAAACGGTCGAAGACATTAAGCAAGCTGAGCAAACAGGATTTGCGTTAGGCTATTTTCATCGTTTAGCCAGTGGTTTGAGTATCGATCGTTTGCACGATACCTTGCCCGGTTTTCATATCGCGCCGGCTTATTTGCGGCAATATCAACAAGTTCGTCAAAAGACGGCAATTCAAGATTCAGCAGAAGTTCGGTATTGCGTTGATTTTATCGATCGACTGCAAGCGTTGCCGGAAGTGTTGGAAGAGGCAAAACTAAGAGGAGTATTGGCCGAGCGCGTGATTCATGGCGATCCTAAGTTGAATAACTTTTTGTTCGACCGCGATACGCATCGGGTTGTCAGTCTGATCGATTTAGATACCGTCAAGCCCGGTCTGGTCCATTACGACATAGGCGATTGCATCCGTTCGTTATGCCATATCGAAAGTTCCGACGATTTCGATACGGCGATTTGCGAAGCGGTGTTAACGCATTACTTGACCGAAACGCGAGCGTTTTTTACCGAACACGACTATTTCTATCTTTATCCGGCGATACGGCTGATTCCATTTGAATTAGGTTTGCGGTTTTTTACCGACTATTTGTCAGGTAATGTTTATTTTAAAGTTTCCGAGCCGAAACAAAATCTATGGCGGGCTGTAGCGCAATTCAGATTTTGCGAGAGTATTGAGCGGCATAAGAAATCTATCGAAAAAATCATAACAAAACTGGCTCCGACTGCTTCGAAATTTCAAGTGCGAAAATGATATTTATGAAATAATCCGCGGCTTTAAATCATCTTGCCGAAGTAGCATGCTGCGACTGACCGAACTAAAATTGCCACTCGATCATCAACCGGACCAGCTAAAAACCGCGATTATCGAAAAATTAGTCATTAAACCTTCCGAGCTACTGAAATATACGATATTTAAACGCAGTTATGACGCCCGCAAGCGTGGCGCAATCATGCTGATTTATTCGGTGGATGTCGAAACCACGAAAGAAGCGGAAATTAAGCAACGTTTAGCCAAGGATCCGCAGGTTCGTCCGACGCCGGATATGGCTTATCGCTTTGTTGCGAAGGCGCCCGATGGTCTGGCCAAACAGCCGGTTGTCATCGGTACCGGGCCTTGTGGTTTGTTTGCCGGTTTGGTTTTGGCGCAAATGGGATTTCGTCCGATTATTCTGGAGCGAGGCAAAGCGGTGCGTGAGCGGACTGTCGACACTTTCGGGTTGTGGCGTAAGCGAGACTTTAACCCGGAGTCGAATGTGCAGTTCGGCGAAGGCGGTGCCGGTACCTTTTCGGACGGCAAACTCTATAGCCAAATCAAGGATCCGGGCTATCGCGGTCGTAAAGTTTTGACCGAGTTCGTCAAAGCCGGTGCGCCGCTTGAAATACTCTATGTCAATAAACCGCATATCGGTACGTTTAGGCTGGTTTCAATGGTTGAATCGATGCGCGCCGAGATTGAAGCCTTGGGCGGTCAAATTCGTTTTCAAAGCCGGGTCGAGGATGTCGAAATTGACAATGGTCAGGTCAAGGGCGTAGTGCTTGCCGGAGGTGAGCGTATCGATACCGAGCATGTCGTGTTGGCGGTTGGTCACAGTGCGCGGGATACTTTTGGCATGCTGTATCGACGGGGTGTCTATATCGAGGCCAAGCCGTTTTCTATCGGTTTTCGGATCGAACATCCACAATCGATGATCGATCAATGCCGGTTCGGTCCGCAGGCCGGGCATCCGTTATTGGGTGCGGCCGATTACAAATTAGTGCATCATTGCCGTAACGGTCGCGCAGTGTATAGTTTTTGCATGTGCCCGGGCGGTACGGTGGTCGCGGCAACCTCGGAGCCTGGTCATGTCGTGACCAACGGTATGAGCCAATATTCGCGCAACGAACGAAACGCCAATAGCGCGATCGTCGTTGATGTCGCTCCGGCCGATTTTCCCGGCACCCCTTTGGCCGGTATTGAGTTTCAACGTCGATGGGAACGAAAAGCTTTTGAATTAGGCGGCGGTAATTACGATGCGCCTGGGCAATTGGTCGGCGATTTTTTGGCGGGCCGGCCTTCAACCCGTTTAGGTTCGGTATTGCCGTCCTATACGCCGGGGTTGCATTTATGCGATTTGGCTTCGGCACTGCCGGATTTTGTGATCGAGGCGATCAAAGAAGCGTTGCCGGCATTCGACAAACAAATCAAAGGTTTTGCTATGCATGATGCGGTATTGACGGGTGTCGAAACAAGAACGTCTTCGCCTATCCGTATCAAACGGGATGAGTGCTTGCAAAGCCTGAATACTCAGGGTTTATTTCCTGCCGGAGAAGGCGCCGGTTATGCCGGCGGCATTCTGTCCGCGGCTGTCGACGGTATCAAGGTGGCGGAAGCGGTCGCTTTGGCAATCGTTAATCCTTAACGGCTTCTGTTTTGCTGGCGGTAGTTTTTTTGTTGTTCCTGACGATGCCTCGGATGACAAACAATGCTAATAGAATGAAACCGTAAAACAAAGGTCGGGTCAGATCGGCTTTTACGGTCAAGGCGAAATGTAAAATAGCGAGTAAGCCGATTACATAGACTGCGCTGTGCAGTTTTTTCCAGTTTTTCCCGAGCTTTCTCATCATGTTATTGGTTGATGTAACAGCCAACGGGACGAGCAGTAGATAAGCCAATAAACCCACCATTACAATGGGACTGTTGTAGAGGTCTTCAATAATAAGGGCAAAGCTGAACGAATGTTCGAAACCGATAAAGATGAGAAAATGCACCGAGCAATAAAAAAAAGTGAACAAAGCGACGACGCGCCTGTATTTTTGCAGGCCGGGTTGTTTGAAAATCATCTTAGCCGGCGTAAACGCCAACGTAATCAGCAGAAACCTTAACGACCAGATGCCGCTTTCTTTCGCCAGCGCTTCGACCGGGTTAGGCCCGAGCGAGTCGGTCAAGGCATTCCATAGCATCAGCAGAAAAGGAATCAGAGCGATTATAAAAATGACGCATTTGATTTCGAAGGTCGATAACTTGTTCATCCGACCGCCGATTTCGGATATCCGTGATTATTCATGGGGCAATCACCGGTTGATTTTTGTTTTATTTTGAAGCCAATCTTAACCGTGGCTTAAAAATTAACTTACCACTTTATCGAGATAAGACAACAGTTATCCCACTCATTTAACCGATATAGCTATCCACGCCGGAAAGCAATAGGTCGTATTGCATTTCGGTCGTCTCCTTGATTAAGTAAGCCGGCACGCCTTTGACGATGTTGCCGGGGGTACCGACCCAGCCGACAGCATCCGAGGGGCCAAGACTTAAGACATAGCCGATATCGCGGTGCATGTAAGGCAAACAAAAACGGGTCAATCCGGCTTCCAACAGAATGTTTTTGGCTGCTGCCCGTCCTTTACGCAGAGCAGATTGAGCCGTCATCGAGTTCGACCCCATCATATCGTAATGCGAACAATCGCCGGCGGTAAATATCCGCGTCAAAGTTTCCTTGTCTAAGCGAATTTGTCCTGAACTATTGGCATGCCATAGCGTTTGCGGTTTTTTCCCTGTGAGCAGCAAGGTTAGCTGCGAATCCGAAATTTCACGACGTTCGCCCTGTTTCTGTACAAGACACGCCGTTTGTTCGGGGCTACTTTCAAAATGCCACTCCGGCATGAATGCGATTCGCTTTTCGATCATACGTTGTTCGACATAATCACCGAATGCATGCGGAAATCGGCCCAGCAATTTTGCATGCGCATCGTACACATTTAGCCGAAACTCGACATGCATCGCTTTTAAGACATGGTCTATTTCAAATGCTAATTGGATGCCGGTCGGGCCGCCTCCAATTAGGTTGATCGTTTTTTCCGGTCCGCCATTGCTAACAAAGCGTTCAAGAATTTCGGCCCCTGAATTCAGTGTCAATGCAGTCAAGTCATAAAAATTAGGCCGGCGAAGCGGCGTACCGGAAGAAGCTCCGGTAGTTATCAGCATAAAATCGAAGGGCAGTATTTCCGTGTCGGTCTTAATAGCCCGTTGATCTTGCCAGTCTTTTAGCCGGTTTTCATTGATATCGACGGCGTATTGCCGATGGTCAAATTGAAAACGTTCGGCCAATGTCTTATAGGAAATGCGAATGCTTTCCAGAGGTCTATGTATGGTTTCGTGTAGTCTCGTGATGATCAAGTGCCAAGGTTTCGGGTCGATCAACGTAATGCGTGCATCGGGAGCCGCTTTTCTCAGCGTTATCAAGGCCGACAAACCTGCATAGCCACCGCCGACGATGACGACATGTAACGGTTGGCCGTCTTGGTTTTCGGAGCTATCAATAGTGTTGTGCGTGGATGTCGTATTCATGGTTTCGCTGGCTTAAGAGGTTCGGGTTACTGAGTCCGAAGTATATATTATCGTCCGAGACTGGCGTTCGAAAAATTTAAGGATAAACTGGCAAGTAGAAAATGATATTGCCAACTGATGACCTGCTATAACAAATCACTTTATATCGTTCGTCGCGACATGCGTATCGATGACAACACGGCTCTCAATGAGGCATTGCGCTTGTCGGAACAAGTGCAGGCTTGTTTTATCTTCGATCCGTCTCAGATTGATGAGCATCCTTATCAAAGTAGGCCGGCGCTGCAATTCATGCTACAAAGCCTGGACGATTTACGGGAGCAATTTCGAGAGCGGGGCGCATATTTGACTATTGTGCGCGGCGAACCCGAGAAAATAGTAAAAGATTGGGTGCTTGCTTGCGGTATCGAGGCCGTATTTGTCAACCGCGACTACACGCCGTTCAGTCGGCATCGCGATTATCGCTTACAGCAAGTTTGTATCGAGCTCGGCATCGCATGGCATGCCTGCGCGGATGTGTTATTGAACGAGCCGGAACAGGCCCTCAAAAGCGATGGCTCGGCTTATAAAGTATTTACCGCTTTCTACAATAATGCGCGAAGGATTCCTGTCGGCTTGCCGCAAACTTTGGCGGAAGGCTGTTTTTGCGCACCGCCGGAATGCCCGTTGTACGATTACGAGCCGCTCAAAACAAATGCCGGTTCGAACGTGCAGGGCGGGCGTCGACAGGCGTTGGCAATTTTCGATGCTCTGGAAAACCTTAAAGAATATCAAGCCCGGCGGGATTACCCGGCTTTGGCCTCGACCAGCCTGTTGTCGGCGCATTTGAAATTCGGCACCGTTTCGATACGCGAGGCTTTCTATGCCGTACAATGCGTGCTGGGTGACGATCATCCCTTGCTGCGTCAATTTTACTGGCGCGATTTTTTTACGCATATCGCTTACCATTTTCCCGAGGTATTTGGGCATGCGTTCGTGCGCAAATACGACGCATTGCCGTGGCAGAATGATCAGACACAGTTTTATGCCTGGGCCGAGGGAAGAACCGGTTTTCCGATCGTCGATGCCGGGATGCGCGAATTGAATCGAACCGGTTATATGCATAACCGTGTGCGGATGATTACCGCGTCTTTTTTAGTCAAGGATTTGCATATTAGCTGGCGCTGGGGCGAGCGTTATTTCGCGCAGCACTTGGTCGATTACGATCCCTGCGTGAATAACGGCAACTGGCAGTGGGCCGCGTCGACCGGTTGCGATGCCCAGCCGTATTTCAGAATTTTCAATCCTTGGCTGCAACAACAGAAGTTCGATGCGGATTGTGCCTATATTTATCGATGGATACCCGAATTACGCTCGTTCGTACCGAGTATTATCCACCGTTGGGATAAAAAGTTTGCGGCCTGCGACTATCCGAAACCGATCGTCGATCACCGGCTCGAGAGCGAAAAGGCCAAGGCGATGTTTCGCGGGATTGAATGAAACGGCAAATTGGCGTTACTGTAAAGCTAAGCCTATGCAAAGCATTTCCTGATTAGCAAGATGCTTCAGCTTGCTGAAGCCAAGTGTCCAAGCAGGGGCCAGTCGTAGTAGCAAAAACTACAATATGCTGTTACCCAAGCTCCAGCTCTCATCGTTATACATAAATTGTAGGGTACGCTGCGCGTACCAAAGCCGTGCCCTGGCGGTTCGGTTGGCACATGAATATCGCGGGGTTACCATGGTACGCAAAGCGTACCCTACGCGGCCCACCTAGCGTTAGGTGAGAGGCCGAGCACCCCGGCGCCTCCTCAGGCACTGCCGAAATTTGAAGTACGAAAGGTATAGGTGAAACGGTAAACTTTGTAGAGTCGAAGTCGTAGGAGGCGCATCGCAATCTTTTTTTAGCTTGGTGGCTTTGGAATGCTTGCGTAATAGGCGACAAGACGGTGCCTACACTATTCAAATTTCAATGTTTGAACACAGGAAAACCATGAAACGTATCATATTAATCGGATTGTTATTTTTAACGGGATGCGTCGATTTGCCGGAAGGTATTACGCCGGTCGGCAATTTCGAAGTCGAGCGCTATCTAGGAAAATGGTATGAGATAGCTCGACTCGATCACCGGTTTGAAAGAGGTTTGACCCATATTTCCGCCGAGTACAGTTTGAGAGAAGATGGTGGCCTTAAGGTAATCAACAAGGGCTACAATACCGAATACCAGGAATGGGATAGTGCCGAAGGCAAGGCTTATTTCGTTGACCAGCCCGATATCGGCCGCCTGAAAGTTTCTTTTTTCGGACCGTTTTACGGCGGGTACAACATCATTGCATTGGATAAGGAAAACTATAGTTATGCGATGATCGCGGGTCCCGATCGCGATTATTTATGGATTTTATCGCGGACGCCGATGCTAGCCCCTGAGATTGTCGAGCGATTGGTTGCTCAAGCGAAGGAGTTAGATTTTGCGGTTGATCAGTTGATTTATACCGAACAAACACAAACACCGTGAAGCTATATCGCCTTTATCGACGTCAGTCATTGAGGCTTTCTTTGTCGGAAGCGTGGCATTTTTTTTCGTCGCCCCATCATCTGAATGACATTACGCCGGAATTTTTCAACGTGAGGATTACATCCGACGTTCCGGATCGAATTTATGCCGGTCTATTGATCGCTTATCGAATGAAGGCGGTATTCGGCTTTCCGATGACATGGCTTTCAGAAATTAGCCACTGCGATGAACCGAATTATTTTATTTATCAACAGCGAATCGGGCCTTTCAAATTCTGGAGCCATGAAGTGCGTCTGACAGAACAAGGTCAAGGCGTTGTTTTAGAAGATATCATGTTTTACGCGATGCCTTTGGGTTGGCTAGGCGCTATACTCAATCAATTCTTGATTGCCGACAGGCTCGACCGGATTTTTGCGGTCCGGCGTGACTATATCAAGGCAAAATGGGGGAGTGATGATTAAACGGGAGATATTGATAATGCTATGTTTTGCGTGGTTCATTAAAAATGCTCAGGCGGAAAGCGCGCCTGGCTTGGTCGACGGTCACTTGAAAAATTGCCCGGGTTCGCCTAACTGTGTGAACAGTGAGCAGGACGATATCGAACCGATAGCCTTCGGCGATCTTTCGGTGGATGAAGCATGGCAAAAGCTGCAGCAGGCAATTAGCGGCGAAGGCGGCGAGTTGAAAAGTGTTTCCGGCGACTATCTCTGGGCGATTTTCAAAACGCCGATGCTGCGTTTTACCGATGACGTCGAAGCCAGACTCGATTCCGGTAATCGGCAAATTCATTTGCGTTCCGCATCGCGTGTCGGTTATTCCGACTTTGGAACCAATCGTAGGCGTCTGGAATCTATTAAAAACCGTTATCAGCGGTTGTCGAAAGCAGCAGATTGATAGCGCTTGGATATGGCACCATGGAGTGACTATGATGAACGAACACGCACATAAAATCAGGGTTGGCATCAGCAGTTGCCTGCTTGGCGAGGAAGTCCGTTTTGATGGCGGTCATAAAAGCAATGCCTATATTCGTAAAACCTTGAGCCATTATTTCGAGTTTGTGCCTTTTTGTCCGGAGGTTGAGAGCGGCATGAGCATTCCGCGCCCGACAATTCAGCTCAGATATACCGATCGAGGCGTCCGCTGCGTCGGCGTCAAGGACCACAGTATCGATGTGACCGATCAGTTACTTGGCTGTGCTGAACAGCAGCGGAACTGGCTTGCCGGATTATGCGGGTATATCCTGAAGAAGGATTCGCCGAGTTGCGGAATGACGCGAGTCAAAATATATCGAGAGGCTCATGCCGATCGGGTCGGCACGGGTATTTTCGCGCAATTCGTCAAAGACCATTTTCCGCTGTTGCCGATGGAAGAAGAGGGGCGTTTAGGCGACCCGAGGTTGCGCGAGAATTTTATTCAACGGGTCTATGTGATGTATCGATGGAAATTGTTGTGTGCTGAGCCGATAACACCGAGTCGGCTAACTATCTTTCACAGCCAGCATAAACTGATTGCGATGAGCCACGATCAGAACGAGGCGAGGGACCTCGGGCGCTTAGCCGCCAGTGCCGTTAAAGGCAACGCCCAGGAAATTGCAGGGCAATATGGAACTGCCTTAATGCGCTGTCTTAAAAAAACGGCAAGCCGGGGTAATCATGTCAATGTGTTGCAGCATATTCAAGGTTATTTGAAAAAATCGCTCGATGCGGACGATAAAGCCGAATTGACCGAAACGATAGAGCGTTATCGCTTGGGGTTGTTGCCGTTGATCGTGCCGGTCACGCTGCTTCGTCATCATTTTCGCAGACAGCCTGACCCATTTATCGAGCAATCCTATTATATGTCGCCTTATCCTGAAGAATTGACGGTATTGAATGAGATTTAGGATTGGGCTCTCAATCATTTTCCTTTTTCCTCGTTCCCACGGTGGAGCGTGGGAATGCATCTCTGTCTTGTTATTGCAACCAGGGTGTGGGTTCCCACAGTGGACCTTGGGAACGAGGAAAAAAGTGAAAGATGAAAGGGGAAAGATGAAGGATGTGTTCTGTGGGAGTGGTTCCTAGTTCCTTTCTCGGGAAATCTCGTAGCTTCAAGGTGTTATTTGTCACTAAATTGCAAGTTTAGCCCGTGTTTTTTTTAGATGCGCATTTTTCTGGCTTTTTGTTTAATCATCGTACTGTGGTCGACAACGCCTTTAGCGATTAAATGGAGTGGCGAAGGTCCAGGGTTTTTATTCGGCGTTGCCGCGCGTATGGTTATTGGGCTGGCTTGTTTGTTGCCTTTTGTCTTATTTGCCCGGCGTAAATTTCCTGTCGATCGAAAGGCATGGTTGACTTATTTTGCGGTCACGTTGCAAATTTACGGAGCGATGCTGTCGGTTTACTGGGCAGCACAATTTATACCGTCCGGTTGGATCTCGGTTATTTTCGGGTTGACACCGATGCTGACTGCGTTCATGTCGGCATTATGGCTCAATGAACGCAGTCTTGGCTTATTGCAATTAATTGCTTATGGATTGGGGCTTGCCGGCTTATTCGTGATGTTCGGCACGGCTATGGATATTAGCCGGGATGCCGCAATGGGTATCGGCGGCGTGACGCTTGCGGCATTTTTGCAATCGGCCAGCTCGGTTTTAGTCAAACGCATTGGTGTGGCCTTGCCGTCGATAACGCAAGTGACCGGCGGTTTGTTAATAGCAGTGCCGTTGTATTTGATTACCTGGTATCGAGGCGACGGCGTTTGGCCTGATGTCATTCCGGTGCAGAGTCTGTTATCGATTGTGTATTTGGGAGCCGTTGCCACGACGATTGGATTTGCTCTGTATTATTATGTGCTGATACATGTTCCGGCGACAAAGGTTGCCTTGATCACCTTAGTGACGCCGGTTATGTCGCTATTAATCGGCAATGCGGTCAACCGCGAACCACTTAATGAAAAGGTTCTAATTGGCGCCGGCTTAATCATGGGCGCCTTGCTGCTGCATCAATACAGCAGTTTATTCAGGCGTAAAGAAAAAAACAAAACAGCGATCGTTCCGGAGGGCTAATGCTGGATTTTTTAAAACCGAAAAACGTTAAAATTGCCGAGTCAGTCGCACGACTGTTTCATCCGATTCTTCACGACATAAAGTCTAGTAATGACGGGGCTTTGCCGGTATCGGTATTGCAGGATGATTATTTGATCGGCTATTTGGCGGGGTCGGTAGCAGTGGCCGCGAGTTTTGCGGGCATAACGAATCCTAAGATTAACGGGCTTACCAATCTACACTTTTTTGAACGCTTGTTTCCGAAGCACGGCATGACTATTTGTCGGCAGCACCCGGAAAAAATGTCTTCTTCTGAAGAATATTTGTCAGCCTACCAAGAAGGAGTGGAGGGCTTTAATAAAATAATTGGCGGTTTAGGCGGCAAGGGTTTAAAAGATATAACAGCTAATGACGTGGATTTAGGATCATTAAGCGAGCATATAGCGCATGTTTATCCTCTAACAAGCTAGAAAACCAAAAATATAGCCGGTGGACGTCTAATTGCTGCTATGAATTAATGCCTGGTATCTCAATCCGTATATTATCGTCACCCGATTTTTCTTAATTGTGTGATTTCAAAATGGCCTTTCGCAGGTTTTCTGAGTAATTCGATTAACACCATGGCTCGGGTTTCTCCATCGGTCATTTGATAGATCCCTTCAAGACCTGCAAATGGTCCCGAAATGATTTGGACTTTGTCTCCTTCGGAGAACAATCGTTCAGGTTCAATGTTTTGTATACGGTCTTCGATTGTGCGGAGAGTTTCAATTAAATCGTCGGGCACTTTAGCCGCTTCAGTGCCGAATTTGACCAAGTTTTGGACGCCGAGTGTGGAGCGAATCGGCGTCCAATTAGTTCCCTGTTTGAGATTGATGAATAGGTAGCGTGGAAAAAGCGGTTCTGAAGATACGGCAATGCGTCCACGCCGGATTTTTTCGATGGAACAGGAAGGCAAAAAGCATTCGAAATCCTGTTTTTGTAGATTTTCGAGCGCGCGTTTTTCTTGTTTGGGTTTAGTGTGGATAACATGCCAAGTCATTTTGTCACTATTTCTGAAATTTTCGCAGTCTGATTTGTAGTGTTAGTGGATGTATAACGAAATATTTTATTCAATCTTTGTTCCGTTGATGTCAATTGTTTTTCGCCGAGTTTTATTAGGAATCTTGGCGGCGAATTGTGATTTGCGATGAATAAAAAACAGCCGGTTGGCTTGATTGCCAGCCGGCTGTTTTTTGTTTAACGAGTCGGGTTATTTTTTAGCGGGATCGCTAAGTAAAATATCGCCCTTATTGTTTTCAACCGTTTTTTCTCCGATTCCGGAAACATTGGCTAATTCCTCGACGGATTTAAAGTCACCGTTATCGGTTCTATATTGCACGATCGCTTCGGCTTTTTTCAGACCAATGCCCTTCAGTGCTTCAGAAATCGTTTGAGCATCGGCATTGTTGATGTTGACCGGAGTTGCAAGTGCGTTAAACGACAGTAAAGCTAATAAAACTAGGATTTTGTTCATATTTTTCTCTCTCATTAAGTTTAACTTAAAAATAGGATAAAACATTTGAACAGTCTAAGTTTATAGCCAACCACGATCGCCTTAGTCTATTCGTTAGTAATGGTAGTCGTTCATTTGGATAATTCAAGCATCTCTAGCGAAATTATGAAAAAAGTTATGTTAGCGTTGGTAGTTGAAAAGACATCGAAAGCATCATCCCGGCAGGGATTGCCGGGATCTCGATTACAAGGACTTGAAAGCCTCTCGCCATCCATGGTCTATGGGCCCCATTAGTTCATGCCTGGGCGACGCTAAACTATTAACGCAAACATAACTAAAAAAACCGATTGTGTCTCTTAACGCCCGATCGCGTAATAAGCCAAACCGTTTTGTTTGACAAATGCTGGCTCGAACATATTGCGGCCATCGAAAATGACTTTGTCTCGCAAGTTTTGACTCAAGTAATCGAAATCCGGACTACGGAACTGCTTCCATTCGGTAACGATCGCTAACGCATCGGCATTTTCCAGCGCTTCGTTTTGGTCGTCGGTATAAATCAAGCCTTTTTTATTGCCGTAAATACGCTTAGCTTCTTCCAGCGCTTCAGGATCGTAAGCTCGAACGGTGGCGCCGGCATCGATCAGGGCTTCAAGTAGCACTCGGCTAGGCGCTTCGCGCATGTCGTCGGTATTTGGTTTGAACGATAATCCCCATATAGCGAAAACCTTGCCTTTCAAGTTGCCGTTGTAATGATGCTGGATTTTTTCGAATAAACGCTTTTTCTGTCGGTCGTTGACATTCTCAACGGCATTTAATAACTCGGCTTGATATCCGACTTGCTTTGCGGTCCGTTCCAATGCTTTGACATCCTTTGGAAAGCATGAGCCTCCGTAGCCGCAGCCCGGATAGATAAAGCTATAACCGATGCGACTGTCTGAGCCGATGCCTTGACGAACATGTTCGATATCGGCGCCCAGTTTTTCGGCCAAGTTAGCCAGCTCGTTCATGAAGCTGATTTTGGTTGCCAGCATAGCGTTCGCGGCATATTTGGTTAATTCGGCAGACCGAATATCCATCGTGATAACCCTTTCCCGGCTACGGTTAAACGGAGCGTAAAGGGCTTTGAGTAATTCGGCGGTTCTTGGGTTATCGGTTCCGACAACGATTCGGTCCGGCTTCATGAAATCGTCGAGCGCGGCGCCTTCTTTCAAAAATTCGGGATTCGACACGACGTCGAATTCCAAATCATTCTTGCCTCGTTCTTTAAGTACATGGATTATGGCTTCTTTGACTTTGTCGGCAGTGCCGACCGGTACCGTGGATTTATCGATTACGACTCGATAACCTTCCATGTGTTGGGCAATGCTTTTAGCGACCGCAAGAACATATTGCAAATCGGCTGAACCGTCCTCGTCAGGCGGTGTTCCGACTGCGATGAATTGAAATAAACCATGACTGACCGCTTCTTTGACATCGGCGGTAAACCGTAAACGGCCGGCTTCCTGGTTTTCTTTGACCATGGCTTCCAGTCCAGGTTCATAAATCGGGATGATGCCTTGCTTGAGTTTTTCGATCTTGGTTTCGTCGATATCCATGCAGATCACATCATTGCCCACTTCCGCCAAGCAAGTTCCTGTCACCAGTCCGACATAACCGCTTCCAAATACAGTGATTTTCATAATCTTTGAGTTACCCTTACAATATAAATACAGAATTTCCGATTTTCGAGCGAATGAGCCTCAACACTAACGCGCGATAGCCTATCATGATTGCCAACTTTTTCGAATCCTTTACAATCACCCAATGAAAAAACAACTTCCGTCAATTGAGCAGTTATTTTCAGGTTTTGTTGCCGAAGACGCCGCTCAAATTGAAAAGGCCTTGGCTATTGTCGACGAGGCTGATAGTAATCCGCTTAATATTAGACCAAAAGGGATTGCGGTCGCGATGATTTTGGGCAATGTTTATAGCGATTTGGCCAGCATACTGGCGGCGATATTAAGCGATTCACGATTAGCCGGTCGGTTAACCGAGGCCGAAATTAAGCAACAATTCGGCGAAACGGTTGCGGGGTTAGTCAAGGATGTCAAATGGCTCAATAACTTACGGGTTTACAGCCCGGAGTTAACGCGCGAGCCCAATCAAAATGAAACACTAAGGCGAATGCTATTGGCGATGACGCACGATGTGCGCTCGGTGCTGATCAAGCTGGCCTATCGTATCGAACGTTTGCGGGGTATGTCCGCGGAAGAGCCCGGTGTTCGGCGATTTATCGCGCAAGAGACGCTGGATGTCTATGCTCCGTTGGCGAACCGGCTTGGGGTGAGTCAATTTAAATGGGAGCTTGAGGATCTAGCGTTTCGCTATCTCGAGCCGGATAATTATAAGCGCATTGCCGAGTCGCTTGCCGATAAGCGAATTCATCGTGAAGATTGTATTCAAACATTCATAGAGGATCTTCGCCGAATTCTTAAGGAAGAAGGTATTTCAGCAAAGGTTTATGGAAGGCCTAAGCATATTTACAGCATTTGGAACAAAATGCGCCGCAAACAGTTAGCTATCGATGATCTTTACGATTTACTCGCAGTGCGCGTAATCGTCGATAGCTTGACGGCTTGTTATAGCGTATTAGGTTTGGCGCATAGTCACTGGAAATACATTCCTAAAGAATTCGACGATTACATCGCCAACCCCAAGGAAAATGGTTATCAATCCTTGCATACCGTGATCGTCGACCGAAAAGGTAATCGTATCGAAATTCAGATTCGCACACGTTCTATGCATGAATTTGCCGAATTAGGGGTTGCCGCGCATTGGCGTTACAAGGAAGGCAGTAAGCACAATGCTGCGACCGAAAAGAATATCGCTTCGTTACGCCAATTGCTCGAATATAAGGATAGCGGTGACAACTTAGTCGATAACTTCCGAACCGAACTTTTTTCTGACCGGGTCTTTGTGTTAACGCCGGCCGGAAAATTAATCGATCTGATCAAAGGCTCGACGCCTCTCGATTTTGCTTATGCGATACATACCGAGATCGGTCACGGTTGTCGCGGCGCGAAAGTCAACGGACGTATCAAACCCTTAACGTATAAGCTCAAGTCGGGCGATCAGGTTGAGATTATTACGATTAAAAACGGCGAGCCGAATCATAACTGGCTCGATCCGAACTTAGGTTATTTGAAAACACCGCGCGCGGTCGGGAAGGTCAGGAGTTGGTTTAGACAACAGCAGCAAGCCGAAAATGTTGTTTTCGGCAAACAAATTCTGGATAAGGAAAGTAAACGATTAGGCTTGAAGTCGGTTGAGCTGGATGAATTGCTCAGCTATTTCAAATTTAACAATGCCGAGCTTTTTTATGAAGCGATAGGTCGCGGCGATATCACCAATCGGCAGTTGGTCGCCGCGCTGAAAATTCCCGAATTCGCCGAGCCAGCCTATCCTTCCGCCAGAGGGAGCGAGAGCAAGCCGACGGCAAAATCGATCATCACCGTTGCCGGTATCGATAATGTGGTAACCAGTTTGGCGCAATGCTGTTGTCCGGTCAAAGGCGACGATATCATCGGTTTCATTTCGCATAAGCGAGGGATCACAATCCATCGGCGCGACTGCGAAAATATTTTGACGCTCAGTCCCGAACAGCAGCCGCAATTGATCGACGCCGAATGGAGTTCGGAGCAGCCATCGCGCCATAATGTACCGATTATTATCCATGCTTTCAATGCGCAAAACCTGCTCAGCGACGTGACTCGGATCATGATGTATGCTAAGGCACATATTATCGATGCCTCATTAAAAACGCATCCGGATTTATCGGCAATACTGACGATGACGATCAATATCGAAAGCACCGCCCAGCTAAGCTCGGTGCTCGGCAGAATCAGTCAATTACCGAATATATTGGAAGTCAAGCGTAAAACTTAATTTAAATCACAAACACATCGGCATGACCCAAAACAAACAAAAATATTTGGTATTAATCGACGGCTCGTCTTTTTTATTTCGCGCCTACCATGCAGTACCGCCATTGACCAGTCCGGATGGCGCGCCGACCAATGCGATTTACGGGGTGGCCAATATGCTGCGTAAATTGATGGCTGACCATCCGACCGATTATATCGGCGTCATTTTCGATGCGCCCGGAAAGACCTTTAGACATGATTTATACGATCAATATAAGGCACACCGACCGCCGATGCCGGACGATTTGCGCGTACAAATCGCACCCTTGCACCGCTTGATTCGTGCGATGGGCCTGCCCTTGATTATGCAGCCCGATGTCGAGGCGGACGATGTTATCGGCGCATTTGCTAAGCAAGCCGAGCGAGACGGATTTCAGGTCGTCATTTCAACCGGCGACAAGGATATGGCGCAATTGGTTACCGAGCATATCACGCTCGAAAACACGATGTCCGGCAGCCGCACCGACCGCCAAGGCGTGATCGAAAAGTTCGGCGTGACACCTGAACAAATCATCGATTATTTGGCCTTGATGGGGGATACGGTCGACAATATTCCCGGCGTGCCGAAGGTCGGGCCGAAAACGGCGGCTAAATGGCTAAGCGAATATCAAACGCTGGAAAGATTGATCGAATGCGCCGATCAAATTAAGGGTAAGATCGGCGAAAACCTACGAAATGCGCTCGATCAACTGCCGTTGTCGAAGCAATTGACCACGATTGATTGCGATGTTCCGTTGCCATGCTCGGCGGAGGAATTAAAAATGAATTCGGTCGATCAAAGCGAACTCAAGTCGATGCTTGTCGAGTTGGGTTTTACGACTTGGTTGAAAATACTGGAACAGTCCGGCGATGTCGGCTCCGGCCGGGATGCGAAAGCTGTTGAAAGTCCACAAGCGATTGAGGCGCGCTATGAAACAATCTTGACCGAACACGATTTTGAACGTTGGTTCGAGCGGCTCGACAAGGCCGAGTTGTTTGCGTTCGATACCGAAACGACCAGTCTTGATTACAGTCGCGCCGAAGTCGTCGGAATATCGTTTGCGGTCGAAGCGGGACATGCCGCTTATTTGCCGGTCGCGCACGATTATTCGGATGCACCGGAGCAATTGGATCGATCCGCCGTATTGGAAAAAATGCGGCCGCTGCTGGAAAATCCGAATAAAGCCAAATTGGGACAGAATCTTAAATACGATGCTAACGTGCTGGCTAATCACGGCATAGAACTGCGAGGTATTGCTCACGATACCATGCTCGAATCCTATGTGTTGAACAGTAACGCGACTAAGCACAACATGGATGATTTGGCGAAGAAATATCTTAACTATACGACGATACATTACGAAGATGTTGCGGGGAAGGGCGCGAAACAGATTCCGTTTCAGGAAGTCGCTATCGAACAGGCGACGCCTTATGCTGCCGAAGATGCCGACATCACCTTGCGTTTACATGAAGTTCTGAGTGAAAAACTCGACCAAAATCCGCCGTTGGTGCAATTGTATCGAGAAATCGAAATTCCTCTGGTCGAGGTGTTGTCGCGTATCGAGAGAAACGGGGTATTGCTCGATACCGAAATGCTGGCGCAGCAGAGCCAGGAGTTGGCCGCCCAGATTGCCTCGATCGAGCAGCATGCGCACGACCTGGCAGGGCAGGCATTCAATTTGGGCTCGCCAAAGCAAATTCAAAGTATTATTTACGATAAGTTGAATTTGCCGGTACTGAAAAAAACTCCGACCGGGCAGCCGTCGACCGACGAATCGGTGCTGCAGGAATTGGCCGCCGATTATCCGTTGCCTCGTTTGATTCTCGAGCATCGCACAACCAGCAAGCTGAAATCGACTTATACCGATAAATTGCCGCAACAGGTTAATCCGAAAACCGGGCGCGTGCATACCTCTTATCATCAAGCGGTCGCGGCGACCGGCCGTTTGTCTTCGTCCGATCCCAATCTCCAGAATATTCCGATTCGCACTCCCGAAGGCAGGCGAATACGGCAGGCTTTCATTGCGTCGCCGGGCTATGTGTTGGTTGCGGCCGATTATTCACAAATCGAGCTGCGCATCATGGCGCATTTGTCCGGCGATGCCGGTCTGTTGGCAGCTTTCAAACAAGGGCAGGATATTCATAGCGCGACCGCGGCCGAGGTCTTCGGAGTCGAGCCCGAGCAAGTTACCGCCGATTTGCGGCGTTCGGCTAAAGCGATCAATTTCGGATTGATTTACGGCATGTCTTCGTTCGGCTTGGCACAGCAATTGGGCTTGACTAGAGGGCAGGCGCAATCTTATATCGATTTGTATTTCGCGCGGTATCCCGGTGTCAAGGCGTTCATGGATAACATCCGGAAGTTGGCGAAAAAACAGGGGTATGTCGAAACTTTATTCGGCCGTAGGCTTTATTTGCCGGAAATCAATTCGCGCAACCCCGCGCGCCGTCAATACGCTGAACGAACCGCAATCAATGCACCGATGCAAGGTACAGCCGCCGATATTATAAAACGAGCGATGATTGCTTGCGATCGCTGGCTACAAACAGACTCGCCCGATGCCCGAATGATCATGCAGGTGCATGACGAACTGATTTTTGAAATCGCCGAATCGGCCGTGACCAATTGTATCGAAAGATTGAGGGATTTGATGAGTTCTGCGGCAACGCTCGATGTGCCGTTGATCGTCGATATCGGTACCGGTTTGAATTGGGATGAGGCGCATTAGTCTTTTTTAGGCGCATTACGTTTTTATAAGGATTGAACTTTTCCAATATTATTAAATCATAATGTTATACGTCAGTTATGACGTTGGGTCAGTCCATTCCCCTCCCCCTCTTAAATGGACTGATTCTTTTCCTCAAGCCCCATTGAATGAATTCTTATCTTTGGGGCTCTCTTTCCGGTATTTCTTTTCGATAGCGTTTCTCTGCTATGCTTAACTTATCGTAACTATACTCTTTGCCGGTCAAATTTCGGCGTTCTGTCAAGGAAACAAGTGAACCTGCTACAAAGCGGATAGTTACAGGATGTTATTTGCCGCGAAATCCTAAGTTCTGACCCCATATATAGCACGCTTTTCGGTATTTCGTGTCCTTGTGACAAGACTTCGTTAGTCTATGCCGGCATGACACGGCCTTAAAAAGTTGTGTTGGTACTCACATCATGACATTTATCTAAAGAGAGTATTCCCAATGGTTGCCGCTGTCGACAACAAGTTATTCATGTTTGTGGAGAGTATGCCTGCTTTTCCGAAAAGCGTGCAAAGTATCTTAAAGTTAGCCGGTGACAATCAATCTTCCGCCAAGGATTTTGTGCAAATTATCGAATGCGACCCGGTGATGACGGTCAAGATTTTGAAAATCATTAATTCCCCTTATTACGGGTTGCCTCATAAAATCAATTCGATAATGCGCGCTGTTGTCCATCTTGGAATCAATACGGTCAAGAACATGGCGTTAGCCATTGCGGCAATAGGTGTTCTTAAGCCCGATAAAAAATCGGGCTTAAATGCCAATGGTTTTTTAATGCACTCTTTGACTACCGCATTGATCACAAAATTACTCGCCGAGCGACAAGGCTTATCGCCAAATAAATGCAGCGATTATTTCGTTACCGGTTTATTGCATGACTTTGGAAAGTTGGTTTTTGCGCAGTGTTTGCCCGAATCCTTTAGTAATGCGTTGATGGAAAGCCGTAAGCGGAGTGTTTCTTTACATTTGATGGAGCGGGAGTATTTAGGTATCGATCATGCTCGTTTGGGTAAGCTGCTAATTGATAAGTGGTGCTTTTCTGAAGACATCGGTGCTGCGATCGAGCATCATCACGATGAGGACGGCTCCGACGTCTTGCGCGATAGTGTTGCTGTAGCTAATCAAATCAGTAAAATCTTGCGTTTTGGTGACGGCGGTAATCCGGTAATCGATAAGTATTCGGAAGCGCAGTTCTCGTTGTTCGGTTTGTCTTTGGAGGAACTGATCGTTTCGTTAGGTGATTTGAGCACGATTAGAACAGAGGCTTTAATGATGATTAGTTGCAAGTGATAGCTCAATTGTAATTTAGGTTCGGGAGTGTACATAATTTTTGCATTACGCTCTGTATGGCAGCGTGTATTAGGGTGCCTTCAGTAGGCGCTTTATGCGACAGACACAGTCAGTCGAGCGATCGAATCCTTCTTAAAATAGGGGGGTTATAGCTTTTGCACTTCAAATTCCGGCAGTGCCGAATTTTGATCTACGATGATGATATGGGTATTTTTATAATCAAACCCTAAGTACTCCCGACATTTGAAGTGCGAAACATATATTTTCAACGCTGAATCGAGGAATTGCATGCAATTGAAGTTCAGAGGCGTCCGTGGTTCCATTCCGACACCGGGGCCTAATACTGTCAAATATGGCGGGAATACTACCTGCATAGAAATTCGTACCGATAGCGGGGAGTTAATTATTCTCGATGCGGGTACCGGTATTTATTCGTTATCGCAACAACTGGATAAGGACAAGCCGGTCGATGCGCATATTTTCATTACCCACACGCACTGGGATCATATTCAAGGACTGCCTTTTTTTACGCCGGCGTTTATTTCGGGTAATCAGATTACAATTTACGGCGGCTTGGATCCAGTGACTCAACAAGGCATACAAAGGGCGTTGGCTGTTCAATTACAATACAGTTTTTTTCCGATTCGGGAGGCCGAGTTAAAAGCAACTGTTCGTTATGTGACTTTGATGCCAGGTAAAAGCATTATGGTGGGCGATGCCCAAATTACACCGTTATTGTTGAATCATCCTGTTCTAAATTTCGGGTATCGCATCGAGTGTGACGGCCGGTCAGTTTTTTTTACCGGCGATTACGAGCCGTTGTTTAATATTTACCAGCCCGAAGATCAGGAATACGAGCCTTTTCAATCCATGATCGATGAAAGGTTCATCGAAGTGTGCGCCTTTATGCATGGTGTCGATGCATTGATTGTCGATGCGTCCTATACCGAGGAAGAGTATGTGTTTAAAAGGGGGTGGGGGCATGGAACCTATCAATCAGGGCTAAACTTGGCGGTCCAGTCTAATGTTAAGCGCTTGTTTTTTACCCATCACGAACCTAATCGCACCGATATGGATTTGGATAACATCTATAGTCAATTGCTCGAACAGAATCAAAATTTAGGTATAGAGATAAACATGGCACGCGAAGGTGTTGAATATAATATCTGAAGTCGATGTCGTCTTGATCCTAGAAAAAGTATTTCACCATGAAGAACAAGAAGAAAAAGAGTTTAAGGTTTCGTGATAAATAACGTCAGATATATGGGCGCATTGCCGAGGGTTCGGCAACTCCCCTTGACAGGCCCCGCATCTAAATTATCTAAGGCAATTAACCATGGCCAATGGGCTATGGAGTTTAGGTGCTGGGGGGATACGTCCTTGTAAGCTTGACGGCGGTTTCCCTGCCGTCAACACCAGCCAATCGAGTAACCGAAGCCTCCGTAAAATAGGGAAGTTATTTACGACGAAAATCTTAATTCAAGAGTTTCGTGTGCTACATCTTTAAGTTGCCGAATTCAGATTCATGTTGAAAAAGCGTAAGAAGCATCGAAATTATTTCGAGTTTATGACGATTCAAAGTTCAGCCATTGATCGAGTAATTGATGGATTTCGTCGACGCCCTGTCTTTTTAATGCCGAAAATAATTGAACAGTAACTGGGACTTGATTTCCGGAAATTTCTTTTTGTACTGCTAATAAGGTGTTTTTTGCAGCCCCGAATTTCAATTTGTCGGCTTTAGTTAGCAGGATATGTAAAGGCAAACGGGTTTGTTTGCACCAGTCTACCATTTGGCGGTCGAATTCGGTCAGTGGATGGCGAATATCCATCACCAGCACAATGCCGCATAACGTTTTGCGATTATTTAGATAGGTTTCGATCATGCGGTGCCATTGTTTTTTGATTTCCAAGGGAACTTTGGCATAACCATAGCCCGGTAAATCGACAAAGCGGGTGGTTTCCGTTATCGAGAAAAAATTCAATAATTGAGTTCTTCCAGGGGTTTTACTGATACGCGCCAAAGATTTTTGACCGGTCAGTGTATTGATTGCGCTGGATTTACCCGCGTTGGAGCGGCCCGCAAATGCGACTTCGAGTCCTATATCCTCGGGGGCGTCTTTAACGTGAGGGGCGCTGTTTATGAATTTTGCTTGATGATACACTGGATTCATCGTTATCTCGCTTAGCTAGGGTATTTAGAGTAAAATTTCCGGATAGACACGATAGGCGTGTACCGCTTGAGGGGTTTAGTTGTCGGCCTTTTGGATTCGCAAGTCGGCACGGTCCATGAAAAACCGTTAGTATCGGCTTTTTGATTTATACTTCGAGCGGACATGTTTTTGGCTTTTGTGACGAAGCTATTTTGTTTGACAATAATGCTATTGGCTCTCTTTTTCGTCCCTCAATTTGCTATGATTTTAAATGATAGGCAATTGAGGCTGTGAGTCATTTGCAAGTGTCCTGGTGCCGAATTTTGATTTAACCATGGGTATAACTGTTTTTTGCAATGCTGCTATCGGACAAAAGAGCCGGTTAGATAATTAAAATGTAAACGCTAGAATTATACTATTCCGGAAGGGGAATCTAATGAAAAATAAACTATTGGCACTTTCAATTGCTCTGTCGTTCATGAGTCAGCCGGTCATTCTACATGCAGAAGGCAATAGTAAGGCAGGAAAAGAAAAAGCGACCGCCTGCGCGGGTTGTCACGGCGAAAACGGCAATAGTGCCGTAACCAATTTCCCGAAGTTAGCTCAACAGCATGCCTCTTATCTGATCAAGACGCTAAATGCCTTCAAAAGCGGCGAGCGAAATAATCCGATGATGAGTCCGATCGCGATGGGCTTGAGCGATAAAGATATGGCCGATATCGCCGCCTATTATGCCGAGCAAAAGATTTCTACGAATAGTCTGCCGGTCTTACAAAAAGACGAAGATGACGATGAAGATGACAGCGAGGCTTCTGCAAGTGAAGACATCAAAGAGCTATTGGCCTTAGGTAGCGATCTCTACCGGAATGGGGTGTTGGCGAGCGAGGTATCTGCT
Organism: Gammaproteobacteria bacterium; assembly: GCA_018830325.1. Taxonomy (GTDB): domain Bacteria; phylum Pseudomonadota; class Gammaproteobacteria; order Methylococcales; family Methylomonadaceae; genus Methylotuvimicrobium. The sequence goes on from JAHJSQ010000092.1 coordinate 56,909, forward strand.
TGCATCGCTTGTCACGGTCCGTTTGGAGAAGGGAACAGGCCGGCAGCATTTCCGACGCTTAAGTCGCAGCATGCCGATTATTTGATCAAGACGCTCATCGATTTCAAAAGCGGCGAGAGGAGTAATAACTCGGAAAATATGATGCATATGATTGCCAAAAAAATGACTGAACGCGAAATCAAAGCGGTTTCTTATCATATTTCGGTCATGAAGTAAGCAATGCCCCGTTGCTTTTATAAGGCGACTTAGACCGCTGATGTAATCCTCCGGTTAAGCGCATTTTTTACGATCCGTGTGCTTGTGTAACGACCGAACGGCAAGTCCGTTCGGTCGTTTATTTAGGATTTGGTCATAAATAACCTCCCTATTTTTAATGCAAGGTAAGCAGGTTCGGTAACTCGATTGGCAGGTGTCGGCGACAGGGCAGATTTTTGCTCCTCGACAATTGCTGAGTTACAAGGATGTAATGAATGCAGAAAATGCAGGTGCATTTTTCTGCCCGCATTGCCCTAATACACGCCATCCATGGCGTAATGCAAAATCTGCATTCATGCCATCCATGGCAATCGGTCGCCGCCGTCAAGCCTCACGGACGTATTCACCCAGCACCTAAATTCCATAGCTCGTTGGCTATGGTTAACTTCCTTTGATAATTTAGCTGCTGGGTTCACGGCGTCCTGTCAAGCGAGTTAACGAACCTGCTACAAAACTCATAGCTCCAGGAAGTTATTTTTCACGAAATCCTTAGCGGATCGGTAAAATTAAATTTCCTGATATGTCATTTTTGCCCAGCTTTAATATTTTATAACCGGAAGATGTTAAAGCTGGGTAAAGGTTTGAATGGTAATTTGATAGTTTGGTGGGCGATTGTCGGTTTCTTTGTCACGTTATTTGCCTTTTTTGGCGTCAATATGTTTTTATCGAGCCTGTATTTTAAGGAGAACTTGAATCATGTTAAATAATAAAATTGTTGTTAGTGTTTTTTTTGTGCTATTTGGTTTAGCCGGTCTGGTAAATGCAGAACCTCCGGGTTACGAAGTCTTGTCTACGCCACAACCGACTCAAAACCCCGATAAGGTCGAAGTGATCGAGTTCTTTTGGTACGGCTGCCCGCATTGCTATCATTTGGAACCTCATTTGAACAAATGGCTAAAAACTAAGCCCGATAATGTTGATTTTATCCGGCAGCCGGCTATCTTTAGTAGTTTATGGGAAAAACATGCCAAGGCGTATTTTACTGCGGAAGCGCTAGGTGTCGTCGATAAGGTGCATGCCGATTTTTTCGATGCGATTCAGAACAAAAAACAAAAATTGGAAAGCGAGGATCAGCTGGTTAAGTTCTTTAGCGAACATGGCGTTACTGAGGTTGATTTCCGCAATGCTTATAACTCCTTTCCTGTCGATTACAAAGTGCGCCAAGCTAAAACCATGGCGGCTCGTTATGGCGTCAATGGAGTTCCAGCCTTGATTATTAACGGTAAGTACCGTACAAGCGGGTCGCTGGCCAAGACTCAGCAAAACATGATTGAAGTTATGAATCGTCTAATAGAAAAGGAAAGTTCCAGTCAATAATATTAACCGCCCGATGGCTATGGGTTAAATCAGAGGTTTGTTCGATGGTTGTTTGGTCTAGGAAAGATTTCGATAGCGAATGGAAAGGTAAGTATTTTAAGTTGCTGCACGAGCAAGAAACTGCCGACAAGCAAACGCAAGAAAACGAAGTACTGCTTTGTAAAACAATAGCCCGGCTGACTTTAGCGGCGAAAGGGTTGAATCATCAACTCGACCCTTTTTTGATGCGGATTCATAAAACGGTTAAATCCGGGGTGAAGAGTGCGCAATTAAAAATAGAACTCGAAGGCTTGACCAAGTTTTCATTCAATATCGGTGATTCCGGGATGAGTGCTTTCGATGCAGCGCTTTTGTTTGATTATTTGCTCAAATTATATTCCGATGACAAGACCGTAAAGGCTTTAACGCTATTGCAGCAAAAATTCGAAAGCGGTGAATTTAAAACCAACGATGAGTTATTTTTGGCCTTGGTCAATGCAACTGAGCCTCAATCTATAGCGTCTTCCTTCGCGCCATCGGGTCACGCCGACAAAATCAAAACCGAGATACTCAGTCAGCAGCTTTTATTATTGTTAGAAGATATTGAGATTCCGTTCGAGTTCGAGGAATCGACCGAGCGGTTAAAAGTGCGGCTGCAAAATCAGTCTTCGGCTTCTTCGTTCAAGCAATTATTGAACGATTATGTTTCGCTGCTAGTTAAAATTAAAAACCATATTCAATCCGAACAACAAGATATTAAGGATTTTTTGTCCGAATTAACCGAGCAATTAACCGAGTTAGGCTTGCAAGCGATCGGTGCGAATGACGCGAATCGACAAACCCAGATTAACCGTAACGAACTCGATCGCTTTGTTTCGACGCAAATGCAGGAATTACAAGACAGCTCTGCTAAAGCAACCACATTGGAACCGCTTAAGCAGTTGATCGGTACCCGTATTGCTCTAATCAATAAGGAGATTTTGCACCATCGGGAAAATGAGGAAAATGCAAGGCAAAAAACCGAGCGACAGCTGAATGAATTGACCGATAAAATTAAACGCATGGAAAGCGAATCGAGCGATCTGAAATTAAAATTATCGATAGCCCTTGATAGGGCATTACGCGATCCTTTGACAGGGCTCGGTAATCGGATGGCTTACGATAATCGTCTCGAGCTTGAAATAACTCGTTGGAATAGACATAAAAGCCCATTGACGCTGATCATCTGGGATATCGATCATTTTAAAAAAATTAACGATACATTGGGCCATAAAGCCGGCGACAAGACGTTGAAAATCATTGCTAAATTATTGAGTGAAAATTGCCGGCACTTGGATTTTTTGTCGCGCTTCGGGGGGGAGGAGTTTACAATGTTGCTTCCTGAAACCGATCAGGAATCAGCATTGACACTGGCCAATAAGTTGCGAAAAATTATCGAAAAAACACGTTTCAACTCAGGTAACGGGTTTCTTACTATCACCTTGTCCTGCGGCATTAGTCAATTCCGAGAAGGGGACACGGCCGAATCGATTTTCGATCGGGCTGACAAGGCGCTTTATAAAGCCAAGCAAATGGGCAGAAATCGTTGCATGGCCGGATGAGTCTGGGGCATAAGCGCGAATCGTAGAATGCGCTTCGTGCATCTTTTACTACCTTTATACTCATGCGGGGCGGGTTATTTAACCCATCCCCAACGTTCCGGTTTAGCCTAAGGATTTCGTGAAAAATAACTTCCTGGAGCTATGAATTTTGTAGCGGGTTCGGTCAGCAATTCCCAGTTTGAGAAATTTCTCCGTGTTCGGGGTATGCCTGTCGAGGATCGCCGTAAACCCATTCATGGGGGCTTGACGGCGGCTAAACGCCAAGTATGGCGTGTATTAGGGCAATCCGGGCAGAAAAATGCTCCTGCATTTTCTGCATTCATTGCATCCTTGTAACTCAGCAATTGCCGAGGAGCAAAAATCTGCCCCTGCCGCCGACATCCTCGCCAAGTACACTCCGCACCCTTTTTTATTCTCAAATTGGGAATTGCTGAGGTTCGGTAACTCGCTTGACAGGACGCCGTGAACCCAGCACCTAAATTATCAAAGGAAGTTAACCATAGCCAACGAGCTATGGAATTTAGGTGCTGGGTGAATACGTCCGTGTAGGTCCCTCTCCTAGCGTTAGGTGAGGACCGAACATCCCGGTGCCTCCTTAGGCAATGCCGAAATTTCAAGTGCGAAAGGTAAAAGCATGTAGCCCGGATTGCGCTACGCTGCATTCGGGCTACGCTGTTTAGACTTGCCGGAAGAGGTCGGTAGCGATTTGGCAGCGGTGTGCTCCGCTTAGCTTGATGCGCATGGGTAGCAAACCCCGTCCCGCTAAACAATTCGGTCTGCAGCAATATTTATTAAGTCATTTAATTATCGTCTAGCCGTCAATTTATTTCGAGGTTGCTTGCTCATGTTCATCAATACTTTAGCGTTGATTATCGCACAAGGCAGCCTGATCGGGCTTGTCGAGCTGTGTATCGTAGCTGTTTGTCTTTATGCGGTATTGTATATTAGCGCACCGTTTCCGGAGCAGGATGCTACTGAAACCCCGCTTTCGACCGACGAGCCTTACCAGTATTTATTGGCAGGGTGGTTAGGCGAATTTCAATTGTGGCGGATTTTTTGGCCTTTTTTTGTGGTCCTGAATGGAGCTTTATATGGAGCGGATTATTGGGTTTGGACCGGGGGCATTAGTGTCTCGAGTTGGTGGAATATTCATTTTATTCTGGCAGCGCCTGTGCTTTGGTGGGCTGTCGGAATATGGCGAAGTTCACCAAAAAGCAGTTCACGCTTGTGGGTCGCAATGTCCAGATTAGCTGTATTCGGTGTTTTATCTGAATTCGTTATGAGACTCTATATCTATTTTAAATTGCCCAGACAGTTTTTCAATTGCGAAGAATTGATGTTGGATTACTTTAGTTGTTTTTAGGCTGAATAATCGTGAAAAGATTGTTTTTTGCGTTGTGGCCGGATGAGGCAATCCGAAGGCAATGCGAAGAGTTGGCGCATCGTTTATTAAAGCCTGGAGATAGGCCGGTTAATCCGGGTAACCTTCATGTCACATTGGTATTTTTAGGGGCTGTTGACGACGCGCTCGAGTCGGCGATGGTTCAGGCCGCCGACGAAATGAAAAAGCTTGAGCCGGTCACGATCCATTTCGATGAGCTTAGTTTTTGGCGAAAGCCCGGCATAATATGCTTAACTAGCACTAATCCGGACGATAAGGCGATGATTTTGGCCGAGCATTTGTCGACAATGGTTTCATCGTTCGACCATCCGATTGATGAGCGTTCGTATCGGCCTCATGTAACACTAATAAGAAAAGCCAAGCAATCGGTACAAACGGAATTCGAGCCGATTATTTGGCATTCCAATACTTTTTGTTTAGTTGAATCCTGTTCCGCGCCTGGAGGCGTTGATTATCGGGTTATTCAGCAGTGGCCGTTGCTTGGCTAATACAACCTTTATACTCAAAAAATGGCTAATTTTGTGAAGGCGTGGGGTGTGGCTAGCGAGGATGTCGGCAGCAGGGAGCTGCCGTCAAGCCCCCATGGATGGGTTTACGGCGGTCCTCGATAGACACAACCCATGCCTTTTATTCTTAGACGGTTTTTCGATCAAAAGAGAGGAAAGTGTCGATGATTCGTTCCGCGGATTAATTTTGGTGCGGAGTTTTTTTAATCCTCGGTAATCGTTTCCACGCGACTGGTAAATCGTCCATTGGCTAAACGAGTCAATACAACAGCGTTTTTTTCGATTTGCCCTGTCGAGCGAATTACTGCGCCGGTTTCCGTGTCGGTGACGAGTGCATAGCCGCGGTTCAGCGTTGCCAATGGGCTGACCGCATGAAGCGTTTGGCCGGCTTGGTTGAGTCGCTGATGTAAGTGTTCGAATTTTCGTTGCCAGGCGTTATTGAGACGCTGCTGAAGATAATGTTGTTGTAGGGTAAGGCTGTTGATTATGCGTTCAGGCGATTGGTTATGTAGCTTTGCCGATTGAGTGTCGAGGTTCGAGTGACATTGCAGCAGTTTGCGCCGAGTCGCACGGGTGAGTCTTAATTCCAGTTCGTCAAGGCGTTGGGCGTTAGCAGCTAGTTTTTGGCCGGGGTGTTGTTGTTTTAGCCGCTTATCGAGCCAGGCTAAAGTTTGTGTTTTTTGCGTAAGTTGTCTGCCGAGATGTTGCGAAAGTTTGGTTTCCAGCGCAATAAAACGACTTTGCCATTCTCGCTGATCGGGAACCGCATGCTCGGCGGCGGCGGAAGGTGTTGCGGCGCGAAGATCGGCAACAAAATCGGCGATCGTCACGTCAATCTCATGGCCGACGCCGGCGATAACCGGGATGGCGCTTGCCGCGATTGCGCGCGCGACGATTTCTTCGTTGAAGGCTTGCAAATCTTCCAGAGAGCCGCCGCCGCGGCCGAGGATCAATACGTCGCATTGGTCGAGCGTGTTGGCCAGATTCAATGCCCGGACAATATCGTGTTTGGCGTTATCTCCTTGCACCGAAACCGGATACAAAACGACCGGAATAGCCGGAAAGCGCCGTTTTAGCACGGTCAGAATGTCTCTGATTGCAGCGCCGCTAGGAGAGGTAATGATGCCGATGCGATGAGGCAGTGTCGGTAGAGGCTTTTTGCGCAAGGCGTCGAACAGTCCTTCCTTCGATAATTGATGCTTAAGCGCTTCAAAGGCCATGCGCAGTGCGCCGTCCCCGGTTTCCTCGAGGTTTTCGACGACTAGCTGATAATCGCCGCGAGGCTCGTATAAGGTGACTTGTGCGGTTGCAATCACTTGCAGTCCGTTCGCCGGCTTAAACTTGAGGCGGCGCAGTTGGGTCTTGAACATCGCGCAACGGATTTGCGCGGCATTATCTTTCAAGGAAAAATAAATGTGGCCGGAAGAGGGAGTACTTAAATTAGAGATTTCCCCTTCTACTCGCACCGAGAAAAAATGCTCGTTAAGCACTCGTTTGCTTTCCCGGTTGAGTTGTGAAACCGTATAGAGTTTACTGTCGAGTGTTAAGGACATTTTCGTTTAGGTTTTTTGTTTAAGTTCTCGTTCGATTTGTTGCATATAGCGTTGTATACAGGATTCGAAGGCGGGTGATATCGAGGTGAGTCGGCAGCCTATTTTCATGGTTTTGTCCGGCTTATTCGGGTTTAACGGTATGCGGTATAGCACTATAAAATCGACCGCGTCTTCTCCTAGATCGGCCAAGGTCAATCGGCAATTTTTAAAGGTTTGAGCGGGCGTTAATATTTGGTTAAGCGGTTCCGAATCGTTTAACAAGGAAAAGCCGGGGATACTAATATCGTAGAGACGAAGTGGAATGACTTGATCTTCAACGCTGAGTTTTAGATGGCTGGCTTTCGAAAGCGGCGATTTAATTCGGTAAAATTGACGGCGTTGCAGCCACAGCATGCTTTCAGGTATCGGCATTGCAAAAACGGTGTCGCCTTGATAGCGAGTTTTGACGATGTCTTTGCCCTCGAATTTTATTTTAATGCCCGACAATACGGTGCGGAAGACCGCATTTGATGTATCCGGTAATTGTCTGTTTTGGTATTCCTTAGGGCTGAGATCGAACAGAAGGCTATGTGTGTCCTTATTGATGGCAATTAATGTGGTGATGAACGATTCGTTATTGCCGATGTTTAGATTGATTAGGGCCTTCTCGTTAATCAGCAGTGCCAGATGATTGATGATCTGTCGTTGGTCGCGTACGATGTGATCCGATTGCTTGTTCATAATGGGGTGTAAATAAGTTATAAAAGTACAGCCTTTATGGCGAAGCATGGTTCTGCGCCGATGTGCTGTTTGAGTCGCTGCAAGCATCGAGGGTCTGAGATGGCGGGTTTTTTGTCGGAGCAGAAACCCGTCAAAACATTCTGAGTATTAATGTGGTAGGCTGAAAATCGATGTGCAGTCGGTCTATCAAACGATTTGATATTGTAGAATATTTAATTAATAAGTCTATGAAGGATTGAAGCGCGTGGCTTGGTTTTTGTTGTTATGTGCCGGTTTGGCGGAAATTGTTTTTGCATTGAGCTTAAAGTATAACCAAGGTTTTACTCGTCTTTGGCCAAGTTTAATGACAATCGTTTTTGGTGCGGCCAGTTTTTATTTGCTTATGTTGTCTATTAGAACGTTACCGCTGGGTACTGCATACGCGGTATGGACCGGCATGGGCGCGGTCGGCGTTGCCGTTATCGGCATCGTGCTTTTTAAGGAGTCCGCCGAAATTTTGCGGTTGTTTTCCATTGTCCTGGTCGTTGTCGGATTGGTGGGTCTTAAGTTAACACATATCGAATAATCAGTATGTTGCATTTGATTTTTCAGTCATCCGAAGTGGATGCCGTTTTGGAGCGTATTGAGGTCGGCGATGCTGTGGTTTTTATAGGCTCGTCAATACTTCGTCTGATCGAGGGAGGGAGTAAGGCGAAGATTTTAAAGCAATCGGCTAAAATTTGTTATTTATGTTCATTATCCGATGATTTGGCCTTGTTCGGTATCGACCAAGCTGATTTAGTTGACGGAATCAGGGTTATTGAATATGCCGAGTGGGTCGAATTAGCCGTTACGCATCAGCAGTCTTTGTCATGGTGCTGAATGCCGAAGAAGAATTTCCCGCCCTAACGGAGCAAGGGTTTTTGGTCGATATGAATGACTGGGACGAGGCTGTGGCGCGCGATCTTGCTAAGGCCAATTCGATTACATTAACCGATGCTCATTGGGAAATCATATATTTTATTAGGAGCTATTATCTTCAATTTAAACATTTGCCAAACGCCAGGGTTTTTACTAAGGCAGTAGCTAAGCATTTAGGTTCGGAAAAGGGCAATAGCCGTTATTTGCAACGATTGTTTCCGGATGGGCCGTTGATGTCTGCGTGTAAACTGGCCGGGCTGCCCAAGCCTCCAACTTGTTTGTGATTGAGGCGGCCCATAGGGGTCAGCCTCGTTTGAAGCGGTGAATCAAGCGACGGTCTTTTTTGTTCGGTTTGGAGGGTCTTTCGAAGCGTTCGAAATTGGCCTGTTCTTCGCGTTGACGAATAATTAATTGTTGCCGTTTTTCTCGGCTTTCCGCGGTTTCTTCGTAAAGTAGCGCCGCTTCGGATGCAGGGCGGCGTTGACTGTTTAGGCCGATGACGGTAATGTCCCAGCTATATTGATCCTTATGGATGGAAAGCTTGGCGCCGGTGGCAATTTCTTTGCCTGGTTTGGTTCTTTGATTATTCAGGTGAACCTTGCCGCCGGACACTGCATCGGCGGCGAGCTTGCGCGTTTTGAAGAAGCGCGCAGCCCATAGCCATTTATCCAATCTTAACGATTCAACAGCGGGCATTTACTCGTCGGCTGAGTCGCTTTTTTGCCAAGCTTGATATCCGCCCTCTAGGCTGACGGCTTTACTATAACCCATTTTATTAAGCACTTCGGTAGCTAGTGCCGAGCGTCCGCCGGTCTGGCAATAAACTAAAATATCGGTATCTTGTTTATTTTCGAAATCCGGGTGGCTAGCAATTTTAAATTCCAAAACACCTCTCGAAATGTTGATGGCTCCGGGCAGAGAACCGGCAACAAATTCACCGGGCGCTCGGACATCTAGAACTAAATATTTGGAAAAATCTGATTTTGCCGACGCAACATCCACTTCTTTGATGTTTTTCTTAGCGGCAGCAACAAGGTCCATTGCGGTTAATGCCATTGTAATTCTCCGGTTTGTAATTCAAAGCTTACAATTTTAACAATAAATATCAGTCAGCGTTGTGATTTTTTATCGATTGTTAATATCTTTCTAATTCTAATACAGATTAGGATAACATTCACAGTTTGATTTATATTCCGGAGCATAATTTAGATGAATTTTGAGAAAGTCGTTTTCGGTTTTTTTATCGTATTGTCATTAACCTTGAATTTCGGATTCTTTCTAGGGGAGATGGATAATCCCGAGCATCATAATGTTTTTGAGCTGTTTGCGATTATCGTCGTTAATTTTATTGCGACCGGCTTAAAGTTGGGCGATCGCTCGCAAATTGGCGCTGTGTTACTGGCGACTAGTCTGGTTGCCGACCTGCACTTGGTGGCGGCTGCTACATATTGGACCGTTGTTATTCATGTAACCGAAACCGGATTGACGCCCGATGTAATGGTAAGCATTATTTCGCTAAGCGGCGGGGCTTTGCTGGCTAATTTTATATCCGTCATTATTTTGGTATCCGATACGCTGATGTCTCGGTTGTAATGAACGATTTAACAGAGGGGTAGCGCATGGCGGAAAGTACCGATTTAAGCCGAGTCAGTTTTATTGTCATGCGCGAAATGCGCAGGCCCGTGATGGCTTTGATTACGGTTTATGCCGTGTCAATTTTGGGAATGGTCTTTATTCCCGGTCATGAAGTCGGCGGTAAGCCCCAATACTTAAGTGTATTTCACGCGTTTTATTTTATGACCTATACCGCGACGACGACCGGTTTTGGAGAAATTCCTTTTGAATTTAACGATGCTCAAAGGCTTTGGGCGATGGTTTGTCTGTATGTGAGCGTGATTACCTGGTTTTATGCGATAGGAAGTATCGTAAGACTTTTCCAGAACCCTTTCTTTGTGCGAGCGGTGGAGGAGCGAAAGTTTTCTCGGCAGGTGCTTAGGATTTCCGAGCCTTATTTTATTATCTGCGGTTTCGGCGACACCGGTAGCGTACTGGCTCGCGGTTTAAGCGATTATGGTGTTCCGGCAGTTTTCATCGATGGCGATGAGGATCGGATTAGGGCGTTGACGTTGAGGGATTACCGGGTGCCGATGCCGGGTTTATGCGCAGATGCAAGCGTGCCTAAGCATTTACTTGAAGCAGGCATCAGAAGACGCAATTGCCAAGCGATTGTTGCGATTACCAATAACGAAGAGATTAATCTAAAAATTTCTGCATTGGCGCGTTTGTTGAATCCGAGTATCAGAATTATTACGTTGTCAAAGGTCGATGTTTTCGAAGAAACGCTAGCGAATTTGGGGGGCGAGGTTCATATCGTCGATCCGTTCAAAATGTTCGCGAAGGTGTTGGTGACGACGATGACGCATCCTAGCTTTTATCCGTTGAATAACTGGCTAGTCAGGGCGCCCCGGGTTCGCCTCAGCGATGCTATTAAGCCGCCGTTCGGAAAATGGATTGTCTGCGGCTACGGACGGATGGGACATGAAATCAATCATGCCTTGGTCAAGCAAGGCATGAAGACGGTGGTTATTGATCCGCATGACTGTAGCGAAGAAGAGGGGATCGATAGTTACATCGTGGGACGGACCACGGCTAAAACCTTGGCGCAGGCCGGAATAGAAAATGCCGTAGGGATTTTGGCGGGAACCGACGATGACGGGCATAATCTGGGAATATTGCTGAATGCGCGTAAACTGAATGGCAACTTGTTTACCTTGGTTCGGCAAAATCGCCATGAAAATCGAATTGCTTTCGAGGCGTCGCAAATCGATATGATTATGCAGCCGACGTTGGTGACCGCGCGGCGTGTTTTATTTTTGCTGGTTGCCCCGCTATTAAAGCCTTTTTTTCAGCATTTGTTGAAAGACGAACCGGGTAGAAAGGAGGATATGGCGAAGGTGATTCAGCAGCTCGAGCAAAAAATCGGGCGTAGGCAGCCGCATTTAATCACAGTGGATATTGAGAGAGACCGCTGTAGCGCAGTTGCTGCATGCCTGGAGGAAGGGGAGCAGGTGTTGTTGGGAGATATTTTAAAGCATCCCGATAATTTTAATCGAAAACTTGATTTGATTGCCTTTGTCGTTAAATCGGGGGAGGTGATAAGCGTGCTTCCCCCCGACGACTATCGAATTAAAGTCGGCGATCAAATTTTGTTTTGCGGTACAGGAGCGTCGCGGCGCTTGCTGAATGCAACGCTTAATAATGAATATAATCTATTCTATGTGCGCAACGGTGTGCATTTGCCTAAAGGTTATTTCATGCGTTGGTATGCTCAACGGCAGAACCGGCCGGTTGCATGAGTGGATAAGGTGAAAGATTAAAGATTAAAGATGAAAGATGAAAGATGAAAGGTGGATGGTGAGTGGTGAATGGTGAATGGTGAATGGTGAATGGTGAATGGTGAATGGTGAATGGTGAATGGTGAATGGTGAATGGTGAATGGTGAATGGTGAATGGTGAATGGTGAATGGTGAATGGTGAATGGTGAATGGTGAATGG
>JAHJSQ010000093.1 GCA_018830325.1 Gammaproteobacteria bacterium
AAGGAGAATCGATGCGAAAAAAAATGAATTCCTTGACTCAAGTTGAACACTTGGCGTAAAAATTCACGTCCACCGATGCGTTAGGTTTTAGGTGTTCACGTTCGTCCAGAATCAGTGTTCAAATTAATCAGAATACGCACAAACCGCAGAACCGAACAATCGCAATGCCAACACGAGTATTGCCACTAACGGAGAATAACCATGCCAGAGAACGTCGAAACCCTAAACAACGACAAATCGATAGCCTTGCAACCGATTCCGGCCTGGGCGAAATACGGTGGAGCGGCGCTGGCCGCCGTTGTCGTCATCATCGTACTATTTACAACGACAGGCGATGATGAGCCGGCAACCAATCTAGTGGAACTGGAAAGCGATAGTCGATCTTCTTTTTCGCCACTCCCTGAAAATATCGATGCACAGCCGATAGACGCAGCAAAAGAACTGGAACAGACACCTGAAATCGAGACGGAAAAATTGGCCGAAGCCCACAACGCCGATCCAGAGCACAGCCTGCCATTTGCTCCGGATACGAGCGAAACCTTAAAAAAACTGGAACAGCTACAAACCGATCTGAGCGAATTTGAGACAGTCAACGACAGCCGGCAAAATCAACAGGACGCGCTCATCAAGGATTTACAAGACCGCCTTTTCTCTCAACAACTGCAAATCGATCAAGTATTCAATCGCCTAAAACCTAAAAAACCAATCCGGAAACCAGTAAAGCAATTCAAACCCAACCCCAAACCCAAACCTCGTCCTGCAATCGCGCCTTTTTCCTTGGTCAGCGTCGATCAATGGGGGAGCGAGTTATATGCGGTGTTTCGCTATCAAGGACAGTTGGTAGAACTGACGATAGGGCAGGCGATCGAGCAATGGACAGTCGAAGATATGAATAGGGTAATGGGGACCGTAACAATCAAGAATCAATCCGGGGAGCGCAAGGTGCTCTCAATACAGTCCTAACGCAAGGTGTATAAAGGTGTAAATATGGTTATGCCGAATCAATCGGTTGTGGGTGTTGTGATTTCAATCGTAGCGCTGATGACGCTGCCGATCATTCCATCGGTCGCGGAGCAAACTACTAGCGAGTATCGAGATACCCAAATCAAACCGGTCGAAACGGATGACGTGCAACGCAAGCAATGGTCGTTGTCGGTACAAGAATGGAGTAGATATAAAACGCTGATGAAAGGCATACGCGGCAGCATAAGCCCGGCCAATATCTCGCCGATCGAAGTCCTCGGAACCCACGCCAGAAACGATCAGGAGCGAAAAAAATACGCTGAACTGTGGGCGCAAATGCGCTTCGAAGATGCGGAACGCATTCTAGCGTTTCAAGCGGCCTACAACGAGGCATTCAGGAAACTGTACGGCGATGTTCAACTGATCGACATCAATAAAATACGTCCACACAATAGCACCCAAACAATGTCATCGATCACAGCGGACAGCCGCCTGTTGGTTTTTCTCAAAGTCGATAACTGTTTTGAATGCAAACAGTTGATTCGGCGAGTGCTGGACACTCGTTCGCTGAACAAAAATCAGATCGATGTGTATTTCGTCGACACAAAGCCGGGTCAGGATGATGAAAAGATCAAAAAATGGGTGATTGACCTTGGTATTGACCCATCACGGCTGAAAAGCGGCAAGATCACATTGAACCATGATCGTGGCAACCTTTTAAAAATCACAAAAAAATTCGATCAAGCAATACCTGTAGTTTTCAAAATGAATACTGATTCACTCACCGCAATAAACCTCTAAGCAAACATCTGCGAACAGGTCGGATCAAAAGTAACAAACGATGATTACAAAATCATGGGTAATCGTTCTGGGTATGGGTCTGTCGATAGTGGGCAGTCCGCTCCATGCGGAGTCCATACCGGCGAGTTACCGACAGATTGCGCACGAGTACGACATACCGCCTCGCGTGCTCTACAGCGTGGCGCTGCAAGAAAGCCGAATGCGATTGCGTAGCCGGCAGACCCGTCCCTGGCCGTGGACGCTGAACATTGCGGGTGTCCCGAGAAGATACCCGACCCGAATCGCGGCCTATAAAGGACTGACCTTTTATTTGAAACGCGGTATCCGATCGATCGATGTCGGACTGATGCAGGTCAATTGGCGCTATCACCAAGACAAGCTAGGCAATCCGTGGCAGGCGCTCGATCCCTACCACAATGTCCGTACCGGGGCGAAAATACTGGCATCGGAATACCGTGAAACCCAAGACTGGTTCGAGGCGATCGGGCGTTATCATTCGCCAGGTTCCAATTTACAGCAGAAGCGTAGAGCGAAAAAATACGCAAACTCAGTCGTAGGTTTTTCAAATAATTTAAGCAAGTGAGGCTGATGCAATGATCAGAAAGATACTGTCCGTCATTGTTATGTTCGGCATGTGTGTGCACATCGGACAGGCAGACACCATCGATCCGGAATTAATCGCGCTGTTCAAGCAACAGCTGGATACCCGAGAAGAAGTGCAGATTCAACAGAGTATGCCGGTCGAATTAGATGCCGGTAAACCCGGTTTAGAACAGGCGGTGTTGTGGACGATCATTGGGCCGACTTATTGGCGGAATCAGTTAAGCATTGTCTCAAAACAACAGAATCAATGGCAGAATCTGGCGACGGTACCGGTTACCGGCATGGTGGAGGGATTCAGGCCCGTGCAAACGACTGGAATTCTCCCGGTCGAAACGAAAGTCCAGGGTCCGAGCGATCCATTATGCTGTCCAACGCAGACCCAAGTGCTTTACTTTCGTTATCGGGCAGGGCAGTTACAAGAAATCCCACCCGGCTCAGAGTAAAGCGTGATGAAGCAAACCAGGCAACTGATCATCACTTTGTTCATTTCAGGCGTAGCGTGGGCGGCTTCCGAATACAGCGATTACTTGGCGGCGCTCAGTGCCAGAGAATCCAGCAGCAATCCCACCAGCGTCAACAAATACGGTTATTTAGGCAGTTATCAGATGGGGGAGAGCGCCTTGATCGATGCCGGTTATTATCTTAAAGATAACACGCCGGATACCAATGACTGGAAAGGTACCTGGACCGGGAAGAACGGGATACACAACAAAGCCGACTTTTTAGCGAACGCCGCAGTACAAACCCAAGCGATCAAAGATTACAACATCAAGCAGTGGGGTTATATCAGCAATTTAGGGTTGGATCACTATGTAGGCCAAACGATAGCCGGTATCGTCATGACCGAATCGGGCTTATTGGCCGGCGCTCACCTGGTCGGAGTCGGAGGGCTTAAAACGTTTTTACAATCCAACGGCGCGCAAATCCCTAGTGATGGCAATAAGACCGCCATTACCCATTACATTTCGGTGTTTAATGGTTATAACCTGGCACCGATTACCGGCAATGTCACCGCCGGAGGCAGTGCCGGTCCTGTTAGTCCGGGGGGAGGGAATAATAGCGTTCAACCGTCAGCCCTCACTGTCTGGCAACCGTTGATAAATCCTTCGACTGCATTCACAAACAGCACCGGCGGCGTCAGCTATCAAGAACTGAAAACTGCGATACAGTCGATTATCGCAATCCTACTGTTTTTATGGATCGCCTTTGTAAGTTGGAGTCAATTCAAAATGTGGGGCGCAAACAGTATCTCGATCATGGCGATGAAGTCCAATATCGTTCGTGCCACTGCGTTAATGATGCTGTTATTGTTTATTTTTATGCTGTGAGACGGATTGAAATCGACGCTTCTCAATCCATCCGCTTCCGGCATCAATCTGAATAAACTATGCAATGTGCGGGAGAAATTGGACGTGGAATATGAAACACGACGCATCCTCTAACTGTAGTTTCTTGATTTCATAATCGGGTTTTCTTGCACTTATCCGGCATTTTCATCTCGGATTATTTGATTTTGGGAGAATTCCGCAGATGCTATTATCGTAAGCGGACACTCAAAAAATCGAATTTCGTTGGACTTTGGACTGGTAATTTCAGAAGGAACCAGTATCTGCAAAGGCTGATTAGGTCAAACGCGCATTTCGGGATTGTGTAGCGCCGAACTTCCCAATGATTAAATGGCGACTGGTGGCACGACTGCTTGTTATAGCCAATCTTCCGTATCCTGATGGCCTAAAATAGTCATGATTTCGACTGTGCCGTCATTGATCCGGTAATAAATACTGTCGGTGCCATACACGCTACGCCTGTACCCAGCACGGATAGAGTCAACGGCCTGATATAGATAAGGCTGTTCAGCGATGTGTGCAAAACGATCAAGCATCCCTTGATGATATTGATCGGCTCTCTGATTACCATGCGTTTTAACGCCGTATAACCAGATTCTCTTCAAATCGGCGCGGGCATTTTTCGAAAGTTTATAAGAGCCCATCTTGCCGTGCTTCTTCCTTGAAGTTGGCCAATAATTCGTCCGGCTGCTCGTCGATAAAACCGCTCTGTTCCGCTTTAATCAGTTCAGAACGAATATGCTCGATTTCAAGCTGCCGCCGCCGTGCCTGCCGGATAAGGTCGTTAATCGCCTCGCTCTTACTGCTGTACTCTGCACTGGCGACTTGGGCTTTCAACCATTCGTCATTGGGTTCCGATACGGATATGCTTTGTCTTACCATGGCCTGACCTTTCAAAAATAGGTTATGCACCAATATAGCACCAATTTCGCACCACATAAAAGAAAAATACAGCGTCCAAAAAACAATCGTTTTGTTGAACTCTGGCGGCAAGGCCGTTTTCTATCGAAATTTGCCTATTTTCACTGCAGAATACTGGTTCTAAAAAACTGAGTTCGATTTATTGTTGTTTGATTGCAGGTTGTTACACCTAGCTGTTACGACCTGCAATCGTAACGCCCCAAACCAGCAATCAGCGAAATTTTCGACCAGGATTAAATGCAACTGACGAGCGCTCCAACCGGAATTATTTGCAACTGAACCAGCAATCATTCGTGCCGACCTGCAATTATCCGCAGCAAACCAGGATTATTTGCAACTGAAATATGTCACTGTCCATCGGCGGCAGCCGGCCACTTTGCGACATTCCGGATTTAACATGTATGGCCGCTGCACCACAAGCCACCATTCAACTCAAAGCTAAGCATTCGCTTGATGCCGTGTAATGTGTTAAAGCGGTGGCGGCATACATGCCGGAAATTTACCAGCGAGTTCTAGTAGGATTCGCTGTAGCGGTTGTTGACCTGAAAGCACTACAGCTTGCATGCAGGTTACAACTGCTAGCCCATTTGCGTTACGCAATACATCATGAAGTAGCTTGACTGGATAGCCATCATGATGTCTTCGGATTGGATGAATACCTGCGTGTGCGTATGAATTGAGCGCTTTCCAGTTGTTATCTTTGAAACGGGCAAGAGCATCATAGGCCGGTTGAGGTCCGCTTTTTTCTAAGGCCTGTATCATCTGTGCAATTTGCGGCATATTCTTTGCCGCCTGTTCTGATTCAAGTGACAAGTCGGCGGTTAATTTAGTAATTTGCTCATTAGAAGCAGCATAAGTTAGCCAAATTGAACGGGTGAGCGCCTCAAACTGTGCGCGGTGAACCACTAGTGCTGATGGCAAAAGTCCTGCTCGAAGCAGCGCTCTTGCCGAGTGCCAATGTTCCAGTGAAAGGGAACAGGCAACATCACTTGTTCTAATTCTTGATGAATTGTCTAAAAGTGGCAAGTCAATTATTTCTTGCAATTTCTCAGCAAGATTATCGGATTCATTAAAAATTTCAAATGGCTTCATTTTCTGAGTAACACTTAACGAATTGCTAACCTGGACCGCTCAAAAAACCACCCGCGAAGCACCGTAATGTTTTCCGGTGCCGGGTTCAACGGATGAATATGTAAGATTTGCATAGGTTACTCACGCGTACTGTCTGTTTTTTGATGTCTGCGACTGGGTCAAAAACATGTGCAGCTAACTGCTGCTCGATGACTTTACGATTCTGTTGGAATAAGGTGCGAGCAAACTCGGGAACAAAAGCATTGTTCATATAGCGTTCAATGTACGTTATTTTGTCTACATTGCTTTGGGTTGGAATGCTTTGCCCAAAGTCATCGGCAATTTTTTCGACCTTAGACATAAGGTCTACCGAAAACTCTAGGCACAACGTGAGAACATCTTGCTTAGGAGCTTCAAGACAAATGCACTTCCATTTATTGTCAATTCTTTCTATATCATTCGCAATATAATATTTACCATCTGTATAAGCATTAATGATCTGCATTCCATCATGAGTAATTGCATTTCGACATTCTTTAAAGAACTCTGAATGCCTGACATCTGAAAAGTATGACCATGCAATTTTTTGACTAGTCGCAGTTTCTAAAGAATCCTTGAGTGACTGAAACGTGTTGACGAAGGCATTGAAGGTGAAGTTGATATCTTCATCACTTGTGTTCACCGGATAAATTCCAGCCAAGAAATTTTGATTTACCAGACTGCATATTTTAATAATTTTGAGCAAAAAATATTCATATTCCTGCAGTTTGTTTTTTATAAAACTACCTACAACCATCTTATGGTGTATTTGTCCCTCATTCATCTAGCAGGACTCGCATATAACCAGGAATTAGATGATTTCTGGGTATCGGTGATTGGCGATAATGACAGGTAACGATCATATTTCGGTCTTTAAATCAGATAGAACGACAGACGGCAACGGGTCGCTAACGACTTCTTAAAAAATAAAAAACAACAGTAATACACTGTCATCTTTCATTTGCCTTGATGCTTTTATGTCATCAGCTTAAATGCCATTGGAACCTCGCCAGGCTCTACTATTAGCAGAATAATTATTCATCTCCTATCGTAAAGCAGTCGATTGCATGGGGATCTTAGACATAGCGCCTAATATTCTTTTTGATTTTTTCCTTTGCTCGCTTTTGATCAACGGAAAATCTGCGATCATTTCAAACGTTTTGAATAATCCTTTTCGATAACGCCTGACTTAATCAAGATCAAAGTTTTGCATGATCTAAGCGGCGATTGCGCCAAGATTCTTCACAGCATAATAGGATAGTCGATAGTCAGCCATAATATGAGATTATCCGGGCTGCCGTCTTATGTTGTATTTTTAGGACACTTTGATTGCTTAAACCACTTAATTCGGCCTCATCGCGCATCAACTGGAGCCGGGTTCGCCCTCTCTGCTGCTTGCCTTACATGGATATAGGATACTTCGCACACCAATCCAGATGAATGTTCCGTATTAAATTATCATGCTATCGGCACAGCCGAGCGAAGACTCCGTTGCTATTAGCACTCGCCCTAAGCCGATGTTTTCTCGGTCGGAAATAACCATACCCGCATATTTATCAGCATTAGCGTCAACTCTAGAACACAAAGGCATATTGTCTATACTTCAATTAAAAATGGAATCGACTCGTTAAATGGGTACAATTCCACGCAACTCAATAAATCTCATCGGAACAACAAAAAGGCCCATGAACCTGACCCGAGGTACCTATGCTTTGATGGCATTGATAACAGCATTATTATGGATTGCCCTGGGTAATTTTTTCTCATTGCCGGCTGCAGTTGCCAAGTTATTGTTCGACCAAGGTCCCGGTTCCTTTTTTCCATATCCGTTAACACTGCAAAACCTAATGTGGTTTATATTTTTTATCGGATTGGGTGAACTGGGCTACCGCTTGCAACATATCCAATGTGCTGTAGACGCACTGCGTCAACGCTATTTACCGGAACAAGACGACATCGTGCTGACCCTTCAAGACATGGGCACGTTATACAAAAGCGTCAAAACCCGCGATAACGAGCTCGCCGAATTGATCAAAAGCTTGGTACTGCGATTTCAAGCCGGTCGTTCGGTAGAACAAACCCATGAAATGCTGACCACACAACTGGAACTGCGCCAATATCGACTCGACATCGATTACAACATGTTACGTTATCTTAGCTGGTTGATACCGACACTGGGCTTTATCGGCACCGTGATCGGTATAGCCCAAACGCTCAACTATGCGGGATCGGACGGCACAGACCCGACCGCACCTCAGTTTCTAGCGGATATCACGATGCGCTTGGGCGTGGCTTTCGACACAACCCTATTGGCGCTGATCATGAGTGCGATATTAGTTTTTTGTACCCATTTGGTCCAAGGCCGCGAAGAGCGGGTGATTGTTCAATCCGGACAATATTGTTTAAATTACCTCATCGCCCGTCTGTATATCCAAAACTAAGCCGACAAAAAACCCAATCAAACCCGTAACTCGGAGAAATTATCATGCCCATGGTCCGCTGCCCAGCCGATGAGCACTACTACGATCCTGAACTTTATGACGAATGTCCTTATTGCCGCAAAACGCACTATGTCACGCAACAACCGGCGCAACCGACCGGCTCTAAAGCCGATCGCCAAACACAACGTGTCAATCCCGAAACGGCTAAAACCCGGATGATATTCGGCGACAAAGGCGAAAGTTTTGAAGGGGTCGAACCGGTCGTCGGCTGGTTGGTGGTGCTGAACGGCAAAGCGCGCGGCAGCGACAGACGCATCATACCGGGCATGAACCGCATCGGTCGCGACCGCGACATGACCATCACGCTCGATGTCGGTGACGACACCATCTCCCGAAAAGAACACGGCTTCATCGTTTACGACCCGTTGAACCATCAATTCTTCATTCAACACGGTAGCGGCCAAAACCTGACCTATCTCAACGGCGCGGTGGTCATGGGCGCGCAACCGCTTAACGACCGCGACCGGATTCGCGTCGGCAATACCGAACTCTTGTTCATTGCCTTATGCGACAAAACGTTCAACTGGGCTTAACGGCATGACACAGCAAAGCGCGCAAACAACCTTACCCGCCGGAACAGTACTCGGAAACTACCGAATCGAACGCTTGCTGGGCCAAGGCGGTTTTGCGATGACCTACTTGGCGCAACACACTGCACTCGGTCACGCCGTCGCCATCAAAGAATATTTTCCCGATGGACTAGCCTTTAGGCTTCATCAAACGCAACAAGTCCAAGCCGTTAGCCAAGGTCAACAAACGTTTTATCGGCAAGGACTGCAACGTTTTCTGCAAGAGGGGCAAGTATTGGCGGGGCTTAGACATCCCAATATCGTGCGGATATTGGATTTCATGGAAGCCAATGGTACCGCTTACCTGGTGATGGATTATGAGCACGGCGAAACCCTGCAAACCTATTTGGACCGAATCGACAAGCCTTTGTCTTATCAAGAGAGCATGCAGCTATTGTTGCCGGTGCTCGACGGCTTGCGCGAAGTGCATAAGCATCAATTGCTCCATCTGGACATTAAACCGGATAACATTTTCTTACGGCATAACAGCACGGCCATGCTGATCGATTTCGGCGGCGCACGGCAATTCGTCGGCAGCCAAAGCAAAAGCGTGAGCTTCATGGTCAACAGTGCCGGCTACTCGCCGCCTGAACAATACAGCGCCGAACCCCTACAAGGCGTTTACAGCGACATCTATTCGCTGTCCGCGACATTTTACCGTTGTTTGAGCGGAAGCTTGCCGACATCGGCCAATACGCGCAGCCAAGCACTGCTCGAAGGCGATAGAGACCCGTTGCCTTCGGCCATGTCGCTGGGGCGCGGCCAATACCCGGAGCATTTTTTACAAGGCATCGATCAGGGCTTAGTGCTCAACCGCAAGCAGCGACCGGAAAATGTCAGATCGTTTCAATACCTGTTGCAAGGCAAGGCATCAGGGAAACAACCGGTACAGACCAACGAAACCGTATCCGAGCCGCTAAGTTTCAGCGGTGAACAATCTTCTCAGGTTGATTTTCCGGCGCCCAAAAAGCGCATAAACGGAGAAATGAATATCAAGCCAAACCATCGAATTGGAAAAATCGTAGCATTACTGATATTTCTACTGATACTTCTCGGTGTGGGGGCGCAATTGTGGCAGGCTGATTTTGATAATTTCGGCAGCGAGCAGCTTCAATCTCAGCAACCCGGTCTGATAGCCGACCGCTACCGGGATAACGGGGACGGCACCGTAACCGATATCACCACGAGTCTGCAATGGATGCGCTGCAGTCTGGGTCAAACCTGGCAAAATCAAACCTGTGCGGGAGAGGCGAAAAAATACAGTTACGATGACGCAATCGACGCAGGTCGACAAACGGTATTTGCCGGTCATCGCGATTGGCGCGTGCCGACGATTGATGAACTGAAAACCTTGATTTATTGTTCGAGCGGTTCGCCTAAAACTTGGAATGACACTGGAGACATATGCGAAGGTGATTACCAAATACCCACGATCCAACAAAGTGCTTTTCCTAATACACCTTGGTTTGTTTGGTCTTCGTCGCCGGATGCCGGCTATTCGGGCGACGCGTGGGGCGTGTTTTTCGGCAGTGGCGTTGTCCTCAGCGGCGGTAAGACCTACAGCGGCCGCGTTCGTTTGGTGCGCGGCGGACAGTGATTTTTGTTTTTTGCATTAATGATGATGACTACACCTTATGACAACTAGATGGTCTCTTTTCCGCCGTCACAAAACAAGCCCCGATGATGCCGGTATTCGCTGCCATACCGCTTGGCTGAGCGAAACCGGCGGCCGCGCGATCAATCAAGACGCCGTGGCGCATGAAGTCGTTGACGACGGCGAAGCCTGGCTATTGGCCGATGGCTTGGGCGGACACGGCGGCGGGGAAGTCGCGGCAGAAACCGCCGTGACGACGATACGCGACGCTTATCGTCAAAACCCGCAAGCGTCCCAAGAAAATATAACGGCCTTATTTACGGCCGCGCAACAGGCACTGCACCGGCAGCAGCAAAACGATCCGGCCTTGGCCGGCATGCGTACAACCTTAGTGTTGTTGTTGCGCCAAGCCGACCGTGTTTTATGGGCGCATCTGGGCGATTCGCGGCTGTATTTTTTTCGAGAAGGCGGTATTCATTTTCAAACCAAAGACCACAGCGTTCCGCAAATGCTGGTTGCTACCGGTGACATCGACGCAGAACAAATCCGCAATCACCCCGACCGCAATCGCTTACTGAGCTGTCTAGGTGAACCGAACCTGCCGAAACCGACCATCGCCAAGGCTGAACAGAAGCTACAAGCCGGCGATGCCTTTCTACTGTGCAGTGACGGTTTCTGGGAATACGTCGAAGAACACGAAATGCTGGCCGACCTGGCGCAAACCGATACGTCGCAAGACTGGCTGAACGCGTTGCAACACCGTTTATTAAGCAGAGCGTCCGGAGAACATGACAACTACTCGGCCATCACGATACGGGTAGATGAGTCTAAAAAATCAAGTTGAGCATTCTCAATCCCGTTCGCCCTGAGCCTGTCGAAGGGTTGCGGGATTGAGAATGCTCAACCAATGGGGGGCACGTGGAATCCGCTCATGTTACGACAAGCTCAACACGAATGGATTCCACGAGATCTAACTGATTTTTTTAGAATAACCAACGTAATAGCGATAATCCATGACCATGACACCCGTTAACGACCACAAAAACGCGC
>JAHJSQ010000094.1 GCA_018830325.1 Gammaproteobacteria bacterium
CAAGGAGAATCGATGCGAAAAAAAATGAATTCCTTGACTCAAGTTGAACACTTGGCGTAAAAATTCACGTCCACCGATGCGTTAGGTTTTAGGTGTTCACGTTCGTCCAGAATCAGTGTTCAAATTAATCAGAATACGCAGAATCGTTTGCCAGCACCTGTAAAGGATGAATTATCTACACCAAGCAGTAAAACTGAGTCATCCCCGGTACGATTGGATGCATCACCAGAACTATTAAAGAACGAAGCAATTGCACCCAGTGAATCGAAAGAGCGCCTATCTTCGATTAGAGAAATAGTCCAAACGCCCAATGAGGACGCTAATCGACGTGTAGCCGAAAGCAAGAATAAAGGTCGTGCGTTAATAAGAAAGGCGACCACACAGGAGAGGTCAATGATTATCGGTGCTGCAAATCAAAATATATTCGACTCGGAGTCCGCCAGATACGGCAGCATTTACTTGATACCAAATTCATTGGCATGCGTCGAGGTTAATGAGAAAAACCGTTTTGGCGACTATGCGGGCTTTCAGAACATTGTTGCAAAATATATCAGCGGGAGATGGTTCTATGTCGATTCAGTGAGAGATGTTTCTATCTCCTGCCTTGACTTGATAGCAGAGTTACATGAGAAAGCCAACTGATTCTTTGGATAAACTTATCGCTCAACTACGCGATATGATTGATATATCGGTAATGGGATAAGATGAAAAAATTTGTAAAGAGGAAGGTCACTGTCAGGTTTTTAATTTTGCAATCATTAAATAGAAAACCGGAACAGGTGTTGATGTGTTTAAACAATTGGGTTTAGTGAAAAAAATGCCTAGCTGATCGTCGTGCCCTTTACTTTAACGTTAATCGCATCGCCTTGCTACTTTATTAATCTCGGGAGTATGCTAATCCATCGTACCGTTAAGGGCAACGATCATGAGTCAGATGAAAGTAGAAATAACTATTGAGGAAGGGGTTCTCGCCAAGGTCGATGCCCTGGTGAAGCGTAAAGTATTCAGCAATCGTAGCCGCGCCATTCAGGAGGCTGTGCAAGAGAAGCTGGAGCGCCTTGAGCGCAATCGCTTGGCCGAGGAATGTGCCAAGCTGGATCCTGCTTTTGAGAAGGCCATGGCTGACGAAGGATTGTCTGAGGATCTGGATGTATGGCCAAAATACTGAGAGGCGAGATTCGCTGGACTGATCTCAAATCTACGATAGGTCGCGAGCAGTCCGGCGAGCGCCCGGTTCTTATCCTAAGCCAAGATATATTCAACGAGCGCTCTGGTACTGTCATAGCGATGGCACTTACAAGCCAAGAGCAGAAAGCGGGCTTTCCGCTTACGCACGAAGTTCTTGCTTCAAAGCTGCCAAAGCGTTCATGGGTGAAAATCAGTCAGATTCGTATCATGGCACGCATTCTTTCCGGCACATCAAGGCCTCACTCATTTATTCCCAGACCAAGAACCCTCGCGCGGAAGAATTGCTGTTAAACCACATCAAAGTGGAAGGTACAGTACGATACTTGAGCGTCGAAGTCGACGATGCCATGGTAATGGCGGAGCCTGATGGAGGTTTGATTGACCCGGATGCGGACGCCCTTTAGCGGCCGCATTGTGATACCCTTTTTAAAATGATTCGGCATAGCTTGTCGGTGTTATCCAAAAATTGACAAAAGGTATCATATGAGACACTATAAATTAATCAAATGATACTTTAAGGTTTCAAGATGGTTCTAGTAACCCCAGAAAAAATAGCTTCATTCATGTCGCTGATACCGGTACCCCATTCTTTTGCCGAGTTGGATGCCCTGGTATCACACGGCTTGCCCAAACAGGCCTTGAAAACTATTGTAGACACTATTGGCCTCAACACGGAAGAGCGCAAACAACTCCTGTATCGGATTGTCCCCGAGGCGACTTATAAGCGCCGCCGGGATAGATTAAGCGCCCAAGAATCCGAACGAACTGAACGCTTGGCCAGAATCTATGCGACTGCTCAGTACGTTTGGAACTCGGAAGACGATGCCAGGGAATTTCTGCATAAGCCTCATCCAATGCTGCAAAATCGAGCTCCCCTTGAGGTTTCGATGACCGAAATAGGAGCCCGTCGGGTCGAAGAATTGCTCTGGCGCTTGTATTACGGTATTGCGGCTTAGTGAAGATCTACCGGATTGCGGACGGGCGCCATCCTATTTGGGACGGGACAGGCGCGGCATTCATTGGCGGACGATGGAATAGCCCAGGCAAGCCGGTTATTTATGGTTCGTTGTCATACTCTTGCGCCATGTTAGAAATTCTGGCACATGCCAACACCGGCCGTATTCCTGAAACCCACCAGTATGTCATCGTAGACGTACCCGGCAGTGTTTCGGTAGAAATCGTTGAGGAGAACCAGCTCCCAGAGGGTTGGGATTCAGAAAACAACGCCCCGGCCAGGGCATTTGGCGACCAATGGCTAAACCAAGCACGGACTGCAATAGTAATTGTCCCATCAGTTATTGCCAGATTAGACCAAAACGTCCTCGTTAACCCGCTTCATCCTGATGCCAAAAAGGTCATAGTTTCAGAGCCTAAAAAAGTCATTTGGGATAAGCGATTATTTCAGTAAAGCTCTATCAAAATAGAAACAATACGTTAATACATTTCCCCATAGCCGACATTGGCTCAAATCGGCCAATTTGGGAAGATCGGCCATCAAGAGACAGACACCGGTTTGGTATGGGTGGCTGTTCTTCCTTGTAAAGCTGTCATTCAGAGACATCTAGCCACGCATCTAAACCGACAATGAAGGAAAGTTCAACGCTCCACCGGAATTTTGGGAGCGAAGCGAGTAAAATTTTCGAGTGCAGTGGCTTGTTATGTGTTTTCTGCATATTTGATAGTCAATTCGTCTTCTGAATCAAATATTGTCAAAGCGTGTTTAATTTTTTCAAATTTCCCAATATTATCTATGTTTCCTTCAATGTATATGTGTCATTGATTGCAACTGCTTGTCTTGGGTTTCCTTCTTTTGGATTCTTCGTTAATGTTATCTTTTCTGCCAAGTCAGTTGTGAAAAATGTTTCTGGTTGCAAGTCAAAAAGTTGTTTAAATACTTCTACATACAATTTGGCAACTTGATTAACTTCAATTTTTTGGTCGAAGAAAATCGCATACTCTAATTTTTTATGTTTTGGGTCTTCTGCTTCAAAAATATTTACTTCATTGTTTTCGTCACTTTCTTCTAATTCAATCTCAGGCATTTGCCAAATTTTCAAAAACCGTTCAGCAAGTAAATCAAAACGTCTTTCAATTTCTGCTTTATCCCACTTTTCCGCAATTGATAAATATTTGTTGAGCCATAAACGACTGCCTTTGTAACCTGCATTTTCTAAATCTCTTTTAAACACAAAGGGTTTATTACCAAGTTTTCCGTTGTTGCCTGACAAAGTCAAATTACCAATTGTGTTCAGATAGGTTTCTTTTATCAAATTGTAATCATCTGCTCCTAAATCTACTTTCCATTTTGGGTCAGGATTTTGAGGGAAAATATGCTCAATAGTAATATCTGTGTTTCCTTCTATTATAACTGGTTCGTTGTTTTCAAAGTTTTCAAGTCTTTCGAGTAGATATGTTCTGTTTTTAGACTTTATGTTGTAAACATCCTTCAGTTTTAGACTTTCAATGACTTCTTTATTTTTTGGAAAACGTTGTGAACCTGGTCTTTTTAATAACCATTTTTGTAAGGACAACAAATAATCGGTTTTATCCACTTTTTCATAAAGTGTCATAAATATTTTGTTGAGTGAATTTGTAGGCAAACCAACAACAAATCTCCTCCAAGCAAAAGATTGCATAAAATCCAAAACTTCAATAAAAGTTGCTTTGTCAATTAGGCTCTCTGAATAATCTTCATAGACTTTCATTAAAAAAGGATACGCCACATTTATTTCAAGTCTGTTTATGTATTCAAGTTGCAACCTTATGTCTTTGTCAGTTTCATTTTTTGGGTTAAGTAGTTTATTGTAAAACTTAACAAGCGATTTAATTGGCGAAAGATTGGTTTCTAATTCTTGCAAGTCTGTTGTTGGAAATTTGGCTTTAAAATCTAAATAAACTTTACTTTTGTTCGGGATTTTATTGTTTACTAAAGTCAAATAATCTCTTATAAAATCAGAAACCTTGCTTGTATTCAATGTTTCATCTTTTGCAAGCTTCTCAATGATTTCCCAATAGTTGTTGTAAATTTTATTTTGGTCTCTGCGATTAAGCCCCATTAAGATATAGTTTCTAATTAAGTCCGCTTGGGATAATTCTAGTCCTGTAGAGTTCAAACTCTCAAAAGTTCTTTGTGGGTCGTCTTTTTCTCTATCAAGCGAGATTTCTACAAACATCAGTTTTGTAAGTCCATTTAGTACGAACTCAAAATTCTCTTCAGTTATCCGACTTTTAAAGTAGTTGAAATTGTCTATTACTTTTGAAAAATCACTAAACTCTTCGTCTTTGTCGCTTCTCAAAAGGTATTTTATTGCTTTGTCATTATTTTCAGTCGGTCTAAGTTTTAGTTTTTCTTCTTCGGGTGCAAACTTGTTAATCAGATAGGTTTCAGAAATTTCTGCTTCAAGTCCTTTGTTTCCAATTTCAATTGCCAAACGATAAAGAGCCAAATAAATTAAAGTCAATGTGGTCAATCTTTGTTGTCCGTCTATTACGGTTAACTCCTTGATTCGTGAAGAGGTGTAAACATCATCGTGAACATAAACAACACTACCAATAAAGTGAGCATTCATTTTGTTACTTGTTCCAACTTCCAAAATGTCGTCTAAAAGTTGTTTGCATTGACTTGTCGACCAATCGTAATTTCTCTGATAAACAGGAATTACAAATTGGGTTTTATTTGAAGATAAAAAGTCTTCTACTTTCGTTTCGTTTGCTTTCACTTTCTATTTCCTGTTTTTAGCACATAACGCTGAGCTAAGCCGTGCCGCTTGATTGACGATAAAATGTACCCTCACGCCCTCATTATACGAGGGAACATTCTACGACGAATCATGAGGTTACACAGCTATGACAGTATCATCAGCGTTCGATTTCAAGCAAAACTATCAAACTCATCTCAAACACCTGAAACTCAAAGGGCTTCAGCCGAAGACGGTCGAGGCCTATTCCCGGGCCATTCGACGCATCGGCACGTATTTCGATGAACAAATCCATGATTTATCCGAAGCGCAATTGCTCGAGTATTTCTCCGATTTGCTGGCAACCCACTCCTGGAGTTCCGTTAAGCTCGATCTGTACGGTCTTAAGTTCTATTATCAACATGTGCTACGCAAGCCTTGGGCGCATTTGGATTTGATCAAGCCGCCGAAGGGTCAGCGCTTGCCGGATATCGTCACGGTTGCAGAGGCGCAGCGTTTGTTTATGGTAACCCGCTCGGTAAGTTACCGGGTGTTCTTTTTCACGCTCTATAGCCCCCTGTGTCAGGCTATAATGCGTCTAAATGCATTGCCTTTGAAATCCTGTTGCAACGACAGCAACGGTTTCAAGCTTATTTGAGGTGTCGCCGCTCGCAAAGAGCTGCGGCGCCTCAAAGCGGAAAAAAGCTATTTTCTTATATAAAGCATCCAACCCACTCTGAATCAACCGGGCCGGGCTTGTCCAACAAACGGTTCAGATTTTGGTTCGCTTTGCTCACAAAATCAAACCTTATTCGTTAGAACTGTTGGACGACACTGTTTGCCCAATCCTTGACGGTGCTTTCGTACTGGCATTTCGTTGGGCAGCCCAAAGACTGACGAGATGTGTGTTTGGCATATGCAACTTTTCCTGAAAATTTTAAAAAATCAACGCAAATGCGAACAGCAATGTGTGCCAGTTCACCACATGCTACGACATGGGAAAGCCCATTAATTTCAGAAAACAGCCTCTGAATGTTCTGTTTCGACGTAACTTCAATACACTTCGGCACCGTTCTGTTTGTCTTGTCCCTATATTCGACTTGCGGCCATGCATTCGTGATCAAGTAATCGTAACGATTTCGAGAAGTGAAAAGGTCGTGTCGTATTTTAACGAGGTGAGACAATCCGTCGTCCAGCACCTTCCCTGTTTGACCAGCACAAGGCCGCCCTTCTTTCTCCTCAAAGCGGCCGGGGCAGATAAATACGAAGCCAACCTGGCCCGGAATATTGGGGCTATGGAGATGGCAGGAAATATCTCTCTCAGTCATACGCACGATCATAGTTCTTACCACGATGCTTAGCCTTCCCGATGAATTGTTACGTCAGTTTAATACGGTATTGGATAAAGTACAGTACCCTGAAAATATCAAGCATTTTTATCGTAAATGGCTTCGTTATTATTGGGGCTTTTGCAACAAATACCATCATGATCCTTTTCATCGATCCAGCTTGCCCTTGTTTCTCAAGAAACTCGAGCAAAAACGACAACCGGATCAGCAGTGGCAACAGGCTCATCAAGCCATTTTGCTGTTTTATCAGACAAAAGCGAGAACCAATGCCGATAGCGTCAGCTTAAAAACAGAGTCACGCCAGCCATTTTCCAGGCAACCACTACCAATTCCTGATCTCGCTACTCCAATAACAGCGGCTAATACCGATGCTTCAATCAACCATTCATCTCATCGAGAAATTCCGCATCAAAACCCAAAGCAAGTTTTTCCCTCTGAGAACGCTAAATAGAACATCGACCCAAGAAATCCAGCCGGATGTAGTTGGGTCAGTGTTTTTGATGGTTTGACCAGAGAAATCAAATTACGCCATTATTCGCCTAAGACCTTAAAGTCCTATCTCGGTTGGGCGCGCCGTTTGCAAGCGTTTACCAAAAGTAAGGATTATATGACTCTGACGCAACAGGATGTGGTGGATTTTCTGAGCGACCTCGCCGTTGAAAAGAAATTATCCGCCTCCAGCCAGAATCAGGCGTTCAATGCATTGCTCTTTTTGTTTAAACAGGTATTGAAAAAAGATTTCGGGGAAATTAAAGGCGTAACCAGGGTTAAACGTAAGCCATGCATTCCCATAGTTTTGTCTCGTGAGGAATTGAGTTGATTTTTGATCATTTCGAAGATCCAATTGATCTCATCGCTAAACTTTTATACGGTTGCGGACTCAGGCTTTTTGAATGTTTGAATTTGCGTGTTCAGTGCTTTAATTTCGATGCGGGGATTTTGACTGTTCATGACGGCAACGGGTCGTAACCAGATGTTCAGCCGATTTAAAATGAATTATTTCTTTGCGTCCGCTTTAGAATAATTATCTCATCCAAGGATATCTTAACCCATGGCTCGATGCAGACTGTGTCATTAAGTGATGATTTTAAAAAAATAGTACACAGCACAGAGTCCATCAAGGCAACAAAAACCCTTCTAAATCGGATTAAGGGTTTTTTATTGTCGATTTCATCCCGGTTATCAACAATGACGACTCCCTCAATCAGGAGTCCGTTATGCGTTGCATCACTGCCTGTTTCGTCCTCATCGCGCTATTCGGCACGGCAGCAAACAGCGAGCCGGTGGTCTTATTCGACGCCGGCAACACGCGGCCAATGCCGTCCGGTTTGCAAATAAGCCCACCGAACTATCAACAATCCTTCCAGCTACCGGATTTCCCGCAACACTTCGATCCGCTGCCGGTCCGCAGCCGGGCGCTGACGCCGGGGCCCGTCCAAGCGCGTGTCATCGATCGACCCGGACTCGATTGCCCGGTGTTCATCATCGGCTATGACGCGCTGTCGCTCAACTGGCTTCGGCAGAACCTGGAACAGCTAAAACGGCATCGCGCGACCGGCATCGTCGTCAACGTGGAGAATCCCGATCAACTGCGTCAATTAAGGCAAGCCGCCGATGGATTGGAAGTCAATCCGGTTCCAGGTGATAAGATCGCCCGGCAATTGGAACTGACGCATTACCCGGTGTTGATTTCACAACACCGCATCGAGCAATGAACAAGACGTATCCCGTCGAAGCGCTGTTGCGTCCTCCGATCGAACTGTGGTCCGCCGGATGCGCCTTCGGTATCGCGCTGATCTCAGCCTTGGCGCCTTGGGCGATCATGATGACGCCGGCGGTCGGTTATCTGTCGGCGGTGCTGTTGACCGGGTTCGGACTCTATCGTTTGTTCGACGCGCTGATTATCCTGCGTTATCAACGCAACATGCGGCGGATGCCGGAATATGTCGTCGAGCCCAAGCGCATTCCGGTCAGCCGCCGACGACTGTTTCTAGGCAAGGGCTTCCTGTGGCGGCAACAACATACGCAACGCTTGCGCGATACCCTGAATCCGAAAGTCCGGCATTACATCGAACCGTCCACATTCTATCGCTGGGCCAGACGGAGGGAATCGCAATGGGAACATACCTTCTTACTCAATAGAGTCGCCAAACTGTTACGCAGCCAATCCCGTTGGAACCCGGTCAGACCGTTGCCGCCGGTCGGCGGCAAACCGCACCTTCACGCCGTCGAAATGCGGGAGCAGGATGTCACGATGGATCTATGCGAACGGGTCGGTCACACCTTGGTGCTCGGCACCACCCGCGTCGGCAAAACACGCTTGGCGGAAATTCTGATTACCCAGGATATTGCCCGAGGCGATACCGTGATCGTGTTCGACCCGAAGGGCGATGCCGATCTGATGAAGCGCGTGGTCGCCGAAGCCAAACGCGCCGGGCGAAGCAAAGAGACCTATATTTTTCATTTAGGCTATCCCGATATCTCCTGCCGTTACAATGCGATCGGCAACTTTTCCCGAATCACCGAAGTCGCCACACGACTGACCAACGCCTTGCCCAGCGAAGGCAATTCCGCCGCCTTTCGGGAATTCGCCTGGCGGTTCACCAACATGATCGCGGTGGCCTTGGTCAAAATGGGCCGTCGTCCGGATTACCGGCAAGTCACGCGCTACATCACCCATATCGAGCCCTTGCTGATCGAATACTACCGGCAATGGCTGCCGGATATTGCGCCGGTCGAGTGGGTCCGGGAAGTCCAGCGCTTGGCGGAAGCTATTAATGAACGGGATTTGCCGTTTGCGCTGAAAGGCCGGTCGCACGAGGCGATTGCGTTGGTGCGTTATGCCAAGGAGAACGGCTTATACGATCCGGTGGCCGATGGCCTGCGCTCCGCCTTCGAATACGACAAAACTTATTTCGACAAGATCGTGGCTTCGCTATTGCCGCTGATGGAAAAACTGATCTCCGGCAAAACCGCGTCCTTGATCTCGCCGGATTACTCGGACATGGAGGACAATCGCCCGATCATCGATTGGCGGCAGATCATCCGCCGCAAGGGCGTGGTCTATATCGGACTGGATGCGCTCACCGACACAGCGGTCGCGTCGGCGGTCGGCAATTCCATGTTCGCCGACCTGGTGTCGGTATCGGGGGAAATTTACAAACACGGCACCGATCGGGGCATGCCGGAAGCTGAGCAAATACCGGACATGCCGACGATATCGCTCCACGCCGACGAGTTTAACGAACTGATCGGCGACGAGTTCATTCCGCTGCTGAACAAAGCCGGCGGGTCCGGTTTTCAGGTGACGGCCTACACGCAAACCTGGTCCGATGTCGAAGCGCGAATCGGCAGCAAGGCCAAAGCCGGGCAGGTGGCCGGCAACTTCAATACGCTGATCATGCTCAGGGTCAAGGAATTGGCCACAGCGGAAATGCTGACCAGCCAGGTCGATAGCTGTAACGTGACCACCGTAACCGAAGTCTCTGGCGTCAATGATACCGCCGACCCGACTTCCAAGGTCGATTTCACCTCGACCAACCAAGACCGGATATCGGTCACCGAAGTCCCGTTGATCACCCCGGCCAACGTGATGGCCTTGCCGAAAGGCCAGGCCTTCGCGCTGCTCGAAGGCGGTAATCTGTGGAAAATCCGCATGCCGCTGCCTTCCCAAAGCGACGACGGCATGATGCCGAAGAACTTGCGCGAAGTGGCCGCCGAAATGCAGCGCCGTTATTTGACCAGCGACCATTGGTGGGCCGGCTGACATGGCGGAGCAAACCAAACGGCGGCCGGCGTCGGCGCAGCAAACTGCAGAGCAAGGCATTATAGCGACGACACTGATTCGCGTACTCCAGATCGTGATGTACCTGATCCTGACGCTGGTCTTTTCGATTGTGATCGAGTGGGTGGGGATGGCGATCGGCTGGTGGGACGAGCCGGGAGCGGACCACAGCGAACGGATGCTGCAACAGGAATTGCAATATTTGAACCGCGATTTCCAGCGAAGCGCGATCGTCGAGAGTCCGAGGCGCTTTGCCGAGCGTTTTTCCCAAAATTTCTACGATCTGACCTTTAAAAAAACGGGTATTCAATCAGCGATCATTTGGCTGGCCACCCCGACCCAAGCCGGTTCCGGACAGTTTAGAAAAAGTCTGCATCGTCTGTTTCAAATGGTCGAGGCCTACGTTCTGGCCGCCATGACCGTGACCCAGATATTCGGGGTGCGTCTGGCGGTATTGACCTTGGCAATGCCGGCCTTCGTCCTGTTGGGCGCTACGGGCTTGGTCGATGGCCTGGTGCAACGCGACATTCGCCGCTGGAGTGGCGGCAGAGAATCGTCGTTCGTCTATCACTGGGCCAAAAAAGCGTTATACCCCTCGTTGATTCTGCCCTGGATCGTCTATCTCGCGATGCCCGTGAGTGTGCATCCCAATCTGGTCGTGTTGCCGTTCGCCGTGCTGTTCGCGGTATCGCTTTTGGTGATGTCGTCGACGTTTAAAAAATATTTGTAAGTTAATGAACAAACGCCGGACTATCGGCGATAAAAAACCCATGGGAATTTGAGTTAGGGTTTTCTATGGCTTTTTGGGGATTCTGAAGTAAACAATAACCGGCAAGCAATCACCCCATCGATTACATCGCACAGAGAACGCCATGACCCGAAGAGTACCACGTATCGCCTGTATTGTTCAGCTTTTGCTTCTGCTGGCTTGTCCTTTTTCGGCGTATGCCGATAGCGACGCCGAGCGTACCGCGTTAGCCAAAATCAAGCATGAGATTGAATCCTTGAAGCCGCTGATCGCCGAAGCGAAAGCCCAGGCAGACACGGACGCCAGGGTGCAATTTCATTATGACTGGTTGGCGCTCGATCTCGACCGCATGGTTTTGGGGATTCAAGAGCATTTATCGGCCCCCTCGACGCAACCGCGCAGTTTTCCGCCCTTGAAAGGCGACTACCGGCACTGACATGACGAATCAGCAAACCGCCGCTTTCACGCAGGCTACCGGTCATATCGCCAATCCGGGACAACTGTTGTTAGGAATCGCCTTGGTATTCGCAGTGATTTATTTGCTGTGGTTGGTCTGGATCACGAAATCGCAATATCACGCCTGGCAAACCAGGAAAGGAGACTTTTATGACATGACCTCTTCCGTGCTCAGAGCAATCTTTGTGGTCTTGCTCGTGGGCTACTTCATCCGTTGACCCAACCTTAAACTGAATCTATTTCGCTGGTCTCATTCTCTTTCATAATGGAGATAACACACATGAACAGACTCAACAACACGATAGGACAATCCGCTCATCGATTCACCGCTTTCATCGTCTTTTCCTTGTCGATGCTCAGTGTCAACGCGCAAGCGGCCTTGCCGGCGCCGGTCGCTCCGAGTAACGCCCCGGCGGCGGGCAACTGGCTGGAGTTGATCAAGGGCTATGCCAAGGACGCCGGTCTCGTCATCGGACTGATTATCGCGGTCGTGGCGTTTTTATGGATCGGTTGGATTACGATCGCCAAATTCAACGAGGCCAGAGCAGGGCGGGCCGAATGGGGTGAAGTCGGGTTAACCGCCGTCGTCGCAGCGGGGGTGATGATTTTCATCAGCTTCTTACTGACCGAAGCGTCGAACGTCATCTAACCGATGGACGCGCAAGATATTAGCACGGAAACACTGGCTGACCGGCTCAATCAGGAGCCGGTCATCTTCCGTGGCAGCACCAACTCGGAGCTGGGCATGATTTTGTTAGGCGCCACCGTGTTCTGGTTGCCCGCCGGGCTCCTGCTCGCCGGGCTGTTCGGAGCCCCCGTGATGGGTCTCGGAATCGCCACACTGGGCGTGCTGGCGACGATCTATTTCGGATCGACGGGGTTCCAACGGATCAAGCGCGGCCGCCCCGACTTTTATTACCAGCACTGTCTGATACTGAAATTGCATCAATGGGGGCTGCGCTCATCCACATTGATTGTCAGGCAAGGGGCGTGGGACTTGGGACGCACCCTGCCGCGTTCGTTTTACTCTCATCGATAAGAGGCCGTCATGCGCTATCGGGACGAAAACAGTACGCTCAAATCGCACATCAATTCTTTGCGTATCGTGATCGGTTTTCAGCTGTTACTGATCGTAGGTCTGTGGTACGGCTGGCATCAGTCGCGGAGCGACATTCGCTTGCACATTCCGCCGGACCTGCGTTCCGGCGCATTGTTAACGCTCGATGAAGTCCCGCCGCCGAACGTCTATGCCTTCGCCCATTATATCTTTCAGCAACTCAACCGCTGGGAAGAAAACGGCGAAACCGATTACGGTAAGCAGGTATTTCGCATGGCGGCGTATCTGACGCCGGAGTTTCGGCAGTTTCTAACCCATGATTTGGAACTGCGCGGCAAGCGGGGGGAATTGAGCGGACGCGTTCGAGGGATTCAACTCATCCCCGGTCACGGCTATGAAGAGCGCCGGGTCGACGTGCTCGATCGCAATACCTGGCTGGTATGGCTCGATTTTCGTATCGAGGAAACGGTGCGAGGCATGGACGTAAAAAGCCTGGACATTCGCTATCCGATTCGCGTCGTGCGCTACCATGTCGATCCGGAAATCAACCCGTGGGGCTTGGCTCTGGACGGCTTCGGAGGCGAAGGGCCGCAGCGGCTGAACAACGAAGAAAAAGCAGGGGGATCGTGATGAATCAAAGTGGTGAAAAAGTCGATAGGATGGAAACAGGTCCTAACGCAGGGAGAGCGGGTTTTCTCCAGGGTTGGTTTCTGGTGGCGGTAACGGTACTTTATTGCCTGCTGCCGTCGGTGGCCGCATCGGCCGAGATCGAACGTCTGTTTTGGGACAAAGTGCCGCTCAGTATTACCCTGCCGGTCGGCCGGGAGCGATGGGTTACGTTTCCCGGCGATGTGCGCGTGGGCATGCCGTCCGAGCTGTCCGGCAAGGTGCGGACGCAAAGCCATCACGGCACCGTGTATTGGTTGGCGAAACAATCGTTCGAGGCGCAGCGTATCGAAATTCATGAAACCGACGGTAGCGGCATTTATTTGGTCGACCTGAGTGCAAGCCAGGAACAAGGCATACCGGTCAATCCGATCGAAGTGCTGAACAAGCGACCGCATGGCTTCGAGAAGGCCGACAGCGACAGGAATCGCCGCAATGCCCGTGTTCCCCGTAAAGCGCAACAAGCACCGGGCTTGGTTACCTTAACCCGCTTCGCGGCCCAACAGTTATATGCGCCGTCCAGGATGCTGAAAGCGTCGCCCAGTATTCACCGGGTCGTGGTGACTCGGCGCGCGCTGCACAATCTGATCAGGGGCGAGTCGATCGAAGCGCTGCCGGTGGCGAGCTGGCAGGGCGGCGAACTGTACGTCACTGCCGTGCAATTGCGCAATACCGGGAAAGCGCCGGTGGAGCTCGATCCACGGCGCATTCGCGGACGCTGGAAAGCGGCGACGTTTCAGCACGTCCGGCTGCACCCATCCGGTTCCGAGGCCGATACGACGGCCGTCTATCTGGTTTCCGATCGTCCCTTTCATGAAATGATACGGGGGGTCATGTAGATGCCATCGAACAAATTATTACCGATTATCGCAGGCTTGGTTTTACTGATGTTGGTCTTCGTCGGCGTCAAATCGATCGATAGCGGCGGTGATGACACGCTCCTCGACAAGGTGCCGGTCGCCGGTACGCCCGATGCGGATTCACCGGCGGATACGATTCGCACCCTGACGGCGCAAGTGGCCTCGATCAAAAACGAATCCGAAAAGCTCCAGATGCAAAATCAGGAATTGTTGCGTCAGCGCCAGGAGATAGAAAGCAAAGTCAGGGCGGAGCTGCTCACCGAAATGCGCAACATGAAGAACAAGGAAGATACCACCGCAGTCGGCAAACTGACTGAAAGACTGGATTTTTTCAAAAACCAACTCGACGAATTGACCCATGCGCAAAACGGCGCATCGCAACAATCACCGGGCAGCGATATCCCGGTCGGCTTCGGCATCGGTAGCGGCGACGGGATTACCCTGCCCAATGCGAAGGAAATCGTTTGGATCGAACCGCTCGGCACGAGCAAAGACCGCCAAGGCAATTCAGTGTATCCCTCGCTAGCGAAAAGCGGCGACGATACGGTGGCTGCCAGCGGCGGATTACTGGGCACCAAAACCGAAAACTATTTGAACGCCAAACTGGAAACCATAACCGAACCGGATGAACCGGTCTACACGGTGCCGCGAAACGCCACGCTGATCGGCTCGACCGGCATGACCGCGCTGATCGGCCGGATTCCGTTCAAAGGCGTGGTCGAAGACCCGTTTCCGTTCAAGGTCATCGTCGGCCGCGACAACCTGGCCGCCAACGGCATCGAAGTGCCGGGACTCGACGGCATGGTGTTCAGCGGTAAAGCGACCGGTGATTGGACGCTCTCTTGCGTTCGGGGCGACATCGTCTCAGTGACTTATGTGTTTGCCGACGGCACCATCCGGGAACTGTCCGCCGATACGACCAAGAACTTGCTGGCTTCCCAGCAAGGCCAACAACAAGGCGGACAACCACAGAAAATGGGCTGGATATCGGACCGGCGCGGCATTCCTTGCGTGACCGGAACCCGAATCAGTAACGCGCCGGATTATTTGGCGGGGCGCATTCTGGCCTCCGCCGCCGAAGCTGCCGCCGGCGCGTTCAGCCAGGCCCAAACCACGAATGCCGTCTCGCTCGGGCAAGGCGTGGCCACCTCGGTGATCACCGGCGATGCCGGTCAGTTTGCGGCCGGTCAGGCCTTGGCCGGCGGCGCGAACGAGGTCAGCCAATACTTGCGTGAACGCGCGGCGCAATCGTTCGATGCGGTCTATGTGGATACCGGTGCCGAATTGGCCGTCCACGTCGATATCGAACTGCCTATCGATTATGAACCGGACGGGAGAAAAACCCATTATGCCTCAACTCAAACGACAGACGACGAATTGCTGGATTAACGCGGTGTGCGCACTGAGCATGGCCTTGATGACGGCAGGCTGTGCAACCGGTGACAAAGAATCGATTTTGCCCCAGGAAGGGCCGACCATGAAAGACGTTTACCGCAGACATTTTTCCGGTACGGAACACGGCCCTGACGAACTCGACGCGACGCGCGGCGAATTGCTTGAGCGGGAAGCGGCACGCCGCAAGCCGGAACAGACTTCGGAACTGTCCGCTTTTACGCGCGATGCCGGGTCAGAGATTCGGCAAATCTTTCCACGTCTGACTAACAAGACCTTGATCATGTATGTGTTTCCGCATTTGAGCGGCGCCGAGCGTTATCCCGTGCCCGGCTATTCGACGGCGTTTCAATTCTACGAGAAAGCCGAATACGCATTGCCGGGCGAGCGTGAGGAGGGGTATTGATGGCGCTTTTTTCCTTTACCACTCAATCGTCCGCTAAAACTCAAGCGCAGGACGATGCCGCCCGGTTTCGACGCAGGGCCACCGACAGAGCACCGACCGAAAGACGGATACGGCAGCTCTATGAACGGCCGGCTTCGTTTACCAATTTGCTGCCGTGGCTGGAATATTGTCCGAAGTCGCGCTGTTTTTTGCTCGATGACGGTTACAGCGTGGCCGCGTTGTTCGAGATCGGCGGCATCGGTACCGAAGGCCGAACGGCGCAATACATCGCCGAACTGCGCGACAAACTGCAAACCGTATTGACCTCGATCGCCGAGGAATTGGACGCGCCCTGGATTTTTCAATTGTTCCTGCAGGATGAACCCAGTCTGCTCGGCGTCGTCGACGAGGTCGAGCGTTATCTCGATCCCCGTGCGCAAAACAGCGCATTGAGCGAACACTATCTGTCGATCTTGCGCGATCATTTACAGACCATTTCCCAGACCGGCGGCGCATTCAACGACAAAATGGTGACGGGCGGACCGTGGCGTGGCCAGCGCCGGCGCATTCGGGCGACGCTCTACCGCCGCCGGAAGCGTGGCAAGCATGCCGGTACGCACGACTATTACCATTTGCCGCCCGAAGAGGAATTAAACGATGCGGCCGCCAAGTTGACCACCGCGCTGATAACGTCCGGTATTCGTTTGACCCGGCTGGGCGGCAAGGACTTGTATGACTGGATGTTCCGCTGGTTCAATCCGAAACCGGCGGTCGAGGAGGGCGATAGCGAAGCCGTTTTGCGGAATATCGCGCCGTATCCCGGCGATGACGAGATGCCGTTCGGTTACGCATTCGCCGAAACCCTGATGCTGGGCATGCCGCATTCGGATGCGGATCGAGGTATCTGGTGGTTTGACGGGATGCCGCATAAAACCGTCACCGTGCAAGGACTTCGGAAGATTCCGGAGATCGGCCTGTTCGGAGCCGAACGCAGCAGCGGCGATCACATTTACGCGATGTTCGACCGCATGCCGGAAGAAACCGTCCTGGCGATGACCATCGTCGTCGCGGCACAGGATCTTGTGCGTAATCATCTGGGCTTGGTCCAGCACGGCGCGGTGGGCGATTATCCGGAAGCGAAACTGGCGGCGCAAGACGCCGAAAAAGCGGTGATGGAAATCGCCAAAGGCAACAAACTGTTGCCGGTCCAGTTGGCGCTGTATGTGCGCGGCGACGACGAACCCGATTTACACCGCAAAATCAACAAGGTCAATTCCTTGCTGTTGTCGAACGGATTGCAACCGATCATGGAGCGTGACGATTTGATTCCGCTGGACAGTTATCTGCGCAACCTGCCGATGGGTTATCAGTACGATCACGACAAGCGTGAAGCGCGGCGCTCCCGTTTGATCTTTTCCAAACACTGCGCCAATCTGATGCCGGTTTACGGCCGCTCCACCGGTTCCGGCCATCCCGGCTTGTTGTTCTTCAATCGCGGCGCCGAACCGTTGATGCTGGACCCGTTGAACCCGCAGGATCGCAAGAAGAACGCTCACGCGCTGATCATCGGGCCGACCGGGGCCGGTAAATCGGCCACCTTGGTGTATATGATCCTGCAAATGATGGCGGTGTACCGGCCCCGCATCTTCATCATCGAGGCCGGCAATTCGTTCGGCTTGTTGGGCCAGTATTTGGCAAGCCAGGGCGTCACGACCAACCGGGTGTCGATGCTGCCGGGCGCGGATGTCAGCTTGCCCCCGTTCAGCGAAGCCTTGAAATTGCTGGACCAGAAAAACCTGGATTTCGATCTGCAAGAGGAGAACGACCTCGACGACGATCCGTACAACGATTTCGATAACGAGGACATCGAGGACGACAACCGGGATTTACTCGGTGAAATGGAGATCGCCGCCCGGATCATGATCACCGGCGGCGACGTGCGCGAAGACAATCGCATGACCCGCGCGGATCGGTTGTTGATTCGCCGGGCGATTCACGAGGCCGCGAAGAACGTCAAGGCAGCCGGGCGCGGCCAAGTATTGACCGAGGATGTCGTGCATGCGTTGCGTAATCTTGAAGGTTTGACCGACCGCCGCCGGGAACGTGTCCAGGACATGGCCGACGGCATGGAGCTGTTCTGTTCCGGACTGGCCGGGCATTTTTTTAATCGGCCCGGTGTGCGCTGGCCGGATGTCGATTTTACCCTGGTCGACATGGGCATTCTGGCCAGGGAAGGTTATGAAGATCAATTGACCGTCGCCTACATCGGTTTGATGAACCACATTCACGATCTGGTGGAACGGCACCAGAACGATGCCCGGCCCACGATCGTGATCACCGACGAAGGGCATATCATCACCACCAATCCGCTGTTGGCTCCGTATGTCATCAAGATCGTCAAGATGTGGCGGAAATTGGGCGCCTGGTTTTGGATCGCGACGCAAAACCTGGAAGATTTCCCCGATGCCAGTAAAAAGATGCTCAATATGCTGGAATGGTGGTTTTGCCTGGTCATGCCGAAAGAGGAGGTCGAGCACATCGCCCGGTTTCGCGACTTGCGCAACGAAGAGAAAAACATGCTGCTGGCCGCCAGAAAATCACCGAAGCAGTTTACCGAGGGCGTGGTGTTGACCGACGAACAAGCGATGCTGTTCCGCATCGTGCCGCCGCCGTTGGCGCTGGCCTTGGCGATGACCGAGAAAGACGAGAAGGCGAACCGTGCGCGAATCATGAAGCAGACCGGTTGCAGCGAGATCGAGGCGGTCGAACAGGTGGCCAAGGAGATCAGTTTTAGGCGACGGGAGGAGATCGATGACCAGCATTAAATTCATGATCATCATCACTGGTTTGGCGGCTAGCGTCATGACGGCAGTCATGCCTTTACCGGTATGGGCTGATGGGCATGCTATTGTCGTCGAAGTCATTCACAGCGATGCATTTCCGTTGACCGGCGTCGATGCTGTAGCCGGGCAGGGCATCGAAGTGAAACCCTATAATCTCGACGATGCCGAACGACTGACGGCCCATCTGGCAACCGGGTTGCCGCCCAATCAAGAGCAGGCCAAAGCCGCATTGGAACGGCGCTTTAAAGAGCAAGGCATGGAGGCCGTCCAGGCACAGTTCACGCAGGCATTTCAAGGGCAAATCGTAGGGGTGCAATACGAGATCGACCGTTATCCCGCCGTCGTATTCGACCGGGGTGAGGCCGTGGTGTACGGTGTGACCGACTTGAATCGCGCGGTGGCGATCTACCGCGAATGGCGGAGGAATAATCCGTGACAACCCCGATCCGTAGACTGTTGCTCGTTGTTTTTCTGTGCGCGAACCTGCTCGCTGCACAATCCTCGGCTAAGCAATATGAATGCATTCAACTCCGGGTCGTCGGTGTGTGTCTGTGGATCATTTGCACACCGTTCGGCTGCAATGTCGATGCGAAGCCCAAGATCGGCCATTTTAATCCCGACGTCATGGTCACCGTGATCAATCCGCAAGGCGTGGATCGGGTCGAAGATCCCAAGCGCATCGATACGCTCAATCGCAATCACAACAACTTGATCAATCAGGATGCGCTCGCGGTCGGTCATCCGTTGACCGGGCGTTTCTATTGCCCGTCGAATACCACGGCTTTTAGCCCGTATTTTGCCGCGCAACTGGATATCCCGTCCTGGCGTTGGGGCGGCTTGGATGCCTTGCATCCGGCCTCCTGGGTGCCGGGCTTATGGGAAATCGGTCGTTGGCCGTTAAACAAATGGGGCAATATATATCCGCGAACCGGCTGGACCATTCAGCATGCGCAGCCGAAAGCCGCTGCCGTCGTTGCGCATCGGGTCGGCGACATCATCACCCGTGACGGTCAGCCGCATGTTTACCGGAGCATTCTGGGCGAGCCGGTTTTCGTCGAAGACAACAAGTTGACCTGGTCGCCGGGCAGTCTGATCGAAAACAGCAACGAAGAGGGTTGGTGGCAACCCACCTCGCCGAAAATGGAGCAATGTCTGGTGTTCGGCGAGAACGACACGCTGGCGCTCCGAGGCTGGGGCGGCGGACGAGTGTCGAAGACGGGCGATTACGTCCATGCCTTATGGGCGACCTTACACCTGTTGCGAAATCGACGACGGAGCGTTAGTCGTCATCGACTTCATGCCGTTTCCGACACCGGTCTGCTGCTGTTGCTGGCCGTTAATACTTGCCTGGCGATTCCCTGGTCGAACGGCGACAACAGCGATTTTTATTACAAAATCGGCGGTGCTCGATCCATATCGGTGCCGCCCAACGTCAATGTGCAAACGTATGCGCTCAATGGTTCGTTAGAGTACGGCCTTGGTTACAGTTGCGGCAATTTCGACCCCATGCTGGGGCTGACCAATTTACTCAACGATCTGCAGAATACCGGCAATAATCTCGTCAACGGCGCGATCGGCGCAGTGCAAGCGGCGATCGGCGGGCTTCCGGCATTGATCATGCAACGTATCGATCCAGGATTGTACGATTTGTTTCAGAATGCCTTGATCCGCGTGGAAGCGATTTTATCGCTGGCGAATAAATCGTGCGAGCAATATGAGCAGGAAATCAAGCAGGGCATCAATCCCTATGCCGAATGGACCGACTTGTCGAAGATCGTCGATTGGAAAGTACAAATGGGTTCGAACGGCTACGGCGGTGCCAATGTCGACGTGGTACAAGCCAAAGAGAATGTCGAGCGCAGTAATGGCGACAACGGCGTGCCCTGGATTGGCGGCAAAAAAGCCGGCGGCAAGAACATGGATGCCATCAAGGCGACCTACGACGTAGTGAAAGCGGGCTACAACATCACCCTGAATCGAAATCCCGATAACACGACTCAACCTGCCGACAAGTCACAGAGGCTAGTGGAAGTATTCGATTCCCCGAATAAAGCGTCGGAATGGGCGGTCGACGTGTTGGGGGATGTGCATATCTACACCCATGACCAGCGTCCTGTCGAAACGGTGCCGGGACACGGGTTACTGCCGAAAATCGCCGGCGAAATGACGGACGCCATGCAAAAATTGACTGATCTGGTTACCGGCAATGCGCAAACCACCCTCGAGAATCTGGGCGACGTATCGAGCAACGCCGTTCTGATCAACCAAGACGTGATCGGCGCGATCCGGTCGCTCAAGCCAGGCGAACAATCGATTGCGGTCAGCAAGCTGGCGTCCGAGGTGGCGATGGCCAAAGTCGTCGAAAAGGCATTGATTATCCGGCGCATGCTGATCACCGCCAGCCGCGAACCGAATGTTGCCAACTCGCCGGCCCCGACGCAAATCGAGCAATCCATATCGCGCCTGGACAGAGAAATCAACGACATCATGTACGAGCGCCGGATTCATAACGAGTTGGCATCGCAAACGCCGGCCGCGATTTTAGGATTGAAAGCGGAGCACGACAATCGCTCTCAATCGACCCCTCCCGCAGCCGGGTCCGAGGACTCACTCATAGAGGATGGAGCGATAAAGCCATGACGCATCAGCAACCAACAGACGGGAAACCTTCCGAGCAGGATCAAATGGCATGGGCCAGAAAACGTAGCCGGCAAGTCTTTACCGGGTCGTTATGGCTAACCGCGATTTTTTCACTCGCCATTGCCGCCGGGCTGATTGTCGCCAGTCATTATTATCCGATCGAAACGATTCAACAGGCGGTCGAGTCCGCCGAATGGCCCTTGGCGGTTTGGCGGATCGGTTTGTTTTTGCTGATTATCGTTGGCTGGCCTCGCTGGTCGGTGCTCTATGCGGCTTGGGCCGGCTTGAGCGGCGAACAATGGGCGTTCCTGTTGAATTACCGGTGGCGCATGGCGTTGTGGCTTTTGGTCATGGAAGCGGTGTTATCGCACCGTGTCCTCGGCCACTTTATCGACAATCTTCTTATGGTATAGGCAGTCTCATGGGTGTTTCTTCGTATCTTGAAATCTATCTCACGCAAGTCGGCTGGACGATGTACGACGTATTTTGGGATGTTCTCGTCGATACCGGTCTGGCGT
The DNA here is from genome assembly GCA_018830325.1 of Gammaproteobacteria bacterium. Taxonomy (GTDB): domain Bacteria; phylum Pseudomonadota; class Gammaproteobacteria; order Methylococcales; family Methylomonadaceae; genus Methylotuvimicrobium. The sequence goes on from JAHJSQ010000094.1 coordinate 21,564, forward strand.
ATCTGCCGTTCATCGGGATGTTTTTGCGCAATATCGTCGAACCGATTACCAGCCAGGAAGCCAAGGATGCGTCGTCTGTGTCGTTGCGCCGCATCGAAATCGATGCCACGACAATGTTCGCGGTGTTGGTGATCGCTGTCCAACCTTACATGACCGTCAGTTACAACAATTTGAGTTATACCAGAGCGTGTGATCCGAGCGGGAATGCGGTGGCTGGCGGCAATACCGGAAAAACCTACGATACAACGTTTACGGCGGCGACGCTCGGCGGTAATAACGCCTTGGTTCCAATCTGGTGGTACGCCGTTCTGGCGGTGACCGGCGGCATTAACGACGCCGCGATTTTAGGCATTCCCTGTACCGCCAATATCCGCCTGATGTCGTTCAGCATCGAGAACGCGCGTGTCAAAGACCCGCAATTGCGCCGCCAGGTCCAACTGTTTTTCAAGGATTGCTACCGGCATGCGATGGCGATGTTTTTAGACCATAACCAGTCGTATCCCAACAACTTGCCGAAGGAAGATTTGAACTGGTTGGGTTCACAATTTTTTCTGAACGGGACTTACCAAACCGCACGGGCCAGCGCCACGGTCCCCGGCTTTACTTACGACCCGAACCGGGACCTGGAATACGATCCGAATGTGTATATCCCCGTCGACGGTAAACCGACCTGCGCGCAATGGTGGACCGGAAACGGCCACGCCAATAACATCGGGCTACGCGCGGCCTTGGCGGACCAGATCGATGCCGGAGCGTTGACAACGTTCAAGCAGCATGTCGCGAATACAACGGGTAAGCCTCAGGAAGAGGTTGAAAACATCGCGATCAAAACATTGATCAGCCGGGAGGAAACGGCATTCAACGGACTGAGGAATTTGAATAGCTATAACGAAGCGAGCTTTGCCAATGCCGCCAGCTCGGCGGGGGCTACGCTGGGCTCCTTCATGGAAGCGATGTCGTTTTATCCGGCGCTCTACGCAATGAAAGCGGCGGCCCCGATCATCCAGGCCGTTGTGCTTATGCTGATTTATGCCTTGATGCCGTTTTACTTTTGGTTTTCGTCCTACCAGCCCGGCAAGATCATTTTCATGTCGATCATCGTTTTTTCGGTCAAGTTCTGGACCGTGCTATGGGCGATTGCCAATTGGCTGGACAACAACCTGATCGAGGCGATCAAACCGTCCTGGTACAACTTGCAATTGACGAACAACCTGCTCGTCGAAATGATCATTGATTTCGTGATCGGCGGGCTGTTTGTTGTGATGCCGTTGTTTTGGTCGGGGTTGTTGACTTGGGCGGGGTTTAGAGTTGGGAGCGAAATTAACAAAGCCAGCGGCGAACTTAGAGGCTCACCAGAAGATGCTGGTAAAAAAGGCGGAAATGCAGCTAAGAGCACAATTACAAAAAGGTAAATTTTAGTCATCCCAGCAGTCGTAAAGTCCGCCTGGATCATATCCATTGTCCCATTTACCTGTTGCATAGTTATATTCCCGTGAAAAATAGTGAGAGGAATCTTCTTTTTCAGTGTTTATGAATAAACCTAACCGCCCAGCGATAAACAGTAGCCAAGCATAACCCACAAAGGTCAACAGATCGATGATCCAAGGCAGGAAAGCAATAACGACCGTAATGACGGCCAGGCTAATCCAGAAGGCTTTTTGACGGACCAGGCTCAGACCTTTATCCAGGACGAAACGAGCGCCGCCGACGACCAGGCGCTTGACCTTGTCCGAATGGCCAATACCATTGATCAAACCGGCCGTAACCAATAATAATGCCGCCAGAACGAAAGCTAGGCAGCCGGCGAACCCGCTGGCAGAAACCCATTGGAAACCCGGAGCATTGGGCGCAAAGACCAACAACGCGACCAACGGCAGCGTGCCGATACCGCCGGCAACGGTCAGCCACTTGCCGGCAGAGACCATGAGAGAAGTGACTTTTCCGGATAAAACAGTAGCTTTGTCAGCCGGTAGGGCAGCCAACAGTCTATTTGCCCGGTAAAATATCACCAGCGTGCCAAATGAGGCGACCAATGCGGCCGCCAGCAAAAATGCTTCCATAATTACCTCCACACCGAATCGATTAGGATTTCGGAATTAATTTATGCAGCAAAATCGGTATTATGTACCCTGACAAAGTCTCGGAGCCATTGAGTTATCCACAAAGTCTGTGGAAAAGTCTGTGTACAAGCAACCTTCTTGCTGATCATATCAATGGCTAGACAAAGGTGTCTATTTTTTAATCGATTTGACCTTTATTGTTTTTAGGCCATAAGGGTTTCTGATTAGCAAGATGCTTCGGCTTGCCGTTCTATGAACGATTCCCGTTATCTTCGCCAACCGGTGAATAAATCACACAAACGGCGTGACTCGATCACCGCCTTTTCTTCAGGAAATCGGGATACTGTACCCAAGTTCAACGAAACGCTTGAACGAACCAAACCAACAAAACCTAAGGGGAAATCATCATGAAAACAGTATCTTTCGCAGCAGTCGTATTAATGTCAGTCGTTGCCGGCACAGCCATGGCCGAAGGCTCGAAAATCGAAAAATCCACGATAATCAACGCTTCCAAAAACACGTTGACCAACACTCAGGCGATCGGTCGCAACAGCGCCGCTCACACAGGTTCTATCAGCATCGTCGGCTCGAAAGTCGAGAAATCGACTCTGATCAACGCCTCGAAAAACACGCTGACCAACACGCAAGCGATCGGCAGGGATTCGGTGGCGACAACCGGTACGATCGACATCCGCTAGATAGCGCTATCGGGACAGCAGGACGCGCAGGGATAGCAACGTTTGGATACCGGTGAGCGACCGGAAGAGCGACAAGACTTCGGGCGGCGATGACAGGGATGTCTTCGCCGCTAGGTCAGGGAAGGCTAATACCCGCGCACGATTGGAAAAGGAAAGCTTGAGCCATTCGTTTTGCCATTGGGGCAATACAGGGACGAATTGCGCTTGGTCAAACGATTTGCGGGTTCAAAGCGACAAATCACAAGCGAGTCACCTTATCTCGATTTCTTTTGCGATAAATAAAAATGCCCATGCCAACTATGCCAGCGGTTACAGCCAGCATCAATACTGGATATTGATAAAATAGATCAAAAAAAGCGCCCACACCTTGCGATGAGCTGCGATAGTAAGGTCCCATGAATTCCTCTTTGTTTGACTATTCATTTGAGAGCTTACCTTCGGAATTAGCATTGTCTAGTTGCTGTTATTGCTGATTCAGAGAGGGTCACGACAAGAATAAAAAAATTTCTCAAAAGCAATTGTATACCGCATCCAGAAGCTCGAAATCTTCGGCATACAGCAAATATTCGCCGTTTCCCAAATCGATCACCCAACGAGCCGGCTTTTTAAAAAGTTTACCGTGTTCACGCAATGCATCAGGCAGGCGAGGGTCGTTGATGTCGATTTCCTTATCTTCAACTGTTGGCTCTTCATTCATGTTATTTGCCTAGTATCAATATCGGCGGTTAAACGAGCTGCGGCTATTTCTCCGTTTCAGTCAAAAGCAAATAATCGCTAAAATTCTGCAACTCCTTGGCCCGGTTGCCTAGCACTCGCATTTTCTTTTCGGCGAACATAAAGGCGTCAACTTCTTCGCTGGCCTGCAACGCATTATAAAGAGCAAATTCGGCATCGTGGTATGCCTGCCACGCCTTTTGGGCCTTCTCCAATGTCGAATGGTCTTTCGGTTGTAACCGGCTTTGCAGTTTCCCATAGATCGAAGACATCTCTTTTTGCCATTCCGAATTGGCTATTTCAACGCAATTCATCATCGCCGGATAATCGGTTGTCTTTTCCAGGCAGGCCTCGTATTTGAGGTCGATCGGGTGAGGCACGGTTTCGATATCGGCCATTGACAGGCTTGTCAGGCCAAAGGCTATCAGGCTGAAAATGATTTTGAATGTTTTCATGCGTGTCCTTATCGGTCGCTGTAAGTCGTTTTGCAGTTGTTGTGTTTGTCGCAGGTTACCGTCTTTTTAATAGTCACTGGCTTTCTTATAAGCGGCTGTTGCGCTGGGGTACTATCAAAGCTAACAGCCGGTTGAGTGGCATTTTTGTTTGAGACCTGATTGTTTGCCACCAACGTCAAAGTATCGCCATGTTGTGTCATGTGGAAATATCTTAAGGTGTTCATTCCAATCAGCGCTTCATCCAAATGGCCATTGATATGAGCGTCGAGATTTCTTATTACCGCATTGCCGATTCTCAAGCTGCTTATCCGGGTTTCACGTTCAGATATTTTTCCGCCAGCCGTGCTTGCCTGGATGTAGCGGCCGAAAGGCAAGCCGGCCGAGGCTGCCATTTTTTCCGGAATCACGGTTTTTGTTGCGCCGGTGTCGATCAGAAATGGCATGGGAATGCCGTTAACCAGAGCTGTGCCTCTGAAATGCCCATGCCGATCGGTTTTCAGGACAATGCCGCCGGAAATGGGATTCATGCCATGTTTCTTTGCCGGTGTTGCTGGAGAAGAGGGGGCCGGAGAAGGCGAGAACAACCCCGGCGAAAAGGCATGGATCTTCCCGGAAGCTTGATATTTAAAAAAAGCATCGGCACCATACCAAAGCGAGGCCAGCATTAGTGCGGGAATAATAAGGTATTTCAGGCTTCCTCCGCCTTTTTTGGGAGGTTTCTGATAACGGTATCTGTCCCTGTCCCTGTAGTAATCGCGATCCTGTATGCCCATTTTTCCCCCATGAAACCCGGTAGTTGTCCTAAGCCTGTAACGCACGCCATAATGCGCTAATTATCACACCGGAAGCATCGTTCGGGTGAGAAGTGCCGCACGAAGCCAGTAACTTAGGAATGAGCACGAAATAACTTGAACAAGTAGTCGTTGTAATGCGGTAAAGTTAACGAACCTAAAGCATTACCCCAAAACTTATAGTGAAGCCTGCTTACCCAATAGAAATTGAAAAACAAATGCAAGAAGTGTTCGACCGTCTATCCGAAAAAGATAAGCGTTTGTATGCGGGGGTTGAAGCATTAAAATTTCCTTATGGCGGCATCAGCTATATTGCTCAGCTGTTTTCCTGTTCTCGCAATACCATCCGACGAGGGATAACTGAACTGAAAGAGAAGGCAATTATCCCCAAAAAACGGGATAGAAAAGCGGGCGCTGGTCGAAAACAAACTATTAAAAAACACACGGATATTAATGACGCGTTTCTGTCTATTTTAAAAGAGCATACGGCAGGCGACCCGATGGATGAAACGAAAAAATGGACTAATTTGACGTGTGCCAAAATGGGCTGTCTATTGGCTGAAAAGGGTTTCAAAGTCAGTCGCAATATTGTCAGAAAATTATTAAAAAAGAATGATTATGTGAAGCGTAAGGCCTTGAAAAAGAAAGCGGCTGGCGGGCATGTAAATCGTAATGCGCAATTTGAGAATATCAGTCAATTGAGAGCTTTATATACGGCGGCGGGAAATCCTGTCATCAGCGTGGATACCAAGAAAAAGGAGCTGATTGGTAATCTGTTTCGCGATGGCAAGGTCTATACCACTCAAACAGTTGAAGTTTATGATCATGACTTTCCGTCATTAGCCGAAGGCGTTGCCGTACCTCATGCGCTTTATGACACTGAGCGCAACGAAGCCTACGTCAACATTGGCACAAGCCGTGACACCAGCGAGTTTTCCTGTGATTCGATTCGTCACTGGTGGTACACCTATGGAAGCCTCTACTATCCGCTGGCAACATTTATTTTATTGCTGATGGATGGCGGTGGCAGTAACTCATCCAGACACTATATTTTCAAACAGGATTTGCAGGCATTAGCGGAAGAAATAGGCATTGAAATACGGATAGCGCATTATCCGCCATACACGTCTAAATGGAATCCCATTGAACACCGGGTATTTCCTCATATTACGCGTGAATTATCCGGCATGATTTTAATCAGCCATGTCTTTATGAAAGAGTTAATTGAAAAGACAACAACAAAAGCGGGATTAAAAGTCTTTGCCTGTATTTTTAACAAGGTTTATGAAACGGGCAGAAAAGTTGTGGAAGGCTTTAAAGAATCCATGCGAATTGTATTCGATAAGCATCTGAGGCAATGGAATTATGTCGCCATACCTGAAGCGGTAAATTTATAAGTTGCTCAAGTTATTTCGTGCTCGTTCCTTACTCCCGGGTTCGTGCAAGCCAAACGCATTCCGGATCGCCAGGCCAAGGCTAAAGTGCAGATCGATCAGGTCATCTTCGGGCATTAACGCAATCATCAGCTTTTCCTCGCCGCTCAGTATTGCCATGAGTCGATCGACATCCTCTCCGACTGTCATCGGGGGCTCAAAACCATGATCAAAAAGGGCTGTCCAATTTTTGTTCAATTCGATTCAATCCCAGTAGAAAAGGGGCCTTCGGAGGAAATATGACTGTTTATTGACAAGGTTATCCACAGATTTTGGGGATAACAGTTTTCGATAATATAGTTCTGCATTAATGCATTTTTTCGCCGGTCCATCGGTCTCGCCCTTTCCAAAACGTACACACTTGGCACGTTTCGCCTTCGGGATAATCGATGCCTTCCTGATGAGGACAGCCAATAATGCGATCGGTCATCACGACGGATTTGATGCCATGTTCCGCCAAATAGTCCAGTAACATTTGACCGATCTATTCATCACGCCTGAAGTCATGCTCGGAATACCAGCTGGATAAGCGAACAGGCGGAGAGTCTTCATAAGGTATAATGCTAACCGTGACTTTAGTCGCTTGTTTATCGGTTGGTCCATAAAAAGCAATGGTCGCGGCAGGGTAGTCTTTAAAGCCCTTGCGCGCTTTCTTGGCAAGTTTCTTCCTATTACGTTCCGCTTTGAGGCTCATAGATCGCACCGGCTTGTCATGAGTATCATCGTTCGATTTTCGTCTCGTTGTTCAGATAGAGCGGGCCATACCGCACCATGTCTTTGGTCTCGGCCGGCGTCATTTCGATTTCCAACGTCTTCAGGGCCTCGCCGATCACGTCGGCATAGCCGGTTATCGTCGCCTCTCGATTTGAAATGGCCATGTTCCGTATTTAGGGTTATCGGTAACTAGGGAAGGGTTAGCACTAACTTGCTGTGCGGATAAATTCTAATGCTAGCCGACCCAATCAGTTTTGCCAATTTTGGGTGGGAATAGGGGAAACTGAGGGTAAAATTCCTAAAACAAAAATTTTAGTAATTCAAGATTTTTTATTCCCAGGCACTCCCGAAATTGTGTTTTCGTGTTCCCTAATAGGTTTTTTGCATGAAACCAGGAATTTTACGTTTTGGTATTTTAAGTCTAATGCTACAAAATAGTCATTTTAGTAAATCGCAAATCGCCGCCGGGCCCAAAAAAAGGCCAAAAAATTCCTAACAGGTTTCGAAACGCGGCATGGAGGAGAGATGGAAGATCAAAATGAAAAAACGTTCGGACAAATCCGAAAAGAGTTTTTGACCTATCTGAAATACACCAAGGGCCACTCCGATGCGACTTGCTA
>JAHJSQ010000095.1 GCA_018830325.1 Gammaproteobacteria bacterium
AAGGAGAATCGATGCGAAAAAAAATGAATTCCTTGACTCAAGTTGAACACTTGGCGTAAAAATTCACGTCCACCGATGCGTTAGGTTTTAGGTGTTCACGTTCGTCCAGAATCAGTGTTCAAATTAATCAGAATACGCAAAAATATCGATTTATCTCCCGCGCTATTTTTTTATCGAGTCTACTTATATTTGAGATTAGTTGCAGTGGTTTCCTGAAACAACTGCCATTCGATAGACTTGCAAATGATGTCAGAGGCATGTCAAATGGCGACTTGGCCGGCCCCGGCCAGCAGCGGGTACAAGCCGCGCGCTTAGAAGTTCCGATTCAAGACGAAAGCTTGGAAGTCGTGCTTTATAAACCTAAGAGTCCTCCTCAGACACCGGCACCCGCTATTGTCTTCTTGCCGGGCCGCATGGCCACGGACGACCAGTATGAAAGCTACGCCCGTGCGCTGGCCTCCCGTGGGTTTGTCGTGGCCGTGCGGAGTTGGTATTCGCTTTTCAGAAGCGACCTCGAACTGGCCCATGATGCGAAAGTCATAGCCGATTGGCTAATCCAGGATCAGGGGGTCGATTCGAGGAAAATCGGCATCGCTGGTCATTCGATGGGTGGTAAGAATGCGATAATGGCCGCTGCAAAGTATGGTGGATTTGCCAGCGTAGTGGCCATCGACCCCGACGATAACGGTAACGTTTCGGTGGTACACGGTCTGCTTGCCAGCTTGAAGGCCCCCTTGCTGCTGATCGGTGCGGAAGTCGGCTGGCAGGCTTCCAGCGTCTGCGCTCCGCTGGCGACTAATTATCTGCGTTTCTTCGAGCAGGCGCCGGCTGGAACCATTGAACTGGAGCTAAAAGATGCTGACCATGTGCAGATGCTGGATCAGCCAGACAGATTCGGCTATGGCATATGCCGTAGCGGCACGGCGGATTCGCGCCAAGTGCGCATCACGGCAAGGCGCGCTACCGTTGGTTTTTTCCTCCAGCACCTCCAGGGCGGACCGGTTTTGCCAAAGGTGACTTCCGTGCACGCCAGGTTTCGCGTAGCAAAGGCTTAACCCGTCACAGAAAAATTAAAGGCCCGTAACAAGGCATAAAGTTCGGTCGGCCTGAGGCGAGACGATTGGAAAATCAGGTACAAAGGTTCCCTTTTCGTTATCCCGAATTTTTCCCAGAACACCGTTTTACCGTGCTGATGCATTAGCTTAGCGGCCAAGCGGTAAAGCCTGCGAGACAGAAACTCAACGATGGCGCCGCAACCCTCAATCCGCCCCAGTGCCTCCAGCGGCCCAACCCCCAGGCAGACTGAATCGACACCTTCTTCCCGAAGTGCCTGCAGAGCTGTAACTATCATAAGTTCGTTGGTGTGCAATGGGGCATTGGGAGCAGAAAACACGATATTGATTAGATATTGACTCTCCAAACCTCCAACCCATAGCATGGAGAGAAAACCGACTACCTTGCCGGCCTGTTCGCCAAGGAACCAGCGGCGGCCCACCTTATCATCGAAAAGCCTGGGTCGGCCCAAATACATTTGCGGCCCACGCCGGTCATCCAGCCAAGCGTCGCAAGCTGCCTGTGTTTGGGCTTCCATCTGGGCGTCTATCTCCCCCTGATGCTCGCGTACCGTTACCCCCGTCCGCCTCGTATGATTGAGGTGCTGGCGCAGATGGCGACCCTGCGGGCCTGCTTCAGGATCGTTCTGCGGATCGGTCATAAGCAGACTGGCAAATTCCATCGATGCATATCCCCGATCACGGGCATAGACTTGCAAATCCGCTGTTACCGCGACAAACAGAATAGACCAACCCTTACCAGCGCAATAGCTGGCAAAGGCGCCGGTCAAGCGAGGTTTATCTTCGGTCGCGCAAATTGGATCACCAAACACAACGGCACACCTTCGCAAAAGCAGAAAGCTGATCAACCCGTCAATACCCGGAGTACGGAAAGTGCTGCGTAAGGGATCTAGGGCAGCGTGCGACACTGGGCCGCCGTACTGCCGGACTAAGTCTACGGTGGTTAAAAGCGGCTTAGTCATAGGTTGATATTAAATCTTGATAGCGACATGGAAGGAAATGAGGTGGCATAAACTTAGTTCGTCATTGCAATCCCTCTCAATTAGATGTGTCTGTGACAAACTTGACTATACACATTGGCACGTTGAAATATTCAGTGAATCATATAGTAGTAATAGTCTACTTTATTTTTGGCTATGTTCGCGTTAATAGTTGATACTTTTGAACTTAAAGCCAACATGAAACCCCAGGATACAACTCTAAATAACTTTCCTTTTTTCAATATCGCGCCAATAGTTGAAAGGAGGGTTCGGTTGCTCGATTGACAGGTGTCGGCGGCGGGGTAGATTTTTGCTTCTCGGCAATTGCTCCTGCATCGCCTAAAGCGCCTACTGTTGGTGCCCTAATACACGCCATCCATGGCGTAATGCAAAATCTGCATTTACCCAGCACCTAAATTCCATAGCCCATTGGCTAGGATTAATTGTCTTGGATAATTCATCCAGCACCTAAATAAGCCATGATTTTGAATCATTGCCAAAAACCTATGGAATTTAGGTGCTGGATTTAGGCGCTGGGTTCACGGCGTCCTGTCAAGCGAGTAATCGTACCCTCTTCCACGCTCAGTGTATCAAAAAGCAATCATTGACTATTTCCTAAATGGTTTATTTAGTAGGAAAGAGAACTGTTTAAACTACTAACGCGAACATAGCCTTATTTTTCATTGAAAGTACCCGGCTCTATGCCAGCATCCATGCTGGAAAAGCCTCTGTCGAGTCCCGCCGGCGCCTCCTTAGGCATTGTCGAAATTTAAAGTACGAAAGGTCCTTCCTGTTGATTATTTAACCTTATCATCATGTAAATAAAGGGTGACCCGAGGACTTTAATATTTAAAAAGCGGACACCGTTACCTAGCGATAGGTTTATTTAGCGGATTGCTGTTGATTTTGCCTTAGACTATTGACTTCTAAAAGGTGTAAGAGTACATCCTTGAAATACTAACGGCAAAGCTAATCGCCATGGAGAGGCAAAATTATTCCAGAATTAATAAGCTAAAGCTTTGCGATAGTGAGTACTGAAACACTACAATTATTTAAATTCATGGGGAAGCGGCAATGACAAATGATTCCGGCAAAAAACAAAACTATGAAGCAGGGCAATGGTACAAGTCGATCGGTTTGGCTTTGTCCGGCGGTGGTTACCGTGCGGCGGCTTTTCATTTGGGAGCCTTGGATTATCTCGAGCATATCGGCTTACAAGATAAGATTTGTAAAATTTCAACTGTGTCGGGCGGGACGTTTACAGGAGTCAAATATGCATTGTCTCAGGTCGAAGGACAAACCTTTCCTGAATTTTTTAGTGAGTATTACTATTTTTTAAACAATACCGATTTGCTGCGGCTCGGTTTGGAAAAATTGGCCGAAAACCGGTTCGGCGGGAAAGTAGAGCGCAAGGATATGATCACAGCGATGGCTCAGGTCTATGCCGAAACGTTTTTGCAAAAAGCCGACGGAGCTCCTTATTTATTTGGAGATATTCTAAACAGCAATATCGCATTAGGCGATACTGTTTTCAATGCGACCGAATTCCGTCACGGCCTGGCCTTCCGTTTTCAGCGTCGAACCAATCCGAAAGCCTTTATCGGCAATTACAAAATCAGAATCAACAAAAATGATGCAGCGAAAATTCGCATGGCCGATATCGTCGCGGCATCCTCCTGTTTTCCAGGCGGCTTCGAGCCGATGGCCTTTCCGGACGATTTCGTCTGGCCGGAAGGGCACGTTCCCGAGACATTGCGACAACAGTTTGTAAATGGCCCGATTGCATTAATGGATGGCGGCGTTTACGACAATCAGGGACTACAAAGCTTGTTATTAGCCGATGTTCGCAACAGTAGTTTTGACAACGAAGATTTGTCGATGTTTATTATTTCGGATGTCGATCAACAAAGTGCCGATCTTTATCGGTATCCGAAAAGGGACAAGAATCGTAAAGGCCTTACCTTGAATACATTGGCTGGTTTAAGCATCGTCTTTATTGTCTTGTTGACGATTAGTTTGTCGATGTTGTTGATCAATCTTTTTGTGCAAGGTTTTAGTTGGTATAACTTTTTTCTATTTGTGCTGCCCGCAGGCTTGGTTGCGGTTGCAACCTATGCCTTGCTTTGGCTGAGGGGGCGGATTGTGGAAGAATTGGACAAAATTCCAATGATTGGGCGTGCCGCTTGGAAAGATATCAAACATCTCAGCGTCGACGAGATCGAGGATATGATCAGTCTGAGAATCGGATCGCTATTTGCGATGGCCGGCTCGGTCTTTATGAAACGGGTGCGCGGTCTGGTTTACGGGTTGGTATATGGCGATTTTAGAGCGCCGATCAATAAGATTCTCGATGAAATGTACGGTCTTCGCCGCATTTCGAACTTGATCGATCATCTTAAAACCGGTCGGAAATTTAACGAGGAGTTACTTAGAGCCGGTGTGCCTGAGCCTAGTGCCGAACTTCAGCGAATTACCGATATTGCGGCCAATATGAAAACGACCTTATGGTTCGATAAGCCGGATCAGTTGCAATCATTGGTCGCATCAGGACAAGCGACACTGTGTTATAACTTAATGAAGTTTATCGTGCGCAATTTTGGAGAAGATCCCGAGCAATTTCCAGATGATGCGCGAGTGTTTTGGGAACGCTTAAATGAGGATTGGCAGACGTTCAACGAAACGCCATTATCATTGGTGGAGAAGCGGCTCGATGAGGCTTTGTAGTTTTTATCCTAACGATCATGAAGGTATGGCCATCGCCCCAATATTTTCGTCAAGACGCTCTTTTACGGCTAAAGGGGAAAAGCATGACAACACAGCTGGCCATTAACCAGAACGCAGCAGGCAAGGGTATAGGAGCGGTAAAAACAATATTATTCAGCAATGGGTCGTCGCCACCAAATGAATAACCTTCCGGCAGAAAAATACGGAGTTTTGCAGTATTTGAAAAATCAACAGCGCCAGCGGAACTTAACACGGAAATATCAGTGGTCACGTCGGCATCGTTATTCTCGGCGTCCGGTTCCGGGCCGGCGCTTCCGGCCACCACTGCGGATATGAGTAAAGAGTCGCCAATCTCCAACGGAAAAGTCAACCTGAGTACAGCGCTAAGATTATTTAGCTCGTCCGCCAAAATATTTGCGGATGATCCTTGGTAATCCTCTCTCTGACCACCTCCCAACGGGGAAACGGAGCTACCAAAAATTGTTTCAACCGGATTGCTGACATCCTGTAAAACAGAAGAAATGAAGCTCAGGTTGGATTGAAAGATGCTTCCGGCCAAGGGTAAAACTGGATTGAATGTGGTTGCGGCCAAATCACTAAACAGCAACAGCGTCGGCGATCCATTATTGATTACAAAAGAGCCATGCACATCCAACTCAACAGTAATGTCTACGGTGGTAGGCGAAATAGGATTTACCGGCTCAACCAGAAATGTATCTAAAGTAAGGATTCCTGTAGCTCCTGCACCTTCAACATCGTTTAACGTAGGATAAACAAAATCTTGATCCAGTGCATATTCAGCATATCCGTAAATCTCGCCACGCATAGTATCGACTTGAACGCTGGTAACAGTGTTTAACGCGGTAGCTGCCGAAAAGACCGAATTCCGAGTTGGGTTAAAGTCGATAACGACTCCGTCTTCCACACTTACTGTTTCATCACCGCCTTGAGGAGTCACTGGCGAACGGGTAGCGGATCCTGCTGCAAAAACGTTAGTCGAAAATAAAGCGACGCAAAACAACGTCAATAATATGGCCTTAGGTGATTTGATAGAAGGCATTTTGACTCCGCGATGTCAGTAAAATACAGAATGGCAAGGAAATTCAACAGCCTTTTCCTAATTATTTTAAAGGTTAATTTATACTCTAGCCTGTTCTGTTTATCAATACTGTTGACCGTTTACAGATATACCTGGAGATTTAGGTGCAACTATAATGGGATTTTTTGCATTTGAGACTGTTATTTATAACCTGCTATACCGATAGCGCACATCCTTGTGCTATTGCCTTTCTTAGCGAATGTCGACCGAACCGGTGTTCGCGACCGAGTTGCGGCCTATCGCTTGCGTGTTGGTTAGCGTGTTTTTCGAGGCATTGATGACCGTGGACTTTTGGATTCTGGAACCGACCACGTTGATCGAGCCGGTGCTAGCGGCGCTGTTGCGACCGATCGCCTGAGTATTGGTCAAAGTGTTTTTTGACGCGTTGATCAATGTGGATTTTTCGATTTTCGAGCCTTCGGCCATGGCTGTGCCGGCAACGACTGACATTAAAACGACTGCTGCAATAGATACTGTTTTCATGGTGGTTTCCTCTTGGTTTTTGTTGGTATGGTTCGTTCAAGCGTTTCGTTGAACTTGGGTACAGTATCCCGATTTCCGGAGGAAAAGGCGGTGATCGAATCACGCCGTTTGTGTGATTTATTCACCAGCCGGCGAATGGTGAGGGCATCGTTTGTTGAATCCGCTAATCGTCCGGATGTCACTGCGCTTGCCTTCGGTAACTTGGAGGGGCAACGCTGCCCCAGCGCATGGCGCATGACTGAAGCGCTGTTGCACAATCGCCGACAAACCATCGATACCCCGTCTCATATCGACCGACTCGACCGCCAGGCATTTATTAGTGTCCAGTAACAGCAGCAGACCGACAATGGCAAAAATTCGTTGGTTCATAACGCCCCCATGTAATCGCGTTTTAAACATGTCATCGCGTGTTTAATGAGTAATGACCGGTGTCGGAAACGGCATGAAATCGATGACGACCAACGCTCCGTCGTCGATTTCGCAACAGGTGTAAGGTCGCCCACAAGGCATGGACGTAATCGCCCGTCTTCGACACTCGGCCGCCTCCCTAGCCTCCGCTGCCATTAAGTTAAGGATTTTTCCGTTCGCCCTGAGCCTGTCGAAGGGTGAATGGAAAAGCCTGGGTCGATAAGTTAAGCCGTCCATGGTTCGACAGGCTCACCACGAACGGATTAACTTAATGGCAGTGATCCCTAGCCTCGGAGGCCAGTGTATCGTTCTCGCCGAACACCAAACATTGCTCCGTTTTCGACCAGGTGGGTTGCCACCGACCCTCTTCGTTGCTGTTTTCGATCAGACTGCCCGGCGACCAGGTCAGCTTGTTGTCTTCGATGAAAACCGACTCGCCCAAAATGCTCCGGTAAACATGCGGCTGACCGTTACGGGTGATGATATCGCCGACCCGTTGCGCAACGACGACAGTGGCTTTCGGCTGCGAATGCTGGATGGTCCAGTCGGTTCGCGGATAAACATGACCCCATCGTAGTAGGCTTTGCGGCGGTTCGGTGGCTTGCTTGACAGGACGCCGTGAATACATCCATGTAGGCTCGACGGCGGAATCTGATTGCCATGGATGGCATGAATGCAGATTTTGCATTACGCCATGGATGGCGTGTATTAGGGCAATGCAGGAGCAATTGCCGAGGAGCAAAAATCTGCCCTGCCGCCGACGCCTGTCAATAGAGCCACCGCCTCCCTTTCAGCATTTGTCGAAGTTATTTCATGCTCGTTCCTAAACTCTATCCAATGGGCTATGGAATTTAGGTGCTGGGTCTTAGAAATGAATACCCGACACCAAACAGCATACTCAAGTCGAATAGTTAAAACCCGGTTAAAAATTAACATCTTTAAATTGAAAGGATTCTGAAAGGTAGTATCGATACAATACCTTCCAAGCCAAACTATCGGTCCTCATTGGGCCGATTAGCGCATTTAGATGCGATAGGTTTAAAACAACCAAAAATAGTTTGTAACGATTCGGGTTTTTACTGGACTGAACCGAACTAGCCTAGCTTATTGATTTAACAAAAAACGAGTCACTGACCCATAAATTCTTTTTCGCAGTATTGGCGACCATTAATAATTCAAGTGACCGGCGCCCCTCAATGCTGTTGACTTAAGCATCAGCGATCCGTTTTGATTTATCCTGCTGCCATTTATTGATGGGTTTACGGGATACACGAGGATGGGACTTCCTGGGCTTCTTCGGATGGTAATACTGAACGCGCGTGATTTCCA
This sequence comes from Gammaproteobacteria bacterium, assembly GCA_018830325.1. Lineage (GTDB taxonomy): Bacteria > Pseudomonadota > Gammaproteobacteria > Methylococcales > Methylomonadaceae > Methylotuvimicrobium. The sequence continues at coordinate 8,097 of JAHJSQ010000095.1, forward strand.
CCAAAA
>JAHJSQ010000096.1 GCA_018830325.1 Gammaproteobacteria bacterium
AATTGTAGGGTACGCTGCGCGTACCAAAGCCGTGCCCTGGCGGTTCGGTTGGCACATGAATATCGCGGGGTTACCATGGTACGCACAGCGTACCCTACGCGGTTCGTCTAGCGTTAGGTGATCCGCTAATGTTAAGTGACAGTAAATGGTATCGAGGTCTCATTGGTTAAGATTGCAAAAGGGTAATTTTTGATTTATTTATAACGATGAGAGCTCTAGCGTCTCGTACCGCTGGAGCGGTACTCAGGCGTTCCCACGCAGAGCGTGGGAACGATAATTGCCGGGGGACTGGACTGAATAGTTACACTAGCGTTCTTTAACGATACCTGTTTCATCAGAAATGATTATTTCAACTCTGCGATTTAGTTGCCTACCAGAGGAAGTTGCATTGGTGGCAATAGGATAAGTCTCGCCATAGCCAATAGCAGTCATTCGCGCATCATTGATACCCGCATACCGAAGCGCTCTTTGAACGGCTTCAGCTCGGCGTTCAGACAGCTGTTGATTGTAAGAATCGGAACCGACACTATCCGTATGACCTTCTATGCGAACAGTTATTTCCGGATGTTGTTTTAGGAATTCAGCCAATTGACTAATTATTCTCATGCCTCCGGCTTTGACATTCGATTTGTCGTATTCGAATAATACATCACCCATCGTCACAATCATTCCTCTTTCACTCGGTTTAGCTTTTAATTCAGCGAGTTGACGAGCCAGTTCATCTGCTTCTCTTGTGCGAGCCTTGATCTGGATTTGTTGTCTTTCTGATTCAGCTTGAGCGATGAAATCTTTAGCAATGGCGGTATTGGCTTTTTCACGAGCGATTTTAGTTTTGATCTCCGTCTTGTAAGCGACTCTTTTGATTTCCTCATCTTTAGCACCGTCATCAACCATCCTTTTTAGTTTTGCTAATGACTCTTCGGCTTCAGCATGAGGAATGGGAGCCTTAGCTGCAACTAAAGGATCGGCATTGATTTCGTCAAAAAGTCTCTCCGCACTAACTAAGTCCGGATTAGGAGTCGTTGATGCGCATCCGTATATTAATCCAGCAATACACAGTACAGTAATAAACTTCAAGTCAGTGATTAACTGCTTCATGATAGATTCCTTATTAAATTATTGAATGAAGTAAATGATGCAAGCGGCCTGATGTTCAACGGGCCGGATGATATCTTTTAAGTTCTTCTTTTAAGATACGATTACTATCCTTAATCTCTTCAGCTGATTTCTGGACTTTTAATGCTTCAGTTTTTGCTTTAGCGAGTTCCCCTTCCAATTCTGCTTGAGCTGCTAAATTACGCGCTTTTTGGTAATCCTTATCATCCATGGCAGCCCGTGCGTTTTCAAGAGATTGGCTTGCATTTCTAAGTTCGAGAGGTGCAAGTTGCCTTGCACCATCAGCCTCCGCCTCTTTAATAACATAAGAACTGCGCGTGATTTCTTCATGAGGCGGGACACCTGCACAACCCAGGATAAACATAGAAACTCCAAAGACTAACCCGAGCTTAATTGTTTTTGTAACGCTTCGATAATTTTTCATATTAACAACCTCATTTTGTTGTAATTGGGCCTGGCAATTTAGCCGATGACAAGTTTAATTGGCGACACAAAGCGTTTCTTAATACTGATGCAAGCCAGTGACCAACCGATTATCACATGCTAATAAATATTTCACGCTTACCTCAAATGTAAGTATTCAGACCCCGTTGGCAAATTACCGCAATCCAGGCGTATTGTTGGCATCTCCCTTTGAAAAAGGGGGATTGAGGGGGATTTATTTAAAAAATCTCCCCTAGCCCCTCTTTTTAAAGAGGGGGACTGAATACTTACTAATAGATTGCTCAAAGTTTTGAGTAATTATTGATTGAAAAAACTTATAAATACTGTCCGGAAGAATGGCGACATACCTACCTATTGATGCGATCAATTTATTCATATATTTGCTTTTATTGGACTGTTCACTAGTATAGATACGAAAACATTAACCTATAATCAAGACTCACTGTAACTATTCAGTCCCCCCGCAATTATCGTTCCCACGCTCTGCGTGGGAATGCCTGAGTACCGCTCCAGCGGTACGAGACGCTAGAGCGTCTCGGTCTTCATTCCCACGCTAGAGCGTGGGAACGATAGGGGGGTGAATAATTACTTATAAATTCATATCCCCCTTTAAAAAAGGGGGATTAATTTAAAATATCTCCCCTCTCCCCTATTTATCAAAGTGGGGGGACCGAATACTTACTAGGAATCATGATGCCAGTCTATTAAAAAACTTTCTAACAGTCGGTGCGGTAGCGCACTTTGAACCCAATCAGTTTTTATATATTCAGGTTACAGTATTTCAGTAATCATTTACTCCCTTTTGATCGAAAAACCGTCTAAGAATAAAAGTAAGTATTCAGGCCCCGTTGGCAAATTACCGCAATTCAGGCGTAATTGTTGTCCTCCCCCTTTGAAAAAGGGGGATTGAGGAGATTTATTTAAAACCTGATATTTCGGGATATTGAACGCTTAAATGCCATCTCCGCCAACATCGGTCGTTTCCAAATCATCTATGCCGGCAAGGCTTATCCGCAGGATCAGCAAGGCAAGGATCCGATTCAGCGCATCTATCAGGCGCGGGCTGCGTTGAGAGGCCATGTCAAAATTGCTCCTGATTAGCAAAATGCTTCAGCTAGCCGAAGCCAAGTGTCTGAGCAGGGGCCAGTCGTAGTCGCAAAAACTAAAAATGCTGTTACCCAAGCTCCTGCTTGGGTAACCTGTTCAGGAAGCTCTAGCTTCCCGACAATCAAGAAAGATTGAACGAGCGAGTCGGGGTTGATTGAGAATGTGCGAAGGTTGTGTCGGTCTCAGGAAGCTGGAGCTTCCGGGGTGTCTTTCCCAAGCTGGAGCTTGGGAAAGAGCGTGATGTGGGTTGGCCGTTTTTAGCTTGACGCGCATGGCTTGCGAACCCCGTCCTGCTAGGGATATGCTGCTCTTTGGGCTTTAGCTGAAGAAACTTGCTAATCAGGAAATTGCTTATCTGCCCAATTACGATTGGCCATTGGCGCAGTTGATGACGGCCGGCGTGGATATCTGGCTGAACACCCCGCAACCGCCGCTTGAGGCATCCGGTACCAGCGGCATGAAGGCGGCCCTCAATGGCGTGCCCAGTCTGAGCATATTGGATGGCTGGTGGATCGAAGGTTGTATCGAAGGCGTTACCGGCTGGGCCATCGGTGAGTTACCGACCTCCGTTAGCTTCGAAGAGGATCGGTCGGCTCGGGATGCAGCGGCGTTATACGACAAGCTGGAACAAGTAGTCGTTCCTTTTTTTTATCATGACCGCGCACGCTTCATCGATGGGATGCGTCACACGATTGCGCTCAATGGCTCGTTTTTTAATACTCAGCGCATGGTGTTGCAATACGTCACCAAAGCCTATATTCACTGATTGTACCGTTGATCTTCGACTTTCGGTCGATTGGCACAGAAATTCCTTACGCTTTTTAATCTCAAAATATCTTGTGAATTGTTGGTGATCATAGGCAAAAAAGCGCCAGGTGTAGGGTGCTAAATTTGATAGCTGAGCGATTTAACACTCATTCGCTATTTCATTATTCGATTCATAATAACTTCTCGAACTCCTCTGCGGATACCGCTTTCGAGACCAAATTCCCTTGTCCGTAATCGCAACCCGCTTGCAGCAGCAAATCGAATTGTTCCTGTGTTTCGACACCTTCAGCGATAATTTTCATATCCAGTTTGTGCGCCAACAGAATCATCGCTTCGCATAATACCAACTCGTTGGAATCGGCCGTTAGATTGGCGACGAAGGATTTGTCGATTTTCAAATAATCGATATCGTACTTTTTGAGACTGTACAGCGACGAATTACCGGTACCGAAGTCGTCAAGCGATACTTGGATACCGGCGTCCCTGAATGCAAGCAATTTTTCAGATACGATGGCGGATGCATTCAGCAATAATCCTTCGGTAATTTCCACCGCAATACAATCCCCGGATAAACCTCGATCCTGCAAATAAACAAACCATTCGTTTAACTTGACACTATTATTTTGAAACTGCGCGGATGAAGTATTGATGCTAATTTGAAAATCCGCACGGTAATTGGCACGCCAAATTGCGACCTGGTCGACCGCCTGATGAAAAACCCATTCGTCGATCTCGGTTATCATGCCGTTATCTTCTGAAACGGCTATAAAATCTAACGGATGAATCAAGCCTCGCGTAGGATGTTGCCAACGAATCAAGGCTTCGGCTTTTTGGATTCGACCCGATGCGAAATCCACGATGGGTTGATAAAACAAACTCAGTTGCCGATCGGTCAGCGCATGCCGCAAATCGTTGCCTAAGCGCAACCGCATCGCCGACGCTTCCTGCATTTCCGGCATAAAGTAACAATAACGGCTACGACCCTGATTTTTTGCGCCATACATGGCTTGATCGGCTTTCTTCAACAATTCTTCCAGGTTATCGGCATCGCTCGGATACAAGGCAATGCCGATACTGACTGAAATATAACACCGTTCTTTTTTCACCATAAACGGCGCAGTCATGCATTCAACTATGCTTTGAGCGACACGCTCGATGCTGTTGAACTCGTCCAATTCGTCCAGAATGATCGTGAATTCATCGCCGCCAGGACGTGCCAGCGTATCGGTTTCGCGCAGAGAACCTTTCAAGCGCTGTGTAGCCTCCTTGAGTAGCGTGTCCCCCGCGTCGTGACCCAAGGTATCGTTAACATCCTTGAAATGATCGAGGTCAAGGAACATCAGGGCCAACTGCCGCCCCGTTCGGTTGGATTTTTGGATAGCCCGTTGCAGACGGTCGAGAAATAAGTACCGATTAGGCAAGCCGGTCAGTTGATCGAAATGGGCTTGCTGACGAATGATTTCCTCCGTCCTTTTTTTGTCGGTAATGTCGGTAGCCGTGGCGATTCGCCGGATGACCTCGCCGTTTTGACCGTACAGCGTATTAATCGATAACCATTCCAGAAACTCCTCGCCGTTTTTTCGCTTATTCCATATTTCTCCCTGCCAATGACCTGTCGAATTCAGGCTATGCCACATCGCCTCGAAAAAATCCTCACCATGACGCCCGGATTTAAGCAGCGCAGTCGATTGACCGACGGCTTCATCCGACAGGTAACCCGTCAATCGCGTGAAGGCCGGATTGACGCTGACAATCCGGTTGTCTTTATCAGTCACTATAATGGCTTCCTCGAGCGCCTGAAACACAGTTGCAGCCAGTTGTAATTCTTGCTCGTTACGTTTCCGTTCACTGATATCCGACACGGCAAGAAGACACGAATAACCCGTTTTGTCGGCAATGCCCTCGACATGCACCCATTTTTGATCGCCACCGATCTGTAAAGTCATCTCACAGCTGTGCGAATCGGTATTCGCAAACACCTTTGCCAGGAAATCTTTAAAGAGAGGTTGAAATACGCCGGTTACCCAATGGGCAAAATTTTGCCCGCATAGCGCGGAACGCTCAATACCCAGCAATGACTCGCTACGAAAATTGGCCTGTTGAATGATGCCTTTGCTGCATAAACTAAAATAAGGGACCGGCGCGAAGTCGAACAGTTCGGTAAAGCGTTCCAGGGCTATTTCAGACTGAAGACGCGCTTCCCGCAACGCTTCGTTCTGCATTTCCAACTCGATTTGATGGACTTGCAATTCATGCACTAACCTTTTTTCGTCGATCGCTGTTTCTGCGGGCGACGCTTGTTTAACGGCAAGCCGTTGTTCCGCGCGCCGGCGTAATTCGTCTGTCTTATCGGGTTGCTTATTCGGAATAATCATTTTCGGATTGATCATTTCGAGCCCTTAATTTCGCTTCCAGTTGCTTGGTTTCGGAAATATCGATAAAAGTAATCACCACGCCGTCGATGATGTTGTCTTGGGTTCGATAAGGCATGATACGCACTTTGAACCATCGGTTATCGACGGCTTCGACTTGTTTTTCGGTAAAGACCAAAGTTCGCAGCACTTCGTGCGTATCTTCCTGAAGTTGCGGATAGTCCAGATCGGTCACGATGTCGGAAAGCGGCCGCCCGACATCGCTGCTGATCAGCTTGAATATACGACTGATGTGTTTGGTGAAACGCCTGATATTAAGGGCGCTGTCCAAAAACACCGTGGCGATGTCCATGCTGTTGAGTAAATTATTCATGTCGTTGCTGACCCTCGACAGGTCGTCTACTTTTGCTTGAAGCTCCGCATTCACGGTTTGCAACTCCTCGTTTAAAGACTGCATTTCTTCCTTGGACGTGGTCAATTCTTCATTGGATGACTGCAATTCCTCATTGGTCGATTGCAATTCTTCATTGGCAGAGCGCAGCTCTTCTTGTGAAGACTGCATTTCCTCGCGCAAGGTTTGTATATCTTCATTGGCATGTTGAAGTTCGATCTCCAGCGTTTTCTGTTCCTCACTCGTCGATTTACGGGAGCGTTTTCTGGCCGGCAACGGAGCCGCATCGTTAAATACGACGAATAACATTCCGTTTAACGCCACAGGCTTTCTTATTGCTTGAACAGCCAGATTAACTGTTTGCGTTCCGCCATTGGTGCCTACCGTCAAGTCTTGCATGTGAATGGCTTCTGTTTGGTTCTGCGCTTTTCTCAATGCGCCGGACAAAATATGGTGCAGTCCGTCACGGGCCATTGCGAGAATATTCCAGTTAGCTTTGCCGGCGGCAGGCTCCAAATACTTACCGGTACGTCCGTTAATGTAAAGAATGTCTCCGTCAGCATTGACCAAAACGGCTGCAGGTGAAAAGTGTTGTAATAAAAATTGATCCGCCAAGGATTGCAGATTATCGATCACAGGTGGCTTGTAGCCGCCAGGGGCTTGGGAAGCTACCGAGGAGTACTTGGTCGGAAAGTCGACGTCCAGATTCCGCCGAAAACATTCAATACGGCGGTAAAGACGTGATTTATTGTCGACCACCTCATATAAATCGCTGAAACCGCTAATCGTTTCGGAATTACCGAGCAGTAAGATGCCATTTTCGGTTAACGCATAATGGAACAGCGGGATCAGTTTTTTTTGCAATTCGGCATTGAGATAAATCAACAAGTTGCGACAGCAAATCACATTCAGCTTGGTAAACGGAGGATCCATGATGACGTTCTGCGGCGCAAAGGTCACCATCTCGCGAATTTCCTTATTGATGCGATAGCCGTTGCCGTCGATGCTAAAAAATCGGCTTAAGCGGTCTTCGGAAACATCGACGGCAATATTGGCCGGATAAAAACCTTGCCTAGCCTTATCGATCGCATCTTGATCGAGGTCGGTGGCAAAAATTTGCAAGGACATTTGACATTTTGATTGGATTTGCGCCAAGGCTTCCTTGAACACGATGGCCAGAGAATAAGCCTCTTCGCCTGTCGAGCAAGCCGGCACCCAAGCCCGCAGGTCCTTGTTTGTCGAAGGGTTGGCCAATAGTTCGGGAATCGCGTTGGTTTTGAGGTACTCCCATACCTCCGGATCGCGAAAGAAATTGGTTACACCGATCAATAGTTCCTTGAATAATAGATCGAGTTCCTGCGGGTTTTCGCGTAAATAGCGTACATAATGGGCTATCGCATCGATTTGATGCAAACCCATGCGGCGCTCGACGCGGCGAAAAATAGTGTTTTTTTTGTAAAGCGAAAAATCGTTGCCGGTTCTTTCCCGAAGCAGAATCACAATTTGCTCCAAGCCGCTTTGCGATTTTTCTTCCAACTTTGTTTCGGGCGCGATCCATAGACCGCGCGGGCTATGCTTGAGATAAGCATAGATACGCCCCCACATTTCTTGTGCCGGCACAATGATGTCGGCCAATCCCGCACCGATCGCGCTTCGCGGCATAGAATCGAATTGTGCGGAGTCCGGGGATTGCACTAGGGTGAGCCCCGCATTTTCCTTGACGGCACGGAGACCCAAGGTTCCGTCGGAGCCCATCCCGGAAAGAATCACACCGATTGCCCGCTCACACTGATCGTCAGCCAAGGCTCGGAAAAAACTATCGATCGGCAAACGCAACCCACGAGGCGCTGCCGGATCCAGCAAATGCAGCTTGCCGTGCAAGATAGACAAATCTTTATTGGAAGGAATCACGTAAACCCAATTGGGTTTAACCTGCATGCCATCGCCGGCCTCGGTAACCGTCATCGGCGTGACGCGCTGTAATAATTCCGGCAGAATCCCATGATGCGTGGGGTCGAGATGCTGAATGACGACAAACGCCGCGCCGTTGATTGCCGGAATCGGCGTAAGGAATAGTTCCAAGGCCTCCAAACCTCCGGCCGACGTACCTAATCCGATGATAGGCGGAGTACTGCCGGTTTTGGTAGATACCTTACTCGCCGGTGTGTCCGTGTCCGGTTCGCCGACGAGTGTATCGGTTAAACTTGATGGAGTCGAGCTGGATGGGTCGGGAGTAGATTTAGTCATTGTTGTCTAATGGGTTAGATTAAATTGACTGTCAATCATATCACCGCATTTTCAGTCATCGGTGCAAAAACAGCGCTGTTTTAACTGCTTTCCTTATACCTTTCGCACTTCAAATTTCGGCATTGCCGGAGGAGGCCCCGGGGTGTTCGGCCCCTCACCTAACGCTAGGTGAGGGGCCAGCATGGAGCTGGCATAGAGCCTACAGGGACGTATTTACCCAGCACCTAAATAAGCCATGATTTTGAATCATTGCCAAAGACCTATGGAATTTAGGTGCTGGGTTTACGGCGTCCTTTGACGGGCACCCCGGGGCCGAATGTTCAGCTACGATGGGTATAATTTGACTCCTCGAAATCGAATATTTTCATCACTCAACCCCTATGGGTATTATTTATTATGTGCAGCCATCCGCTAGGTTAAAAATGATAATGTGCGCCTATGCCGACATACTCCACCTTGTCATTGTAAAACTGCCCACTGGGCGAGTAACCATTAAAGTATTCCACAAGCAACTGAAGCTTCCGGCCCAAGACTTGTAAATTTTCAAACTCGACGCCGGCTCTGGCCGATACATCGGTATTCTATTTGTTTTCTTCAAAATTTTTCAGGTCGACCGCAATGATGGGACGCATGGCGGCAAATTCGATGCGCCAAGGGCTTCGAAACTCAATTCCGTATTGCGCGGACCATATTTTGAGGTCGTCAGGTTCTCTGTGAAACAGTCCGCCTCCGCCGCCATAGATGCGCACGCCAAAAGGGAGCTCATAGGAAAGCCTCAGGTCCAGACCTTCATAACTGAGGTTCACACGCTCGAATTTTGTGCCGACTTGCCGTAACAAAAATTCGTCGCCAAGATGCGAACTCTGATGGTAAACGCGGCCAAACGCTGAAAACTGGCCAACACGCATACTGGAATAAAGCGACGCTATGAAATCGGTATTGACTAAATCGGACGAGTCGGCTCCCAAGTTGAAATCGCTGAACACTGCGGCCTGAATGCCCGTTTCCCATTGCGCGGTAGTTTCTCCAATGTTTGCGCGATAGAACGGGATGGTTTCACCGAAGCTAACCGATCCTATGTCCTTGCCGTCAAAATTGTCATTCTGGTAATTTCGGTAGGCTGCTGAAAAATGTGCCCAGCGAGGATCGGCCAGCAACGGCTTGAAAAGATGACCGCTCGGCAGTAGCCCTGTCGGTAAAATAATCTTATCGGTTGCCGACACGGCTTCATCGCCCGGAACCTGGAAACCCCCTGGAGCTTCGTCAGTGGACTGAGTACCGGCCGCTTGGGAGAGTTTTACCGCATTGACGCCTGGAATTTCGGACAAAAGTTGCGCCGCTTTGTCTCGATCGGCGGCTTTCAAATTCCCTACAGGCAATGTAATGACGCCATCGCGGACATTTAACGGCGGCACATCGATTTTTAAACCCTGCTTCAATACGCCGGCCGCATAGCCGGCTATGTAAGCGTCATCCTGGGCTGAGGCATTAGCCGGTGATGCCCGCAATAACATCACGCCCAGAATTACCGGCAATCGAAAACTCTTCATTATTCCTCACTCGGTGCTGCTTTAATAATCAGATCGCTTTGCACGGATTTGACATTTTGCTGATTGACTGCAAGTTCCAATGCCCTGTCGATATCTTGCTGGGAACCCACTGTTCCGCTCAACTTCACGATGCCGTTAACGGTTGTCACTTCAATTTGTGATGCCTTAAGCATCGGGTCATTGACCAATGCGGCTTTGACTTTCAGGGTAATGACCGAATCGTCGATGTATTCACCGGCCGATTGAGCTTTGTCGACTGCAGCCTCCTTTGCGCGTTCAAGTTCTTGTCCTGCCGCCTCTGTCGTTTGCTCAATTTCTTCTCCGGCTTTTTCTAATGCTTCTTTAGACGCTTCTGTCGACTCTTCGATGTATTCCGAAGCTTGATCGGCTTGTTGATCCAAGGACTCTTTGGCGGCCTCTAGCTTTTGCGTTGCATCGATTCTCGATTGTTCGATTTTTTGCTCTCCCTTTTCAACCGCGCGATCGATCTTTTGCCCGGCTTTTTCAGCGGGTCCTACTTCTTGTTGGCAACCGGACAATCCGAGAACAACGGCTAAAAAAGCCGGCATTAGAACTTGATTCGGCAAAGTCATACGTTTGTTTTCATAGATTGTTTTCATGTGTGATTCCTTTTTATCTTTTAAAGCAGTATGCAACCGACATAGCCGCACTCCCGCTTCGTATTGAAAAAAACAGTTTAAATCTAACATTAAGAGAAGGCGCGGTCTGTTCGATATCGAACATAAAACAGGTTTGTCTAGCGTGAACCGGCTTTTCCATCGTTCCAACGCTCTGCGTGGGAATGCAGCCTGAACCGCTATGTGGTTCGGGAGCTTCGAAATCGCGATCAGGGGATCGCTCCCACAGAGCATCCGACCACTTGTGGGAGCGACGCCTTCGTCGTACCTCACCTAACGCTAGGTGAGGGAAAGCCGGGTGCGTTAGGTAACAATAAATGGTATCGAGGTCACAATATAAGATGCCAATACACGTTTTCTGTATAACGACGAGTGCAGCGCGTGCGAACTATTTTGGGCAGTTATTTTTACCGTAACCTTAGCGTAAATCGGCTTTTTACTAACAACGGCTTAGGTTAAGATATACCTCAAATCTTATGATTAGATTAAAAATAAAACCCGCTTTGATAGCGGGTTTTTCGTTAATTAAATTTAAGATGTTTTGGAGAAAATACGTTTATTGCTCCTCGATCCAAATCAACTCGACACGGCGATTTTCGGATCGTCCCGCTTCCGTGGCGTTATCGGCAATCGGCTGTGTTTCACCGTAGCCTTTCGCAATCAGTTTGTTGGAGACGCCTTTCATTTTCAGGTAATCGACGACAGAGGCCGAACGGCGTTGCGACAATCTCATATTGTAATCATGGCTGCCTTCGCTGCTGGCATGTCCCTGAACTTCAATATCATTGGATTGCGGATGAGCAATGAGATTTTGCGCGACGCCATCCAGAATTTCCACGGAGGTCGGCGTCAGTTCGGCTGAATCGAATTTAAAACCGACCCCCTTCAGTACGAGCCTGATTAAACAGCCTTTCGCGTCGACTACGCCGCCTTTGATGGTGTCGGGGCATTGATCCAGACAATCGTTTACGCCGTCACCGTCCGAATCGAGAGTCGCGCAATCCGTAATGGCAACCGGTTCGACCCGGGTATCGGCTCGCTGCGCGAGTGTTTTAGGCTTGTCGCCGAACGGAATGACAAAACCCACGTTAACCGTCATATCATGAAATTCGTCCGTACCGGGTTGTACATGGGCGTTGAGATTATTGTTATATCGATAGCGCACATCGCTACGGACCAAAAAGTTGTCGTGCAGCTCATAAGAAAAACCGACGCCGGCTTCGCCAATGATGCCCGCTCCGCAATTACCTGAGACACAGCTGTTCATACCGCCCACACCGACGACAGTATAAGGCGAAAATTTATCGCGAAAGAAATAGTACTGTAAGTCCGCACTACCGCCGGTTAGACTCCAGGCGCCATTCGTACCGTTAAAGCCTTCATAGAAGCCTTTCAATTCGACATTGAAATGTTCATCGATGATTTTACCGAAGCCCATTCCGCCGCCCCAACCGTTGCTTGCATTTCGATCGCCACCGGTATCAACGTATGAAGCGAAAGGCGCGATATACCATCGATCGTCTTGGAAGTGATCGTCGGCCTGAACCAGCGGCTGCATACTCATGCCGGCTAATAAAGCGATTGCGAATAAATTTTGTTTCGGCATGGTGTCTTCCTTATTGAAGAAATATGAATGAGAAATGATAAAACCCGTCAATGACTTGCCAAATTCCGTTTGAACATGATGATTCAACGGCTTCAGCAAATCATGTTGCTAATAAACCTTGTTAAGTAGCTTAATCGCAACATTCGGTTTTCGTCAGTGCGTTACCGCACATAGCGTCCTTTCCGAATAAAATATTTATTAAACCCGTATCGTGCATTCAGTTCATCGACTCCGATTGTCCTGCCCAGTCTAAATTAAACAGTAACTCAAGTTCTTCTATTCGTTCAGCCCCTGTATTTAAAACACTTTAGAATTTCGCCTCCCCTTGAAAAAAACTTTGTTTGTGTTGGTAGTTGAAAAGACATTGAAACCGTCATCCCGGCAGGGATTGCCGAGATCCAGACCGCAAGGATGTGAAAAACCCTCGCCCTCCATGGCCTCTGGTCCCCGGCAGTCCATGCAGGGGGACGCCAACAATTAACGCAAGTCTAGCTTTGAAAAGGGGATTTATTTAAATATTCTCTCTAACCCCTCGCCTCGGCAACTGCTGAGTGACAAGAATGTCACGAATGCAGAAAATGCAGGAGCATTTTTTGCTGCCCTGTATCAGAATAGTTGTCGCCTAAAGCGCCTACTGTTGGTGCCCTACCTCCTGGATGAGCCCCATAAATGGGGTGAATGCAGAGAAATGACGGGGTCATTTCCTGTCCATGCAGTCGTCTTTTCCAAGAGGGACCGACTACTTACCAAGCTCTTCATTCCCGCATGACGACTCATTTCCGTATATACGCTAACGAACTGACTGTCTTCAGTTTTAAGGTTAGAGTTTTTCAAAGTTTGCGGCGTGGATAAGTCCCCGAACATGTATTTCAACGAGATAGAACGCCCAACCGTTTGTCAATGGCCAACAGAATTGAGCCAGTTTTGGCCATTAAATTGAGCCACTTTTCCAGGGTTACGATGCTTGATTTAGCTTTGATTTGAGTCGATAACTTTCCATTTCCAGTGACGAATTTCCGGCATATCCTCGCCATGCTTTCTGATGTATTGTTTGTGTTCGATGAGCTTGTCTCGCATGGCTTGCTTGGCGTAGGCAGCTCGAGCTCCCAATTGCGGGAGGCGGTCAATGACATCGCCAACCAAATGAAACCGGTCCAGGTCGTTCAATACCGTCATGTCGAAGGGCGTAGTAGTGGCGCCTTCTTCTTTGAAACCGCGCACATGCAGGTTCGAGTGGTTACTGCGACGATAGGTCAACCGATGAATGAGCAATGGATAACCGTGGAAGGCGAAGATGATCGGCTTATCCTTGGTAAAAAGTAAATCGAAATCTTTGTCGCTCAGACCATTCGGATGTTCGCTTTGGGTCTGGAGTTTCATCAAGTCGACTACATTGATCACCCTAACTTTCAGTTCCGGGAAATATTCCCGCAACAACTCGACGGCAGCCAAGGTTTCTAGCGTCGGTACGTCGCCGCAGCATGCCATGATGACATCCGGTTCGCCATCCTGATCGTTGCTGGCCCACGGCCAAATACCCAAACCAGCGGTACAGTGCTTAATGGCCTCATCCATGTCTAACCACTGCGGCGAGGGTTGCTTGCCGGCAACGATAACGTTGACATAATTGCGGCTACGCAGGCAATGATCCGTTACCGAAAGCAGCGTATTCGCATCGGGCGGCAGAAAGACACGAATGACTTCCGCCTTTTTGTTCACGACATGGTCCATGAAGCCGGGATCCTGATGACTAAAACCATTATGATCCTGTCGCCAGACGTGCGAAGAAAGCAGATAGTTCAAAGATGCAATCGGGCGGCGCCATGGAATCTGATTCGAGACCTTGAGCCATTTGGCATGCTGGTTGAACATCGAATCAATGATGTGGATAAACGCTTCGTAGCAAGAGAAAAATCCGTGACGCCCAGTCAGCAGGTAACCTTCGAGCCAACCCTCGCACTGATGTTCGCTCAATATCTCCATCACCCGGCCATCGGCGGCAACGTGATCGTCGCCGGGCACGATTTCCGCGGTCGAGCAACGGCTCGTCACTTCGAACACAGCGCCCCAGCGGTTTGAATTCGTTTCGTCCGGACTAAAGATACGGAAGTTTTCAGGGTTCAGTTTGATCACGTCGCGGATAAATTCCCCTTGCACTCGGGTGGATTCGGCCTCCACGTGGCCCGGCTTGGACACCTTAACCTCGTAGTCGTGAAAATCAGGCAGATGCAGTTGCTGTAACAAGAGCCCTCCGTTGGCGTGGGGATTGGCGCTCATGCGCCGATCTCCAGCCGGCGCCAATTCAGCCAATTCGGCAACCAATTTGCCGGTCTTGTCGAATAATTGCTTCGGATGGTAGCTTTTCAACCACTTTTCCAGAATCTTCACATGCCCCGCTTCACTCATGTCGCCCATCGGAACCTGATGCGATCGAAATGTTCCCTCGGTAGGTTTGTCGTCAACTTCCTTAGGACCGGTCCAGCCTTTCGGTGAGCGCAAGATGATCATAGGCCAATTCGGACGCGCTTTGAATCCGTTGGCGCGGGCCTCAGCTTGGATGCGTTGGATCTCGCCGATCACGGTGTCCAGCGTAGCCGCCATCAGCTGATGCATCGCCATCGGATCGTCACCTTCGACGAAATACGGCGTGTAACCGAGGCCACGAAACATCGCGTCCAGTTCGTCATGCGGAATGCGCGCCAAAACCGTAGGGCCGGCAATTTTATAGCCATTCAAATGCAGGATGGGCAACACGGCGCCGTCGTGGACCGGATTGAGAAATTTATTCGAATGCCAACTGGCAGCCAGAGGACCGGTCTCTGCTTCGCCATCGCCGACGACACATGCAACAATCAAGTCGGGATTGTCGAACGCTGCCCCGTAGGCATGCGACAGCGAATAACCCAGCTCGCCTCCCTCGTGAATCGAGCCCGGTGTTTCAGGTGCGACGTGACTCGGTATTCCGCCGGGGAAGGAAAACTGTTTGAACAACCGCTTCATCCCCGACTCGTTTTGGGCGATATTGGGATACACCTCGCTGTAAGTACCCTCTAGATAGGCATTCGCCACCAGCGCGGGTCCGCCATGCCCCGGCCCGGTAATGTAGATTACGTTCAGATCATGCTCCTTGATAACACGATTCAAATGGACGTAGACAAAGTTTAGCCCAGGTGTCGTGCCCCAGTGACCGAGCAGGCGCGGTTTGATGTGCGCCTGCTTGAGCGGCTTCTTCAACAGCGGATTGTCGTAGAGATAAATCTGGCCAACCGAGAGATAGTTCGCCGCAGACCAATAGGCGTCAATTTTCCTCAGCAATTCAGGATTCAGAGTTTGTGTGTTCATGGTTTATTGTCCTGTGTTAAGCGCGCCATAGGGGGTTCCTCGGTGCTACGTTCTTCGGCCTGAGCGGCGCACAAGCAAGCGCCGAAGATGAAAATGCACCCGAAAAGGTAAATCCACAGCAGTAAGGCCATGATCCCGCCGAACGCCCCGTAAACCGCATTCAACGTGGCGAAGTCCTTAAGGTAAACAACGAAGAGATTTTCCGCTGCGTACAACATTGCCGTAGCGCACAAAGCGGCAATCCAGACTTCGGCAAAGTGCGTGGGTCGGCTCGGAGCCAGCTGATAAAAAAGACTTAGACTGAGGAAAACCACCAGCGAAGAGATGAAAAAGTTTCCCAAGGTATAGACCCAAGAATTGAAATCATAGATTGGAATGAGCCAATCCTGCGTCAATTTCGCCAGCACCGGCACCGCGACGCTTAAAAGAACCACACAGACCATAATGACAAGAAAAACCAAGCTTTTAAGTGGTCGCCGCCACCAATTGGAGGTCTCGCTGCCCCATGCGCGGTTGGTGGCAGAGATCAGTGTGGTGAAGATTTGCAACGCTGCCCAAGCAAGCATGATAAATGCAACCGCTCCCATCTGACCGCGCGCTTCGACTACACCGGTCATCGCGTCAAAAATGTAACTTTCCTTATCGCCACTCATCGGAACATAAGTTTCTACATAAGCAATGATTGCTATTCCGGCCCGGTCTTGGTCAATGAAGATCGAGGCAATCGTGACAAACAGGATAACCAAAGGAAATAGCGAGAAGAATGCATAGTAGGAGAACGCTCCGGCCCACTGCGCCCCTTCTATAACCGAAAACTTTTTCAGGGCAAGCCAGGGTATGGTCCAAACTCTGCTTGTCTTTTGATTGAGCCGTGTGGCAGATTCAAACGGTGCCGCCTTCCTTTGCTGTCCTGCGAGCCGCACCACCTTCACTATCTCCAAAATCAACAATGGAATGGCGCCCAAGGCGAGCAGAAGTAAACTATCGCTGAACGGCATATATGACGTCTTCAGGAAACGACCCAGCGTTTCGTTATGCTGGCTCCACACCTGGAGGCCGAATGAAACGGCAACCACAAGCATGAGATTGATATTCGTGAATAGAGAAATACGCCACACCGGCTTGCTTTCGCTGCGAACGCCGAAGGACCGCAACAATTCAGCGAAGACCAGTACGGAAAAAGCGTAGGTGCGCGC
This sequence comes from Gammaproteobacteria bacterium, assembly GCA_018830325.1. GTDB lineage: Bacteria > Pseudomonadota > Gammaproteobacteria > Methylococcales > Methylomonadaceae > Methylotuvimicrobium. The sequence continues at coordinate 16,778 of JAHJSQ010000096.1, forward strand.
AATTTCCGTGGTTTCCACTTTCAACATATACCAGTAAACCACGAACGCCACACCTGCCGTGAGTATACCGGTAAAGGCCATCGTACGGAGAAATTTGGGAGTCGTAATGCGCTCTGAGTGAGGGCGCGGGCTGCGATTCATTACGTCGGAATCGATGGGATCGGTAGCCAGGCAAAGCGCAGGCAGACCGTCGGTCACGATATTGATCCAAAGTAGGTGAATCGGCAGCAGCGGCGTCGGCAGGCCAATGATTACGCAGACGGTCATCAACAGCAATTCGCCGGTGTTACCCGCCAGCAGGTATTGGAGTGTATTGCGGATATTGTCGTAGATACCGCGCCCCTCTTCGACGGCGGCGACGATGGAGGCAAAGTTGTCATCGGTGATGATCATGTCTGCCGCCTGCTTGGTAACTTCCGTACCGGCTCGCCCCATGGCAATACCGATGTCGGCGCCTTTGATGGCCGGAGCGTCGTTAACACCGTCGCCGGTCATCGCCACGACCGCATCATTCGTTTGCCAGGCGCGAATAATGCGTAGCTTGTGCTCAGCGGTAACGCGGGCGTATACGGCTATTTCGGGCGCGTGCTGAAGAAGATCCCGGTCGGACATTTTGTCCAGCTCGATGCCCGCGACTGCTCTGTCTTCGTCTGATGCGATACCGATTTCCCGCGCAATGGCCGTTGCAGTATCGGGATGATCGCCGGTAATCATCACCACGCGAATGCCGGCGGCGCGGCATTTTGCAACAGCGTCCTTGGCTTCTTGGCGGGGTGGATCAACCATTCCCGACAGGCCCACGAATACGAGATCATGCTCCACATCGTCAGCTGTTAAGTCGGCGGCTACCGTCTTATCCAGGTCGCGATAAGCAGAACCGAGCACACGCAGGGCTTGCTGCGCCATCGCGGTATTTTGCGCGACAATGGTCTGTCGATCTTCGTCCGTCATCGGGCGCACTCCAGTGCCGGTATAAAGGTTTGTGCAGCGTTCTAACAGTACATCGGGCGCTCCGTTGATGAAGGCACGCAGTTTTCCGTCCTGCATTTTACGTATCATTGTGCTGAGTTTGCGATCGGAGTCGAAAGGTATTTCTTGTTGCTTGGGCAGTTTTCGTTCAATGCTCTCATAGTCACCGCCAGCCTTGGCGCCGGCCGCCAACAATGCACCTTCGGTGGGGTCGCCAATAACTTTCCAGTTCTCCTTTTCCTGAACCAAATGGGCGTTGTTGCAGCCGAGGATGATAGTCGCAAGTTCGAGCAACGGCGCCGCGTGCTCGGCTTCCGCCTTCTTGCCCTCAAAACGTACTTCGCCTTCCGGTTCATAACCAAGGCCTGTGACCTCGTAACTTTGGTTTGCGACGTAAAGCGCACGCACGGTCATTTCGCCCATCGTCAAAGTACCGGTTTTGTCCGTGCAGATGGTCGTGGTCGACCCCAGCGTCTCGACTGCGGCCAGTTTGCGTACGAGCGCATGGCGACGGGACATGCGCAATACGCCGAGCGAGAGCGCCACCGTGACGACCGCAGGTAGTCCTTCCGGTACTGCGGCCACCGCGAGACTCACCGAAGTCAAGGATAACTCGAACAGATCCGTGCCGCGCAGCAATCCTAATCCGAACAGTAGTGCAACAATGCCCAGCGCCGCCCAAATCAGCATTTGCCCGAAAGACTCGAGTTTTTTCTCCAGCGGAGTTTGTTCCTCCTCTCCGGCCTTTTCAATCAGACCGGCAATACGACCCAACTCGGTCTGCATGGCTGTGGCCACGACGACGGCCTGGCCAGTACCCATCGCGACGCTGGTGCCCATGAACACCATATTCTCGCGGTCGGCAAGCGGGATATCGCCTTGATCTAAAGTCACAGTCCGCTTAATTACCGCCAACGATTCACCGGTCAGCGTCGCTTCGATGCACTTGAGCGAGGCCGCTTCCAAAAGCCGGGCATCGGCAGCGATCAAGTCGCCAGCTTCTAGCGCTAGAATGTCACCGCTGACGATTCCCGAGGCCGGAATCGACGTGACCTTACCATCTCGCAACACCTTGGCCTCTGGCGCGGTCATTTTCTTGAGCGCCGCGATGGACTGCTCGGCTTTGAATTCCTGGTAGAAGCCGATGACGGCGTTGAGGACGACGATGGCGAAAATCGCAATAGCATCCATCATTTCGCCCAATAGGCCAGAGACGACGCAGGCTGCGATTAGAACCCAGATGATCAGACTTTTGAACTGGTCGAAGAAAATCTGCAACGGACTGATGCGCTTGCCTTCCTTCAACGCATTCGGGCCGTTGGCGGTGAGGCGAAGGCCCGCTTCCTCTGCCGTTAGTCCAGCTTCTGAAGATTTGAGCTTCGCCAGCGTTCCCTCAGTGGACTGACTGTACCAGGCTTTGCTTTTTGGTTGTTCGGTGATGGGTGCTGGGGTCATGTACAGGCCCCTTCAACTGCCAGGCTTGCCCTTTGCGGGGCTTTCCTTTCGGACACTGTTCTCTCTAAGCGCGTAGCAAAACAGTACGACTGGTTCAGCCACATTCGAAAATTCCGCAACCGTAACGATAACCGCACGGAGTATGTATTTACTTCAGCGGCAATGCTTCTTGGTAACCGATTCATCTATCCAGTATCCTTGGCGATCGTAATGTTGATGCAGTTCTGTCTCATAATCTCTGGTTAGCTGAGATTCCTCCGTATATTCCGGTGATTGTTTGATGGCCTCACAGGTCAGATTAATGAAGACTGTCGATTCACTCCAACTAACCCGCTCGATCCATTTCGGTGAAACCAGGACCTTTTTTCCTGGCCACCAGTTTTGCGTATCGATGATCAAATAGCGAATCGTCCAGTATTGATCATCGAAGTAGAATTCTTCCACTTTCCCTATTTCTTCATCGAGGCTGTGCAATTTGTAACCTTTTAGTGTTTTGGCTTTGTTGAACATGGGAGTACTCCTGGTTTTTTAAGTTTGATTTTGCAATCTATTGTCGTCCGACTGACAGTCATATTTGAAAAACCGCTACATTTTTATCTACAGTTAGCGGTCAAAGCGAGTAATCCTAACGAATAAGGTTAGATTTTGTGAGCAACGCGAACCAAAATCTAACCTTATTCGTTAGTCACGATAGGATAACTATATAACTGAAGCAGAGAATGACATTGCCCACTATTTGAATTAATACACTCAACATTGAACTTGGTCGGTGCGGCAGCGAACATATCCAAGCACGGCCACAGTGTGGTTTTCCAGTTAGCCCATTTATTCGATAGCTGCGTTACCTTCCGAAGTTCAGGTAAAAGCAGATATATACTCTTTGGTAAATGTCTTTACTCAATGATGCGGTCTTATGTTCGATAACGTACGGACATTATTTGATGTTTGGGTTAACGTAAATTTGATGTTTGTATAACATCGCACCCCGTTAATGCTCAATCATACCAAGCTACAAATCGCTTTTAAGGAATTGGGCGAGAGTAGGAAAGCATTATTTCCTGTTGTAGCCGTATCTGTTTTTTGTGTACGACACTGGCAAATAACACCAGTGCGGCTTACATACAGCGTCTGTCGCTTGATCCTGAGTGTGGTTAAGAGGTCTATATGTTGTCGTCATTTGTGGCGGGTTTTGTTGGAGGGCTAGCTTTTGCCGTTTCCCAGCAAGCCGCACCATTCGACTGAAGCTAGCCCCTAATGGGGAATGGAAAAGGCAATAGCGCTGATTGAAATAGCGCGAAATTATCATAAACCAAGTGGAGAACTAAAAATGAGCTGGAATCGAATAGAGGGTAATTGGAAGCAATTCAAGGGTAAGGTTAAGGAAACATGGGGCGATTTGACCGATGATGAAATCGATCAAATCGCCGGTAAACGCGATATTCTTCTTGGCAAAATCCAAGAGAAATACGGGATTGCGCAAGACGAAGCTGAAAAGAAGGTCAAAGACTTTGAGGATTCGCTCGATTGACCTTGATATGCGGCCACTATAACATTAACCGCATTCTGCGATGACTCAACAACCACCGGCTAAAAGCCGGTGGTTTCGATTAACAAATTGAAAATCCGAATACGGCGTCAATGCGGTATAAGCGAGCCAAGATTTTTCGCGAGCGCTGAAATGGGTTCGTCCCATTTCAGCAGTGAAAAATGACTTACCGATTATTGCCTACGGCGGTCTCAACCTACCTGTCGGCAGGTTCGCCCTGCGCGCCCCCACTACTCCACATCATCCTATCCTCAATGCGGCTTCCGTAGCACAATCCCATAAATGTCTTTCGCCGCGTCGCGATGCTTTGCATTTGGTTTCCGCCTGCGCAAATTGCGCAGTCTCCGGCAAAACACCCGCCCGGCGCTACGGATATCGGAGACTAAAATCTTGACTTCGCTGCCGCTCCGTTTCCAAGATTTTCAGCACCGTTTATGGTTCGACTGAATAACATCTGCCAAATTAAGTCCTATATAAAATCATGAGATTGCCGTTTTGGATTATTTACAAAAAACAAACCGATCATTCCTGCCGCTAATAAGAAGATAGAACTCGGGATAGGAACTACACCCGCCATTGCTGAACCAAATATACTGTGAACCTGCGTTGTAGGATGAAAATCGTCCCAAAAGAGATAACCGGTTGAATCGGCACAAACATCCGGCAATGCTACGCAAGCATCAACCGTATTCGTGAAACCGTAAGCCTCTGGATCCTGAAAGATTCCATTAAACAAGCTAAAAGTATCAAATCGAAAAATATTGGTGTCTGGAAATGACGCACTCAGATTACTCAATTGACTGGCTAGGACTTGATTAAACTCCACAGAAAAATCATAAGCCGCTTCGATACCTGATTGACCCATGGACTGTACAAAGGGTGTTAAACTTAGATCCGGCAAATTTGGGACTAAAATATTTTTAGCGCCTTCTTCTGCAAGATCACCGACATAAGATCCAACATTATCAGCCGCCCCGCTCGCCGAATCCCCCGTCAAATAGTCATTGGCGCCTCCCCACACTACATGCAAAGCATCTGAACTGGTGTTTATGAATGGCAAGTAAGCCGTTCTTTGAAATGCCATTCCAGGCAATAGTAAAAATCCCAAGCCATCAACTGAACCACCATCACCAGAATTGCCGGTTCCAGTCGTTGAACCGGCAATTGCATAACTTGAAAAATTAGAACTATGAATGGCATCTGACAAATATTCAACCGACACGGGTCCATTTGAATATCGCCCATCATAATAAGTGCGTATTCTGATTAATTTGAACACTGATTCTGGACGAACTTGAACACCTAAAACCTAACGCATCGGTGGACGTGAATTTTTACGCCAAGTGTTCAACTTGAGTCAAGGAATTCATTTTTTTTCGCATCGATTCTCCTTG
>JAHJSQ010000097.1 GCA_018830325.1 Gammaproteobacteria bacterium
CGGTTGTCGGTCCGCGAACCGACTACACATAAGCGTCGCGATAGCGACACAAAGCCTTATTTAGGTTTCAAGCTAAATCTTATAGTTAACCAAGAAAAAGGAATATTTTAACTATCTGATTTTCTATAGTGTTTTAATGCGTTTGCCCTGCACTCCGGCACCGAAATTTGACTAGTAAACCTAAAAAGAGCAGTTGGTAAGTGTTGTAGACTGGTGAAGCCTCAAACTACCGTTCACCCTTCGACAGGGCTCTCCTGAGCGCAGCCGAAGGGGCTCAGGGCGAACGGTAGTTTGAAGCTTTCAACTGCTCTTTTTAGGGTAAAGGGCTATTGAATAGCCTCAAATAAATATCCTTGCAAATCTGGCATAACATTCCATAATTGCAAGGATGATTAAGCGAAGATTATATAACCAACTCGAACAACTTCTGACAGATTATCCTGCCGTTGCTTTACTCGGCCCCAGGCAAGCGGGTAAAACCACGCTTGCACTGGAAATTGCTGAGCGCTATCCGTCGATTTATCTCGATCTGGAATCATTGTCTGATCAAGCCAAGTTGCAAAATACCGAACTCTATCTTACTGAGCATCAAGATAAATTAGTTATATTGGATGAGGTCCAGCGAGCTCCGAATCTCTTTCAGAGTTTACGCGGTCTAATCGACCGTGGCAGGCGGCAAGGGCGCCGCTTCGGTCGTTTTCTATTATTGGGTTCCGCGTCCATCGAATTATTGCAACAATCCAGCGAAACTCTGGCCGGACGCATCGCTTATTTGGAATTGACGCCTTTCGATGCGCTCGAGCTTGCCGAAGAGCAAACCGATCTGCTATGGCTTCGCGGTGGGTTTCCTGATAGCGTTTTGTCCAACCGAAACGATGCCAGCATCCAGTGACGCCAAAACTTTATCCGTACCTACTTAGAACGCGACATACCCAGGCTCGGGCCGCGAATTCCTGCGGAAACTTTGCGCAGATTTTGGACCATGTTGGCGCATAATCAGGGCGAGTTGCTCAATGCGGCTAAATTAGCTTCGTCTCTGGGTGTCGATGGCAAGACGGTAAGCCGGTATCTGGATTTATTGATCGATCTGTTATTGGTTCGCCGGTTGAAACCTTGGCATGGCAATAGCGGAAAGCGCTTGGTCAAATCTCCTAAGACCTATGTTCGCGACAGCGGTCTGGTTCATGCTTTATTGGGTATTATCGACAAAGAGTCGCTGCTGGGTCATCCGGTCTGTGGCCAAAGTTGGGAAGGCTTTGTCATTGAAAACTGCTTGTCGGTAGCCCCTCGGCATAGCGAAGCCCATTTTTATCGCAGCAGCGCGGGAGCCGAGTGCGATTTATTGATCACATTTCCCGATCAAACCGTTTGGGCGATAGAAATCAAACGAAGTGTGGCGCCGCGTCTGCAAAAAGGGTTTTATTTCGCACAAGACGATGTCAAACCACAAGCCGCTTTTGTTGTTTATTCGGGAAAAGAAAGCTATCCGATTTCCGATGGTGTTAGAGCGACCGGACTGATCGAGCTCTTGAAGCGCATCGAAGATTACGGTAAGGAACGAGCATGAAATAACTTAGACAACTGCCGGAAGGGGGTTTGGTGGCTCGATTGACAGGTGTCGACGGCAGGGATAGCCGCCGTCAAGCCTACATGGACGTATTCACGGCGTCCTGTCAAGCGAGTTACCAAACCGCCACAAAGCCTACTACTTTTATAAGTTATTTTGTGCATATTCCTAAGTAATTTGCAAACGGGCGTTAAGGCACGCAAGTAGCCCCGCTGCGGTAGCCCAATCAATTGCGATCCTTCAAGAAGGTGCGCCGGGCGATAAAAATCGCCGACAATGGCATCGCCAATCCCAGGAACATCACGATGAAAAATAAGCTGCCTAATTGGCTGTAATCGGCGGCGGTGACGATCAAACCGGTTGTAGGGTCTTTGATTTCGCGGCTGATCACGAACACTTGATTGAGCGCCTTGGTCAGCAATTGAGACAGCGAAAGCGCCAAATTGACGAATGCGGCCATGACCGCGAAATAGGTCGCCTTGAGTCTAGGCGGTGCGGAGTTGGCGATCCAGGCCAGCATCGGAATCATCGCGATCTGTCCGAGGGGAGATTCCAGCGCGGTATCGATCAAGGCAATGAAGCGCGCATCGACCACGCCGCCGGTATGCGCCTGAGTCCATTCATGAAAGCCGTAAAAAAGCGCGATATTCGGTAAATACAGCGCACTCAACGCTATCGTCAAGACCGCAATCACATGGGTGATCGGGCGTTCGGCCATGAAGCGCCGGAATAGAAACATGCCGAACAGAGTCAGTCCGCTAGTGACTAACGACAGTTGCGCAAGAAACTGTTGATCGAAGGCGAGCACATCGATCATCCACCACGTTTCGCCTGCGCCGGTCGTCGGCACGGCCCGAAAGGCGAATATCACGAAAGCGATGCCGTACAGCTGATTGCGCTGGATGGGTTCCAAGTCCAGCGTCAGGCGCCAAATCAAAAACATGACGATAGCCAGTGAACCGATGAAGACGATCGCATCGCTATTCGGAATATCGCTCAAGCCCATTAAGACCGCGAACAACACGAAACCGAGTCCGCCGCCGAGAATCCACCAGTTGATTTCGGGCAATTCATCTTCGGGTCGGGCCAGTAATCGGTTAATGTCTTCGCGTTCATAACCTTGCCCCGCCAAGCGCCATTCTTGTTGAGATCGCAGATAGGCGGACAGCAATACCCCGGCTATCGAAATCAAGGGTATGACCAAGGCCCAACGGTAAACCGACAAATACACCGCCGCTTTTTCGGTTTCGCTCATCAAGTGTACGTCATCAAATAGAATGACATTGGCGGCCGCGACCAGCATCGTCCCGCCGATAATGGCGACCCGGCCCAACGTCTGCATCGTCGTATGCGCTAATTTGATGTGCGCTTCGGGTAGCGGGTTGCCTTGTTCGTCGAAACGCGGCACTGCTTCGACCGTCATCGCATCGGCCACGGTATCCTGTACGACATAACCGATCGGCGCCAGCAATACCGATAAGACAAACCAGGTTTCGGCAGGCAGGATGTGCGTCATGTAGTCCCGATCAGCCAAGAGATTGATCATGATCAGTAAGCTAGCAGCGATCAACGCCGCGCCGAGATAGATCAACTTAGTTTTATGCCGCCACAGCAAATCGACCAGATGCCCGACCGGCATTTTTAGCGCCCACGGCAGCATTATCCAGAAGCCCAGCATGGCCAAAAACTCGGCCGACAAGCCGAGATAGTCTTTGACGAAAAAGGTTCCGACGATGCCGGTCAGGCCCGATACGCCGGCTGCCAGATAGACCATTAACGGCGGAACATAACTAAGGCGCATTTGTCGAGCCAGATCGTAAACATTGCGGTCTAGCCAGTTTTGCCATTGGCGGTTCGGTTTTGTATTCATAAGTTCATTGTCGATGAGTGAGGCGTTACGTAATACTTAATCCTAACCCGGACTAGCCCGGAGCCAAAGCGGAAATCGTTTTCGTCATAAAAGTAAAAACGATAGAGACTTAGATCCTTGTGGGAGCGACGCCTTCGTCGCGATCTCGAACGTGATCCATATCTTTTTCGAAGCCTGCAACGTTTAGCCGCCTTTTTTTCGGAGCTTGGCGTTGCGGCTTCGATTCCGTTGTGCGTTTTTTAGCATTATAGGCCTCGATGATCGCGATCTGGGGATCGCTCCCAGCACTAATCATCCTTGTTACTTGTTTCAACTCAAGCGGGATATCTGGTTTCGCAACGCTGGAGCATTGCGGGCTGCATTCCAACGCAGAGCATTGGAACGATAATGCGGAACGATAAGGTGGAGCGTCGGAAGCGTAGTAAACTCCGCTATTTGAAACCGCTTCGCGCCCACTCCGGTTTTTATGGTTAAATGCCGTTTTACTTTTTTAATTAGGTCATTGTTTATGAAACTCCGAATCTTGACTAAGAAAACATTGTTATTTTCGATCATGATTATCGCTATCGTCGCCGGTTGCGCCTTTCAAAAACCTGATTATTTGACCATGATCAGTGCTGATGAACTCAATCGAATCATGCAAAATGAGTCTATTGTTTTAATCGATGTTCACATCCCCGAACAGCAGCATATCAAGGGGACTAATCTTTTCATTCCTTACAACGTGGTTGAGCAATATCAAGATAAATTGCCTGCCGATAAAAATACCGCTCTTTATTTGTATTGCGAAGGCGGACCTATGGGCAATGCGGCCGCGCGGTCTCTCTATGAACTAGGCTATCGTAATTTGTACAATCTTGAAGGCGGAGCTAAAGCTTGGCGGCAAGCGGGATTGGCGTTTGAATGAGGGGGCGTTAGTTAGCGGTGAACAGTAAGCGGGAAGCGAGGAAAGAGGAAATTAGGGCTTGACAAATGGGTTAAATACTGCATCATTTAACCGCTCACCGCTCACCGCTCACCGCTCACCAATTCACCTCCAACTCCCCAGCGCTTTTTTGAGCTCGGCTTCGGCGCGTAGTGCGTCGAAACGTGCCGCGATATCGCGTGAATGCGCTTTGTCGCGCGCGACTTCGGCTTCGATATAGCGCGTGACCGTGGCGGCGCCGGCTTGGCGTTGTTGGTTGACTAAGCGCAAGGCTTCCTCGGCCGATGCGATCGCCGCACGCGTCACATTGAGGCGTGCCAGCGCTTCCCGGAATTTCAAATGCGCGGTTTTGACTTCATTTTCGATCGCGAGCTTGGTTTGGGTATGCGCTTTTTGCGCTTCGTTCAATTGATGCTCGGCTTTTTTAACGGCTTCGCTGGTACCGAAACCGTTGAACAAATCCATTTCGACCATGACGCCGGCGGTGACATTGTCGCGGTTAGTTGAAAAATCGATATTCTTGCTGTCCGAGCCGTAGCTGACATACGCGTTCGCGCGCGGCAGATGCGCGCCTTTGGCCGCGCTCAATTTGCGTTCGGCGATTTCGACGCGTTTGTAGGCGGCGGCGATTTCCGGGCGTTCCTTGATGGCGCGGTTGAGTAAATCGTCGAACGATTCATGATTTTCCGGAATTTGCAGCGCCGCCGAGATCTGCTCGAATTCGAATGATTCGTCGGCATTGAGACCGAGCAGCGTTTTAAGTCCGGTCCGAGTCAGTTCGATCGCATTCGCGGCTTGAATCTCGGCGTCTTGGGTTTCGGCCAATTGCACTTCCAACGATAAGACATCGGATTTCAATAGCGCGCCGGCTTCGTATTGGTTTTTACTTTGCCGTAGTTCGCTGTCGACCGCCTTGATCGAATTCAAAGCGACTTTATGCGCCTCGAAGCTTGCCAGCAGGCCGTAATAGGTCGAGGTCACCGCTTCGATCAATTGATTGCGGACCGCCGACTCTTGCAATTCCGCCGCTTCGACGCCGAGTTCGGCGGCCTTGGCCGCCTGATAATCCTGGCCGCCGCGAAACAGCGAATAGGTCGCGACGACTTCGGGCCGGTAATTATCGGTTCCGCCCGGTTGATTGAAATTGGTAGTACCGTCGAGATTAAGCCGCCGCTGAGATATGATCATGCCGAACGCGCGCGAGGGATTGTCGGTATGCTCGTAAGACATGCGTATTTGAGCTTGCGGGTAAAACGCGGCGAATGCTTCGCCCAATTGCGCTTGAGCCTGCCCGATACGCTCATGAGCGATTTGCAAATCCGGATTGTTTTGCAATGCAAGCGATATGGCGTCTTCCAAGGTATAAGTCGGTCGGCGTTCGAGTTCCGAGGATTGCGCGTAAACATGCGTTTGCGGCAGTATCAATAAGCAAGCCAGAACGGCTGTTTTGGTCAATTCAAGCATAATGGCTTTCCGTTGAGCTAGTGTGTATCATGACGGATAGTATATAAGAAAATACTAATATTAAATAGGTTTTAGAATCGAGCCGATAATACCGCATCGTAAACGTAATTATTCACATCCACCTATCGTTCCCACGCTCCAGCGTGGGAATGCAGCCCGAGACGCTCTAGCGTCTCGTACCGCTGGAGCGGTACTCAGGCGTTCCCACGCAGAGCGTGGGAACGATAACTATTCCCTTTATACTCAAGAATTATAAACATCGTGGATGAAAATTCGGCCTCGGGGTGCCCTTGATAGACACATCCCATACCTTTTATTCTTAGACGGTTTTTCACTCAAAAGGGAGTAGGATATTATTAATTTCAATAACTATTTTTTCCGGAGCATTGCTCAAATCATCGCGTAGTTCGTAAAATGCCTTTTCGAGTAGAAATAGGTCGATCAGACCGCGCGGAGCTGCATTTTTTGCAAACAAGTCGCTGCTGCTTACCGCTTCATCATAAGCAGCGAGGAAGACATCTTTAACCTCGGCTTCCCAATCCCGCATCTTGGGTTCTAGTTTGGCGATATCATTGGGCCGTTCAACGCTGGCGAGCGTCATGGCTTTATGGGCCGCATGATTCAAGGATCTTAGTACATCCGCCACATCTCTTAACGGCGAATGTTTTCGATGTCGGCCGCCGCGTAATTGCGCCGGATCGCTCTCGAAGTCGGTAAATAAAAAATCGTTTTCGGTCAGTAGCACATGCCCCAAATCAAGATTTCCATGATAACGGATTTTAATTCCTTTTGCCGGTTCGGAAATACAAGCCTTCATTCGCTCAATCAGCGCCTCGCGTTGTTCGAGTGCAGGGCGTAGCGCTGTTTGAACTGTTTCATCAAGCTCGTTCAGGCGATGTTCGAGTAAATCTAGCGTTGATGCCGCTTCAGTTTGCGCTTGCCGCACCCAGTCCGATAGGTCGTCTTCGCTGACCGGTTCGGGATCGAAAGCGGGAGTGTCAGTTACCGTGCCCAATGCCTGATGCAGTTCGCCTGTGCGTCGACCGAGCGTTTGAATGAGCATGAGATAAGCGCTATGCTTCTCCGCGGCAAGACAAGGCGCAGGTTCCGTCGTGAGACAATCTTCAAGGAATCTTTCCAAATAATCCAGCGTGTAGCTCCAACCGTCGCCCTGGTTTTTGACATAGCCTTGCAACACAGCAAGGGTCATGACATCGCCATTCTCGTCCCGATACTCGATAAAACCGGCGATGGGCGGCGTATTACGGAATTTTACCGTATTGCTCAAAAAGCATCCTATTTCAATTTCCGGATGGCGTCCGATTTGAAGACGTCGATAACCTTTCAAAAATAACCGATTGTTCAGAGCGACGGTCGTTTTATTATCTTTCGTATGAGGCGGTTGTGCGGCTAGTTGGTCGGTCTCTTTTCCAGCGCATTCGTCAAATGCGTCGGTTGGCGAACAGCGGATGACTCCTTGTTCGCAGGCGATTGTACGGTCGGCGCCAATGGCCTGGACAAGTGCTTGGCAAAATGCCTCGTCTGCAAATGCATCGCCTAAAATGCCGACTTGAGATTGCTGGCGTACTTTAGCCACGGTGAAAGGCGTTAAGTCATGTAAGCGTTTCTGATCGTGATTCTCCCATGCCAGCGCGAGCGGTAAAAAACAATGAAAAGGTTCGCCGGACTTGTGTTCGACGCGGACTAGGGTGAGTAGCCAGGTATTGTCTTCCGGTCCCCACTCGGCATACTCGCTAATATGCACACGGTCGATCGATTCGCTGCTGATTTCACGATGCCAGTTTTGTGCGGCGACAAAGCCCGGTAACGCGTTTTCTTCGAGTTGAGTGCGCGCTTTTTTCGACATGGCAATACGCCAGGATTCGTCTTGGTTTCGAAAAAAACTGTGCCAGCCGTCGAATAGCACTAGCGTCGGTAACTCCTCGGGTAATAAGTGCTCTTCGTGCCAAGCCGGCACATCTTCGCTATGGGCCAGCCGGAACCAATAATAATTATAGCCGGGCAGGGTAAGCAGGTAAGGTAATTCGCCGATCGGCGGAAAAGTCGTGTGTCCGAGCATTTCCACCGGCACGCATCCTTTATAGGCCGAAAGATCCAATTCGACCGCCTGCGCGGCTCGCGATAAGTTGCTGACGCATAGGATGATGTCGTCTTCGTATAACCTGAGATAGGCGAGGATTTTTCGATTGCCGGGGTGTAAAAAAACCAGTTCGCCGCGTCCGAATGCCTGGTGGTTTTTCCGCAAAGTTAAAACATGCTTCATCCAGTTGAGCAACGAAGAGCGGTCGCGCAACTGCGCCTCGACATTGACCGCCCCATAGCCATAGATCGGGTCCATGATCGGGGGCAGGTACAGGCGTTGCGGGTCGGCGCGGGAGAAACCGCCGTTACGATCCGGACTCCATTGCATGGGGGTCCTGACGCCGTTGCGGTCGCCAAGGAAAATATTGTCGCCCATGCCGATTTCGTCCCCGTAATAAATGATGGGTGAGCCCGGCATGGATAGCAGTAAGCTGTTCATCAGCTTGATTTTATCCAGCTCGTTATCCATCAGCGGGGCCAGGCGGCGCCGAATTCCGACATTCAAGCGCGCGCGAGGGTCGCTGACATAGATTTGATACATATAATCGCGCTCTTTGTCGGTGACCATCTCCAGGGTCAATTCGTCATGATTGCGCAGGAATATGGCCCATTGACAGTTTTCGGGAATCGTTGGAGTCTGCCGCATGATATCGACGACGGGATGGCGGTCTTCTTGCGCGATAGCCATGTAAATTCGAGGCATGAGCGGGAAATGATAGGCCATGTGGCACTCGTCGCCATCACTGAAATAATCCCGGACATTTTCCGGCCATTGATTGACTTCGGCGAGAAACACGCAATGCGGATAGTGTTCATCGACAATCGCACGCATTTGTTTGATCACGTCATGCGTTTCCGGTAAATTTTCGTTGTTGGTTCCCTCTCGAACGCATAGATAGGGAATGGCGTCCAGGCGCATGCCGTCAACGCCTTGATCCAACCAGAAACGCATCAATTTGATGACGGCTTTGACGACCTGGGGGTTGTTGAAATTGAGATCCGGTTGGTGAGAAAAAAAACGATGCCAGTAATAGGCATGAGCCTCATCGTCCCAAGTCCAATTCGATTTTTCGGTATCCTCGAAAATAATTCGCGTTTCGGGGAATTTTTGGTTGGTTTCGCTCCAAATATAAAAGTCGCGCTTGCCGGAACCCGGCGGCGCTTTTTTCGCAGCTTGAAACCACGGATGTTGGTCCGAGGTGTGATTGATCACCAGTTCCGTGATGACCTTGAAACCGCGGCGGTGGGCTTCTTTCATGAAACGCTTGAAATCGTCCATACAGCCGTAATCGGGATGAATGTTGCGATAGTCGGCTATGTCGTAGCCGTCGTCGCGCAATGGCGAAGGGTAAAAGGGCAGTAACCACAGCGTATTTACCCCGAGGTCTTGCAGGTAATCGAACTTCTGTATCAATCCTTCGAAATCGCCCATGCCGTTATTGTCGCTGTCGAAAAAGGCCTTGATGTGCAATTCGTAAATGACGGCATCTTTGAACCACAGCGGGTCGTTTTCCCAGTCCGGTTTGTCGCCGTTTAACGGTTGTTCAAATTCACTGCCTTCTGTTTTAGTCATGGCCTTTTCCTGCAGTAGTAAAAGGGGAGTCAAAACCAACGCCCGACGCTTACCGGTAAATATAAAACAGCCGGCGATTCGGCTCAATGCGGTTAATGCTAGTTTAGCATGCGTGTTCTGCGGGACGGGTTATTTAACCCGTCCCCAACGTTTCGGTTTGCCCTAAACATTTCGGCTGACTTCGGCCAAAGTCAAAACGTTTAGGACGGGGTTGCAAACCCCGTCCTGCTAAGTGGGAACCCATACCTTGTCAGCCGAGGCAGGATCGGTATGCATTCCCACGCTGGAGCGGTGGGAACGAGGAAACTTAAACGACGGCGTCGCTCGCACAAAAGATTCCAACAAAAAATTGCCGGACGGTCATAAATAAAAGCCATGCGGATTTTAGGTTTTTAGACCCTGCCCGCCAGTGATACAATACAACTTTCCAACCACGCCATTACCCAGGATGTCTGTGGATTCCGAACTCTCCCCCTTTCTCGACGAAGCGTCGCCCGAGCGGCTGCGCGAAATTCCCTATAACTATACTTCTTTTTCCGACCGCGAGATCGTCATTCGCTTGCTCGGCGAAGAGAACTGGCAGATTATCGAGTCGCTACGCGGCGAACGCATGACCGGCCGTTCCGCGCGGATGCTGTTTGAAGTGCTCGGCGATATTTGGGCGGTTCAGCGCAATCCTTATCTCGAGGACGATTTGCTGAACAACCGCAAACGCCGCAAGGCTCTGCTCGACGCCCTGCGTCACCGTCTGCGGCAAATGGAAAAACGTCATGCCGAATACGAAAACGAATATCCGGATCGAGCCCGGCGCGTGGCCTTGCTGATCGAAGCGACGCATCAGGCCGTGAACGAATTCGAGGCGCATTTCGACCGTACCCGAGAAATGCGCCGCAAGGCGCTTGCCTTGTTTTCGAAGCATACGCACAAAGACAACATCGGTTTCGACGGTTTTGCCCGCGTGTCTCATGTGACCGATGCGACCGACTGGCGGGTCGAATATCCGTTCGTCGTGTTGTATCCGACCAGCGAAAAAGAAGTCGGCCAATTGGTGCGCGATTGCATCAAACTCGGCCTGACCATCATTCCGCGCGGCGGCGGTACCGGCTACACCGGCGGTGCGGTGCCGCTGACCCCTTACTCGGCCGTAATCAATACCGAAAAATTGCTGGACATGGGGCCGATCGAACCGCAATCCCAATTACCGGGCGTCGAGCAGACTTATGCGACGATACATACCGGCGCGGGCGTCGTAACGCGGCGCGTAATGGACATGGCCGAAAACGCCGGCTTGGTGTTCGCCTGCGACCCGACTTCGGCCGATGCTTCGTGTATCGGCGGCAATGTCGCGATGAACGCCGGCGGTAAAAAGGCCGTGCTGTGGGGAACCGCGCTGGATAACTTGGTATCCTGGCGCATGGTGACCCCGGACGGCAATTGGCTCGAAGTCGAGCGTATTCATCACAATTTCGGCAAGATTCACGATCAGGAACTCGTCACCTTTGCCTTGAAGCGTTTCGATGCCAAAGCCAAGGAATTGTTGTCCGAAGAGCGGCTCGAGATTCCCGGCGCGAAATTTCGCCGGGACGGCTTGGGCAAGGATGTGACCGATAAGTTTCTCGGCGGCCTGCCGGGCATACAAAAAGAAGGCTGCGACGGCATCATCACGTCGGCGCGCTGGATCTTGCATAAAATGCCGGCCTATACGCGCACGTTTTGCCTGGAGTTTTTCGGCCAGGTGCGCGACTCGGTGCCGGCCATCGTCGAGATTCGGGATTTCCTGGCGGCCTTGCCGAAAAGCGGCAACGACCGGGTGATGCTAGCCGGGCTCGAACATTTGGACGAACGTTATGTCAAGGCGGTCGGCTATGCCGGCAAGGCCAAGCATCGCGGTCGGCCGAAAATGGTGTTGATCGGCGACATCGTTGGCGACGACGATCATCAAGTCGCCTTGGCGGCTTCGGAAGTCGTCAGACTGTGCAATGCGCGCGGCGCCGAAGGCTTCGTTGCGGTCAGTCCCGAATCGCGCCGGACCTTCTGGCTCGACCGGGCGCGCACCGCGGCGATCGCAAAACATACCAACGCGTTTAAGATCAATGAAGACGTCGTGATACCGCTGCCGCGCATGGGCGATTATTGCGACGGCATCGAACGCATCAACATCGAATTGTCGTTGCGTAACAAACTGTGTTTGTGCGATGCCTTGATTGATTTGTTCGAAGGCGATCTCCCCTTGCGTTTCTATGAGGACGGCGTCGATAAAACCGATTTGATCGGCGAGCGGCGCGGCCATGCCTTGATGGTGGTTGCCGAAGTTCGCGAGCGCTGGCAATGGCTTTATGACAATTTGGACTTGCCGTTGCCGCAAGCCGAGGCCCAATTTTCCCAATACGGCATCGTTGCCGGCGAACTGACCAACCTGACCGAGCAGCCGACCTTGTTTCACCGCCTGCAGGATTATTCGCTGCGAGTGTCCTGGAAGCAGGAATTGTTGCCGCGCCTGAAAGAGATATTCGTCGGCGATAATTTCCGTCCGGTCGTCGAGCGCATCGAAGCGGCGCATAAAGAGGTGCTGCGCGGAAGAGTATTCGTGGCGTTGCACATGCATGCCGGCGACGGCAACGTGCATACCAATCTGCCGGTCAACTCCGATAATTATGAAATGCTCCAGGAAGCCAACGCGGCGGTGGCGCGCATCATGGCTTTGGCGCGCTCTTTGGGCGGCGTGATTTCCGGCGAACACGGCATTGGTATCACCAAATACGAATTTCTGACCGACGAGGAGCTGGCCGGATTCCACGATTACAAGCAACGCATCGACCCGGAAGGCCGCTTCAATCGCGGCAAGTTGATGCCCGGTTCCGATCTGAGCTCTGCCTATACGACTTCGTTCAATCTGATGGGTTTCGAGTCGCTGATCATGCAACAAAGCGACATCGGCGCGATCTCCGATTCGGTCAAGGATTGTTTGCGCTGCGGCAAATGCAAGCCGGTCTGCTCGACGCATGTGCCGCGGGCGAATCTATTGTACTCGCCGCGTAACAAAATTTTGGCGACCTCGTTGTTGATCGAGGCTTTTCTGTACGAAGAGCAGACTCGGCGCGGGATTTCGATCACGCATTGGAAGGAATTCGAAGACGTATCCGATCATTGCACGGTGTGTCATAAGTGCTTCAACCCGTGCCCGGTCGATATCGATTTCGGCGATGTCTCAATGAATATGCGCAATCTGTTGCGCAAAATGGGCAAGCAAAGCTTTAATCCTGTCAAGACTGCGGCGATCGCGTTTTTGTCGACCGGACGGCCGAGCAGCGTCAAGCTAATGCGCAAACTATTGATCGAATGGTCTTATAAAGCGCAACGCTTGGGTAACTTCTTCCTCAGGCCTTGGGGCAAGGCGCAGCTCAAGCGCCCGCCGTCGTCGACCGGCAAGCCGGAAATGAAAGAGTATGTGATTCATTTCACGAACAGGAAAATGCCGGGCAAGTTGCCGTCGAAAACGTCCAGAGCCTTGCTCGGCATCGAAAGTGATCAAATCGTGCCGATCATTCGCGACCCGAACAAGACCCGGACTGATTCCGAAGCGGTGTTTTATTTTCCAGGCTGCGGCTCCGAGCGCTTGTTTTCGCAAGTCGGTCTCGCGACGCAGGCGATGCTTTATGAAATCGGTGTGCAGACCGTGCTGCCGCCGGGGTATTTGTGCTGCGGTTTTCCGCAGCGCGCGGCCGGTCAATTCGACAAGGCGCAGCAGATCACGACCGATAACCGCGTGTTGTTTCATCGGGTCGCGACCACGCTGAATTATCTCGATATCAAGACCGTCGTGGTCAGTTGCGGCACCTGTCTGGATCAGTTGGTCGATTATGAATTCGAAAAGATTTTCCCCGGCTGCCGAATGATCGACATTCACGAATACCTGCTCGAGAAAGGCGTGAAACTGGAGGGCGTCAATGGCCGTCGTTATCTATACCACGACCCATGTCACAGTCCGATGCAACAACAGGACGCGATGAAGACCGTCAACGGATTGCTCGGCGCGCCGGTCAATAAATCCGAGCGTTGTTGTGGTGAATCCGGAACCTTGGCAGTCGCGCGCCCCGATATTTCGACACAGGTGCGTTACCGCAAATCAGTCGAGCTGCACCGCGACACCGCGAAACTGCGCGCCGACGATTATGATGGTCCGGTCAAGATGTTAACCTCGTGCCCATCCTGTCTGCAAGGCTTGCAGCGTTACAAGGGCGACGTCGATCAGCTCGAAGTCGATTACATCGTCGTCGAAATCGCCCGTCATGTTCTTGGCGAGAATTGGATGAAAAGCTATATCAAGCAAGCGGCCAAGGGCGGGATCGAGCGGGTGTTGGTTTGATTTTTTGGTTAGCGGTTAGCAGTAAGTTGGGAGCAGAGAGCAGGGAGCTGATGGCAGTCGCTTCCGCGGGACGGGTTATTCAACCCGTCCCCAACGTTTCGGTTTGCTTAGGCCAGGGTCGAAACGTTTTGGACGGGGCTGCAAACCCCGTCCTGCCAATTTATGGATTTTGAGAAAATAACTAGCGCTAATCTATAATCATCAACAATTTCCAAGATATTTTGAGCACCGTAGGGTGCGCATCGCGCGCCTTTCCCCGGTGCCGAACCGACAAGAGCCCGACCCAGGTGCGCGATGCGCACCCTACACCTGGCGTTTCATAACCTATGATCATCAACAATTTCCAAGTTATTTTGAGATTAAAAAGCGGGAACACAGAAATTAGCCAAAATGGCTTTTTCGACAGCCTATTCTGGAATTGACTTTACCTCCCTATGAAGCAATCAAAAGGTTCACTGTTAAGATTTTGAACTCAGCGTCTTAAATCGAACGCCTGCCAAACATTATCGATCAACAATTCTATCGGTTGGTATTCGATCTTATAGGCCATTTTTTGGCAATCTTTGATCCAAAAACCCAGATACAACCAGTCCAGTTTCAATTGTTTGGCCCATTCTATTTGCCAGAGCACGGCATACATGCCGGGGCTTAAATGTGAGAAGTCCGGGTCGAAAAAGGTATAGACCGCCGATAGCGCGTTATCTAGCCGGTCGACGGTCGCGACCGC
Source organism: Gammaproteobacteria bacterium (assembly GCA_018830325.1). Classification (GTDB taxonomy): domain Bacteria; phylum Pseudomonadota; class Gammaproteobacteria; order Methylococcales; family Methylomonadaceae; genus Methylotuvimicrobium. The sequence goes on from JAHJSQ010000097.1 coordinate 14,596, forward strand.
GATCAATTGTTCGTCAACCAAAAATTCCACGAAAAAAGTATTGCACCAGCGGCTGCCCAAAAAATTTAAATATTCCTCCGGGCTGGATTTGGCCATGCTGCCGTCGCTATGGCGGCTGTTTTGATAGCGCAAATACAGGTCGTAATGTGCTTGTTCGAACCGGGCAGGTTTAATGACGGTTTGCGTGTTTTGATTTTTCTTTAAGCATCGTTGTTGATTGCGTTTGGGTTTGAATTGGGCTACCGGAAGCCGGGCAGGGGTGCAGGCTTGACACTGCGGACAGCGAGGGGCGTAAACATAATCGCCGCTACGGCGAAAGCCTCGTTCGATCAAGCGTGAATAGAAGGCGTTGTTGAGCTCGAAGGAAGGATGCACGAATGCCGAGCAGGCAATCCGGTCGTCCAGATAACTGCACGAATGTTTTTCGGAAAGAAACAATGGAATCGTGGTCGTCAGTTTTGCCATGCGTCTGTCGAAGGTTTTGCCGAGCAATAGCGTTTAAGCAAATCGGAAAAGTCGGTACGGGTGATTTCTTCGGCGCCCAGGCTCAGCAAATGCTGAGTTTGTACTTGGCAGTCGACGAGTCGATAGCCCCATTGTTTTAATTGTCTGGCCAATGTCACAAAGGCGACTTTGGACGCATCGGTTTGTTTGTGAAACATCGATTCGCCGAAAAAAACTTGGCCGATCGTGACGCCGTACAAACCCCCGGCCAGCTCGCCATTGAACCAAGTCTCTACCGAATGTGCCAAGCCTTGATGATGTAAGTCTTGATAGGCTTGCATCATTTCATCGGTGATCCAAGTCCCTGAAGACGCTTGGCGCGGTTCGGCGCAGCAGGCCATGACTTGATCGAAGGCACGGTCGAATGTAACGGTAAACAGTGCTTTACGCAAGGTTTTGGCAAGGCTTCGGGAAATATTCACCCGGTCCGGAAATAAAACCAATCTCGGGTCGGGCGACCACCAAAGGATAGGTTCGCCGGGGTTGTACCACGGAAATATTCCGTTTCGATAGGCATTGAGCAGGCGTTCGGTAGACAAGCATCCGCCTAGCGCCAGTAAGCCGTCAGGTTCTTCGAGGGCTTTGTATAGCGGGGGAAACGGCTGATTCGGACGAAACGGGTCGAGTACGGTCAATTGCATGGTTTCATGGCTTTATCGAATGATTGTCCTTAGGGTTCCGCCGGTTTTGCATTGTTCCCATGTTCTGCGCTCATCCTTAATATATAAGTTGTAGGGTACGCTGCGCGTACCTTCGGTAGTGTCACCTAACGCTAGGTGAAGGAAAGCCACTGACGTTCAAGAACCGCAAATTTTATCAACCTAAAAAGGGTAGTTTGAGGCTTCACCAGGCCGGTGAAAGTGTTGTAGACCCTTCATGCTTCGACTTGGCTCAGCACGAACGGTCTACAGCACATGCCAACTGCTCTCTTTTCAGGATAAAATATCCTCGTTCCCACCGCTCCAGCGTGGGAATGCATACCGATCTAGCCTCGGCAGCAAAGGTATGGGTTCTCACGGAGGACCGTGGGAACCAGAAAATAGCGTACCCTAGGAGGCTCTAATGAGCCTCAAAAGTCTGTCCTCCATGGCGGAATGACGGGGTTGCTCATTAGTCGAACGAAACCCAAGATTGCCGTATTACTCCATTTCATCCAAGTATTTCTCGGCATCAAGCGCCGCCATGCAGCCTGCTCCGGCCGAGGTAATGGCTTGTTTGTAAACGGCATCCATCACATCGCCGGCCGCGAAAACGCCCGGTACGCTTGTCGCCGTCGCGTTGCCTTGTAGGCCGGTTTTAACCTTGATGTAGCCGTGGTCCATCTCGAGCTGGCCTTGGAAAATGTCGGTATTGGGCGTGTGGCCGATCGCGATGAATACGCCGTGTACATCCAATTCCTTCGTTTTTTCGCTCTTGGTGCTTTTGATTCGGATACCGGTCACGCCCATGTCGTCGCCGAGCACTTCGTCGAGCGTATGATCCCATTCGATCACGACATTGCCGTTTTTCGATTTTTCGATCAGTTTGTCGGACAGAATTTTTTCAGAACGGAATTTGTCGCGGCGATGCACGATTGTCACTTGCGAGGCGATGTTGGACAGGTATAGTGCCTCTTCGACCGCAGTATTGCCGCCGCCGATGACTGCAACGGGTTTGTTTTTATAGAAGAAGCCGTCGCAGGTTGCACAGGCCGAGACCCCTTTGCCTTTGAAGGCTTCTTCGGATTCCATGCCTAAATATTTCGCCGAAGCGCCGGTGGCGATGATCAATGCGTCGCAGGTATAAACGCCGGAATCACCGGTCAGTTTATAAGGGCGCGCCGATAAGTCGGCAGTATGGATATGGTCGAAAACGATTTCGGTGTTGAAACGTTCGGCATGCTGGCGCATTCTTTCCATTAGGTCGGGGCCTTGCAATCCTTCTACGTCTCCGGGCCAGTTATCGACGTCGGTCGTCGTCGTCAATTGACCGCCTTGCTGCATCCCAGTAATTATGACCGGGTTGAGATTGGCGCGCGCCCCATAGACGGCTGCGGTATAACCTGCGGGGCCGGAACCCAAAATCAAAAGGCGGCAATGTTTAGTGTCGGTCATTAAAATGTCTCCTGCAATTGAGCTGTATCGAAAATAGTCCGATTATAACTGTCCGAATAACTTCTGTCTGTAATGCTAATGAAGAGCTATTTGGTGGGATGAAGTTCAATGGCTTATCATTTGGTTAGCAGTTAGCAGTTAGCAGTTAGCAGTTAGCAGTTAGCAGTGAATAGTGAATAGTGAATAGTGAATAGTGAATCGGCGCTTCGATGTATGGCCGGCTATTTGCTTTCCATTGTCCTGATGAAAGCGTTCGCTTCGTTGATCGATTGTTCCATTGCGGTAATTAACGCCGAAACGTCCGATTGTATCGACCCCAATTCGCCTTTGAGCGAGGCGATTGCCTGCGCGTTCAGATTATGCTTTAAGTACATCACCTGGTCCTTGAACACCGACAAGACCGGCTCGATTCGGGATTCGGCTTGTTTCATCGCATTGATGAGTTGCTGATAATGCACTTTCGTCGCATCGAGTTTTTGCTGGCTGTTTCGTTTCAGCGCGGCGCTGCTGTATTCTCCGATTTCCTGTTCCCATTCGCGGAATAGCGCGCCGGATACGTCCTCGATGTCGCTGATACGTTTGTTGACCTCTTTGGCTTTTTTTACGCTGGCTTCGTATTCGCCGTTAAGATTTTTATAAGTGGATTCGAGATTGCCGCCCTTGAAATCGGTCAATGCGGTAAATTGCTCCAGCGCGGTTTTAAATTGTTCCTTGGTTTCCTCTTGGGTGTCGCGGGCTTTCTCGACGCGGTGTACCATAACATCCCGTTTCGGAATGCCGATTTTTTCGAGGCCACTGTAATACAGGCTCGAGCAGGCCGACAGACTCATGAATACTATAGCGGCGATCAAGCGATATAAAACGGTCATAACTATCTCCATTAATGGGTTCTTTTTCGGTGTTTCATTTAAGGCTACCTCTACCGGCCAAGCCAATTTGCGCCATTATATTGAAAATACAAAGGAATTGATAATACGGTATAATTTGTCGTTTTTATCCCATCTTTATTTATTGAACATCCATGTCAGAGTTACTTTCAGAACTGAGCCGCAGACGTACCTTCGCGATTATTTCCCATCCCGACGCCGGTAAAACCACGATCACCGAAAAACTACTGCTGTTCGGGGGCGCGATTCAGTTGGCAGGTTCCGTCAAGGGGCGCAAAGCGGCGCGCCATGCGACTTCGGACTGGATGGAAATGGAGAAAGAGCGGGGTATCTCGGTCACGACCTCGGTGATGCAGTTTGAGCATAAAGACAGCATTATCAATCTACTCGATACGCCAGGACACGAAGATTTTTCCGAGGATACTTATCGTACCTTGACCGCGGTCGATTCGGCGTTGATGGTGATCGACGTCGCGAAAGGCGTCGAGGACAGAACGATCAAGCTGATGGAAGTCTGCCGCCTGCGCACGACGCCGATTTTGACCTTTATCAATAAGCTGGACAGGGAAGGGCGCGAACCGATCGAATTGCTCGACGAAGTCGAAAGCGTCTTGCAAATCGAATGCGCACCAATGACCTGGCCGATCGGCATGGGCAAGCGATTCAAAGGCGTTTATCATCTGTACAAGGACGAAATTCATTTGTTCAGCCCGCAGCATGGCGGCAAGATCGCCAAGGCCGAAGTGATCAAAGGGCTCAATAACTTTCATCTGGACGATTTGCTGAAAGATCAGGCCGACGAATTGCGCGAGGAAATCGAGCTAGTCAAGGGCGCCAGCCACGAATTCGATATGGACAAATATTTGCGCGGAGAGCAAACGCCGGTGTTTTTCGGTTCGGCGATCAACAACTTCGGAATTCTCGAATTGCTCGACGCATTCGCCGAGTTCGCGCCGGCTCCCTTGCCGCGCGAGACCGAACAGCGGGAAGTGCGTCCCGACGAGGACAAATTCACCGGTTTCGTTTTCAAGGTTCAGGCCAACATGGATCCCGCGCACCGCGACCGCATCGCGTTTTTACGCGTTTGTTCCGGCAAGTTCGACAAAGGCATGAAGATCTATCATGTTCGTGCCGGAAAAAATGTCCAGGTCCCCAATGCGCTAACCTTCCAGGCCGACAGCCGCAAAAACGTCGAAGAAGCCTATCCGGGCGACATCATCGGCTTGCATAATCACGGCACGATACAGGTCGGCGATACCTTCACGCAGGGCGAAACGCTCAAATACGGCGGTATTCCGTATTTTGCGCCGGAGCTTTTTAGGCGCGTCGTGCTGAAAGATCCACTACGCGCAAAGGCTTTACAAAAAGGCCTGATCCAATTGACCGAAGAGGGCGCGACGCAGTTGTTCAAACCGCTCAAAAACAACGACTTGATACTCGGCGCGGTCGGCGTGCTGCAGTTTGATGTAACGGCACACCGCTTGAAGACCGAATACAATGTCGAATGCGTCTACGACAATGCGCCGATTTCGACGGTGCGCTGGGTCAGTTCCGATAAGCCGGCCAAGCTCGAGGAATTCAAGAAAAAAGCCTTCGAGAACCTCGCCGAAGACGGCGGCGGTTTTTTGGTTTACGTTGCCAGTAGCCGCGTCAATTTGCAATTGACCGAGGAACGTTGGCCGGATATTAAGTTTAGTGCAACGCGAGAGCTTTGATATCGCTTGGGATTTGGTTGAAGACAAGAGATGAAATTCGCCATTCAAATCAACAGTAGTCCCACTGAGTCAAGCAGTGCCTATCATGCTTACCGATTTGTTTGCTCAGTATTGGCCGAAGGCCATTCGGTATTTCGCATATTCTTTTATCATGAAGGCATTTATCATGCCTTCAACTATGCGATGCCTCCCGATGATGAACTTAATTTTCCGAAACTGTGGAGTGCATTGGCAAAACAATACGCAATCGATCTGGTGGTTTGCATTTCCGCTGCGCAAAGGCGCGGATTGTTACATGCCGACGAAGCTAGCCGAGTCGGCAAACAGGATAGCGATTTAGCCGACGGTTTTCGTATTTCCGGCCTAGGACAATGGGTCGAAGCAACCCTACAAGCGGACCGTTGCATCGTGTTCGGGTAGTTTATGCATAAGAAATTTCTGTTTGTCTTGCGTAAACCTCCTTTCAATGGAGTCTCGGTGCAAGAGACGCTAGATAGCGTATTGACGATCGCGGCATTCGATCAAGCGGTTAGCCTATTGTTACTGGACGACGGCGTTTTTCAACTGAAGAATGGGCAGCAGCCGGAACGCTTTGGCATGAAGGATACCGCGGCTGTGTTTGGCGCGTTAGAAATTTACGATATTCACGATATCCGGGGCGAAGTCGAGTCTTTGCAGGAGCGCGGCTTGAAGCCGGGCGACTTAAGTTTGCCGGTGCGACAGATCTATCGCAAAGATGTGGCTGCGTATATGAAAGAATTCGATGTGATTCTTGCGGGCTAATTTCATCGGACCATCGCTGCGAACCCGCCTATAAAGTAACATGGGCAAGCGCCGTGACGCTGGGGCATCTAGGATGGGGTGCTGCGGAGTGTTCTTCGATCGTAGAATGCGCACTGCGCACCCTTTTCTTCTAAAAATGATATTTAAGCTGAAAGCGTACGTGGTCGTCGGCGCTGAACATGATTAACGGGTCGGTGACCGGGATTCCTCGGAATAATCGGACTTGAAGGTCCGCAGTCCAGTCGTTGCCGATGCGCCGACTGGCTTCGATGTTGTATATTTTGGAGTTTTGAGTGCGGTCGAATATGACGCCGGCAAGCAGCTGGGTGTTTTGAATATCGTTAAAGCCCAGGCGGACTGCGGCTAAGAAGTCGTCTTGAAATAGGGCTTGTTGGGTCAATGCCTGAAAGTTATTGTAACCTCGGCTGTCGTACATGTATTCGGTTATCAGCCCTAGGTCGACGCCCGATTCGAAGAGGTCGAAGAATGTATATTCGACCCCTCCGGTCGCCGCGTAGAATCGGTCTCCCTGACCCGAGCGCATTAATGCTTCGAGCTTCCATAGCCAGCTGCCTTTGATCGTTTGAACATCGATGCTGGTTTGATTGATGTTTTCATAAAGCGGGATGATTCGTTCAATTTCGCCTAACTGATTAAAGCGAGGGAGCATCGTCGGTTGGCGGGCGGTGCCGTAAAAATGAGCGAGTCCGACATCCCAATCGCCGAAGGAATGAGAATATCTCCCGGCGTAAGCCAAGTGTTTCTCGACGCCTTCTCTTTCAAATTGGGCGTCTCCGACTGAGGTTACCGGATGCGTTCTTAAGCGGCCTTCGTGTCCGGCAAAGGTTCTTTCGCGAAAACCGGTCAGTAAAAACAAATCGATGGTGCCCCAATCTTGTATCAAGGCTAAGTTAATCATCGGCTGGCCGAGTTTTTGTTCGCCGTCGATGTTTTCGACAAAATCAGCTTGATTGATGATGTCGATTAAATGAAAGCCTTCGGTGACGCCCCAAAATACTTGCCGGAAGCCAACCCGCAGCTCCCAGTCGTAGGCGGCTTTTAGCCACGTTAATTCGCGGATGTCGAAATGGGTGCGGCGGCTGTCGTGTTGCGAGTAACGATAAAAAGGCGAGAAAGCAAAGCTTTGCGATCCATTATCCCAGCTGCGATAGATTTCTGGGTTTATCGCGCCGGAAATATAGTGGCTATGTTGTTGATTGTCTTGCGGGGTTTGAAAAAATCCCAGGCTTTCCACTTCGGCATAGCCGGAAATTTCCCAATCGGATATCAAGTCGTTAAAAAACGATTCGTCGCCCGATGCGCCGATGCGGTTTTCTTTGAAATTCCCAGGATACAAGTCGTTTGTCGATTGTTGGGGGGCGGTTAAATCGTATTTGTGGAGTTCGCTGTTTGAGTGCGCATAATTCGATGGCTCGAAGGTATTCGGGTTTTGTTCCCGGGTTAAAGTCGATTCGTCTGTTAGGGTAATCAGACTCGAGCCGTGAGCGGTTGATTCAATATCGATTGTGTATCCGTGTATGTCGGTTTGATTTTTTAAGTCGAAGACAAGCCGGAGATCGTTTTTATTTCGAGGCGAGCTGCGTAAACGTTGAAAATACGGATGATCGGTAGATGGCTGGCTAAGCGGTGCCGAAGGTTTCAGGTTTTTTACATCGAGTACGAGACGAGGCGGGTTGTCGATTAGGAATGCCTTGAATTCGGGCGTTTTCCGATTTTCAGGGGTCTCCGTGGGAACGATGCTAAGATCTATCACGGCTTGACGGGGCGTTGATTGGTAGGCGATCGAATCCAACACTACTTGTTGTGCATCAGCTTCCGAAAATGCCAAGCAAGTTGCCAAGCTAATATATTTAAGTCGGGTGTTGCGCATAAGATTTTAAGTGTTGTTGCCTAATATGCTTCTTGCGTTTGCTTGTATCGTAATTGTTTAGCCTACCCTTTATTGTTTCTGGTTCCCACGGTCCTCCGTGGGAACCCATACCGTGGCTACCGAAACAAAATCAGTATGCATTCCCTCTCTGGAACGGTGGGCACGAGGTCAGTAACGGTTTACGTTATACTCATATATGGACTCCTCGTTTATTGCAAGCCAAGTTTTCAAAAATTGATGTCAAAACAGAGATCAAGATTGCAGCCATATATCCGGTCTCTCAACAGAGGCTTTATTGCCTCAGGACTCCTGATGAATCTATCC
>JAHJSQ010000098.1 GCA_018830325.1 Gammaproteobacteria bacterium
AGATAAACAATGCGTTAGATGGGATTCTGGCAACTTGAACAGTCATTCTGGCAACTTGAACACCGATTCTGGAAAATCCAGAAAAGTGTTCAGCTTGAAACCAGAATCAGTGTTCAACTTGAATCAGAATGGGTGTTCAGGTTGGGCCAGAATATGCAATTGAATCACTACCTCCAGAGATAAAGCGAGATGCTAGATATTTATCTAAATTCGTTGTTGGTGCAGGTTTCGGATTATTCGATTATTCGCTAAATGCTATTTGGAATGAAGTTGTTCTTGATTTACGGAAAAAAGCCATTTCTTATGGGGTTGATATTTTTTTTGATTCTGCGGTTGGAGGAAAAGCCAGGGAGTTTTATACAACAGAAGACGATCTTGCCTCTCTCAAGGATTCTGTTCTTCTCGATACTTCTAGAAAGCTAGAGTTGATTTCAGATACCACATACAAAAAACTAAAGCACATCCTCGATATGAGGAATGATATTGGTATTTCACATCCCACAAATTACACGATTAATGCTTTTGAGCTTCTTGGATGGCTGCAAACATGCATACAAGATGTCCTGAATGATCGGCCGACGGAGGCCGCGCTTCAAGTACAAGCCTTTATCCAGAACTTAAAAACATATACATCCCCAATTGATCCGGCTACCCAAAAAACGATACAAGGCAAAGTTGCCGAGTTAGCTAGCCATCATTTAGCTAGCATTATTCGAACGACCTTTGGTATTTATGTCACACCTGATACTGATCCCCAGGTAAGAAAAAATATTTCTATTATTGCTCCGTCCATCTGGGAAAATTGTCGCGACGAACCCAAATTCAAGCTTGGCATTATACTGGAAGGTTACAATACCAATCTCCACAAAGATAAGTACGAACTAGGAGAACAGTTCTTTCAGGTTGTAGGCGGAAATCCTTATCGCTCTCCAAGTGAACGAGCCGTTATCGTGGACACACTGCTAGATCAATTGTTAGAAAAACATAATGGTTGGGATAATTTTCATCATGAAGCACCTGTTGCTGATTCGCTTGCTTCGTATATACAAGAACAAAACGATATACTGCCTAATAACGCAGAAAAACTAGTTAAGGTCGTTCTGATGTGCCGCATTGGACGTGGTGTATCTTATTGCAACGGTGTTTCTCCCAGAGGAAAAGGATATTACGACCATTTGCTTGCCATATTGGGAGATAAATATGCACCTCACGCAATGGCAATACTGACGCATTATGAAATACAAAGGAAGCTGGGTGCTCCAGTTTGTAGATTGCAAGCAAAACAAGCTTTGGAAATCGTGAAGCAGAGCGTTGTAAATGCAAGGATTGTTGAATGTTTGGATTATCTTATAAATAGAATTGAGAATGCAGGGAAGTGCGTCTTGGATAGCGAGTTTAAAAAACTATCTTCCCAATATATAGGTTGGTAATCATCTAACAATCACATGCACTCGGACATAAAAAAGCGCCGCTCGTTCCTCGCTCTGCTTTTTTATGCCGGTGATGTGAAGCGTTCTCAGGGTGCTCCGCTGCGCTACGCACCCTGAGAACCAATCGTTCGACAGGACGATTTATGCCTGATAACCCGATACTCCGTATCCATTATCAAGCAAAATCGCCTGTCAACTCGGCCATTAACACTCAAGGCAAATTATGGAAATAACTATAAATATATTAATCAGTGTTTTGACTGGTGTAATAGCTGGCATCTATTCTGGTATCGCTGTAGCTAGAATGTCAAAATTTGAAGAAATTAGAAACCAAATTAAAAGAATCATTTTGAATATTGACTTTATGTATTCTTCTGAGCAGCCTAAAATTCTTCCCAAGAAGGATGTTTCAGAATTATTGTTTTTGTCTTCCGATTTTTATGCTTTGAAGCACGCTTGTGCCGGTGAGAATACTTCAAAACTTCTAGCCGAAGTCAATAATGTTATTAACGTTCCTCCACAAGAATTCGAAGTCATGAATAAAACATATAGCGAATGGCAAGAAACTTGTAGAAACTTAAAGCCAAATTTTCGCGTAATTTTTAGTTTAAAACCATGGGTTTAAAGTGCTAACTATCGGGTCAACTTGACGCAATTCCGCTATGCTCCATCGCACAAGTTACCCTTGTCGTTCTCAGGGTGCTCCGCTGCGCTACGCACCCTGAGAATGGCCGAGTTGACAGGAAACCTGAAGCTGGGTCAAAACTAGGAATCGCAATAGAAACAATTGGCAAAGTTCCAATAAATGGCTTACGCCACAAAGAAGAAAATGGAACTAATGGTTGGTATATATGGTGCGGCGAGAAAATGTCACAAGCAGAAGACTTTTTCTCACCTCTGCATGTAGAGCATATTACTGAGTATTTGCCTGAAGTAGAGGAATATCTTGATCTTCCTCCTGGTTACAGGTTTTTAATTGATGGCAAAAATCATGAAGACGTCTGGTATGACGAAGAGTTGCTCAATGCATAACAAGTCGCTCGTTCGGACGCAAACTACGCTGCGCTTCGTTTGCGCCGCACAGCTTCTACGTTATAGCTTAAAAGGACACTTTGATGAAACCCATATATAAAGCAATTTTTTTAATCTCATTTTTTATGTTTTCCAACCTATGTTTTGGGGGGGTTGTATGGAGTTGGAAGATTAATAATCCAAATATAGTTACCGATGGATCAGAAAACATTGTATTTACGGCCACAATTTTTAATCATGAAAACTCAGAAGTACTAAAAGAGATAGATACCAATTTACCAAATGAAGTTGAAGCTCTCTCTTTTTTAGTGCTTGACTTTGATAATGATGTCTTTGATAAATACATTTACGATATTGGGGAATTAGGTAGTGGAACAATACGATCACAATTTTCTGATGTTGTTATAGAGCCTGGAGAATCTTTCAATTTTATTTTATATACGCTTGTTCCACGTTCAAGTGATCTGTAAAATGGGATATACGAAGTTGATGTAAATACTATGATTTTAAATGAGTCATCACAAGGGTTTATTGACTTTGGTTCAACGAATATTTCTATTGTGCCTCTTCCTGGGGGCTTTGTTTTATTTTTAAGTGCTCTATTTGGGCTGTATTTTCAAAGAAAGTTATAACAAAAAAATTCAGCTGACCGTTGGCCGCACAACTCGTTTTCAACGCCCAGTTTTATATCAAATACCATTGTGTTGTTTGAGTTCATCATACATCAGCCAACGGCAGCTGATTTAGTCGTTAGCCATTATGAATGACCGCCCACCCCTTAATGAGGCTGAAGCCGAAGCTAGGAAATCACTTGTGGCTACCGTGCGCTCAATGCTGTCGGGAGAGCTTCCGTTTGTTGAGGGCGCAGTTCAAGTGCTTCGCCTCAAATCTCAAGTCGGCGGCATCGGTGATCACGACAAGGACTTCAGCGCCTTTGTTGTTATCGAGTCAGAGACCGATCACCTACCGTTGGAAGCTCAGCGTCATTTGTGGGCGCCAGAAGCGCTAGCTCGTTTGGAGCCGGAACTTGAAAAGACACAAAAGTGGGCTGAGTCCTTTGCCCCCGAAGCATGCGCAAACCTCGTTGCTCGGTTCAACCATGGCTAACCCGGCGCTCAACCTCGCTCCTTTCAGTCGCTGGGCGCTGTGCGATAAAGCCGCGCAGCGCCGGTTAGCTCTACGTTATGCCGAATACGAATAATTAACTTACGAAAAGGAATGAAATGAAGATCAAGACTTTTATATTCGCAATCGCATTTTTCAATATTGGCATTACGAATGCCGCATTGATAAATAATGGAGACTTTACGACTGATAACACAACAAATCTAGACTGGTTGGATCTCACTTTCAGTAAAGGCTATTCGTATAACGAGCTTTTGTTTGAGACTTCTGTTGGTGGTTTATTCGAGGATTACTCTCTGGCCACTGTAGACCAAGTGAATTCTCTTTTTTTGTCAGCTGGGTTGCCTTCGATTGGCAATGAGACTACAAATTTCAGTAGTGTCAAAAACTTGATCAGCTTAATTGGATCGACATCTGAGCAAAATGGTTTTTTACAATCGACAGGAATTACAGCTACGCCAGGAAATCCTTTTGGCCATAAAGTCACAGGGTTAGATTTCTTTTATGATAACGGTAAACCAAAATATTCTCTCATAGACGGTCTCACTTTCGGTGACTCTTTCGGGCCTTCAACTGTAGGTGGATGGCTTATTCGTGAATCAGTAGTAGTCCCTGAGCCTTCTAGCCTTCTCCTATTAAGTTTAGGTATATTGTTGTCTCAGAGGAAAATTAAGGTTTAGCTGAGAAGAAAAATAGCATAACAATGCACCTCATCGGTTAATTTACTCACTGTCGCTCACAAATTTCCGCTGAGTACGGCGTTAGGGTTCATGAACGAAACATAGGCATAAAAAAGTAAAAAAAGGGGTCAAAAAAGGGGTCAGGTTGAATTAATAATTCAACTCGCCCCTTTTCTACAGGTTACCCCTTTTTTCCAGATAATATTGCTATGTTTTCTCTATGGCTGAAGCAACGATAAATTGGCTTCTATCGCTCAAAGTGTTCTTACCCTTGATAGCGCTTCGCCATATCGCGCAATGGCACGACTTTGATTTTACCCGCGTGTCCGGCCGAGCCGAACGCTTCGTAGCGTGATTGGCAAAGCGCTTGCATTGCATCCCTGGCCGACTGATATATCTTGCGAGAATCCAGCTCCAACGCGTTAGTCGGATCGGCGATATAGCGGCGAATCGCGCCTGTTGAGGCCATGCGCAGATCGGTGTCGATATTGACCTTACGAACGCCGTATTTTATGCCTTCGACGATTTCATTGACCGGCACGCCATAGGTTTGCGGGATGTTGCCGCCGTACTCGTTGATGACTCTCAGCCAATCTTGCGGCACCGAGCTCGAACCGTGCATGACGAAGTGGGTATTCGGCAAGCGCTGTTGCAGTTCGCGCAAACGGCTGATAACCAGAACCTCGCCGGTCGGCGGTTTGCTGAATTTATAAGCACCATGACTGGTACCGATGGCTACCGCCAACGCATCGACTTGCGTTTGTTCGACGAATTCAACCGCTTCGTCGGGGTCGGTCAATAAGCGATTCGTCGCCTGTCCGGTTTTGTTTTCCAACGAACCCAGACAGCCGATTTCGCCTTCCACGGATACGCCGCAGGCATGGGCCATCTTGACGACGGTGCGCGTCACGTCGACGTTATAGTCGAAAGAGGCCGGCGTTTTCATATCTTCCAGCAAGGAGCCGTCCATCATCACCGAGCTGAAGCCCGATTGGATCGCCTGGGCGCAGATGTCCGGGGACGGCGCATGATCCCGGTGCATGACAACCGGAATGTGCGGGTATTGTTCGACGGCCGCAAGGATCAAATGGCGCAAGAACACTTCGCCGGCATAACGGTTGGCGCCTGCCGAACCTTGCATGATAACGGGACTGTCGCAGGCTTCGGCCGCCTGCATGATGGCCTGGACCTGCTCCATATTGCTGACGTTGAATGCGGGAATGCCGAAGCCGTGTTCGGCGGCATAATCCAGCAGTTGTCGTAGTGAGACTAAAGCCATGAGCGGTTCTCCTTCCTCTTTTATTTTGACGGTATTTCTCTGACAATGAAATTTGATAGCGTCAAAAGTACCGCCAAAATTGACGGTATGCAATAAGGCACAAAAAAGCCCGCTAAGCTAAAAGCTTGCGGGCTTTATGAAAAACAGGTTCGAGACCATCGCTTGGTGCTGGGGCCTGTCTCGAATTGAAGAAATTGAACTTTATTATCAGCGTCTTATGACGAACCATCTAATTAGTACCGTCAAAAGTACCGTCATACAAAACCCCTTCCCCCCAATTTACTTACCCGGGGACAATGCCCGGCCTTGATTCGATTGCGTCATCCTTTTTTATCAAATGGGGCGCATGTGCCCCATTTGCCAGTATCCGTATCGTTCAGATTTCCAACTTGCCGGACCTGAACGAATACCCAGCTCCCATGAATACGCCTAAATCGTCGCCGCTCAGCGCCGAAACATTGCAATAGGCTATAACCTTGCCGTTTTTCAATAATTCGAACAGTGGTGGCTTATGCTTTGGGTTCAGTCGAACAACCAAGGCGATCAAGTCGCACAATAACGCCGTCCGCATGATCGATTCGCGCTCGGTCGGGTCCAATGCTTCAGCCGCTTTTTTTAACCGTCCTGCGAAGTCTTGGTATTGCTCAGGTGATAGTTTTGGCTGCTTTCCTGCAACGCCTATGGTTTTTGTAATCATGCTCATGGTCTTGCCCCCAAAATTGATTTGATCGACCGCAATTCTCCGCTTGCTGTTTTGCGTTCGGCTTTGGCTGTCGCTGCCGGTGTCCAGGTTTGAAAGCTTGCATGTGACATCGTGGCCGGTGTCGTTTTGTCGCCGGTCTCTCGCGCGCGCATTTCTTTGGTTCTTGGTGGTTCTTTTGATGGTTTGTACGACACTCTGTCACTAGTTTTTCGACAATCTGTCACGGGTTCTTGTCGCGTTGTCGCTTGTGGATAACTTTTATCCGGTGGCACTGTGTCATTAGTGTCACTGGTCTCTGTGGATAACTTAGCCTTCAAAAAATAGTGATTTGTCACGCCTTTTTGTCTCACAATTTCGATTTTGTCTAACGCCGAAAGTTTATCTACCGCCCTTATTACGGACCGGCTAGATAAACCTGATCGCTTCGCTAAGTCAGTCATCGACGGATAACAGAAACCGGCATCGTCTGCACGGTCGGCCAATGCGATCAAGACCGCCTTGGCGGGCCCTGTAATGGGTAACGAGAACGCCCAGTTCAAATAAATAATTGACATAGCAACCCCCTAATCGATTAGCGTGTAGTAGACGTTCAAACAGCTTTCTTCTTCGCAATAGTCCAGGATCGCCGAATTAATGGCTCTATGCGTATCGTAGAGCCGTTCGAGTGCGTTTCCGTCGTAGCGTTCAAGTATCCAAGCCAGTGCGTAAGACGTAACTATCAAACCGCTAACCGTGTCACCTGCCTCGATTTCTTCGCCGCTGAATGGATTGCATAGGGTCCGGTTCGTTTCGCTGCCTAAGCGTAAAAATGCCGCCTCACTGTATGAAATCTCGCAATATTCCCAGTAGCCGCCCTGGTATCCCTTGATGATCTTGTCGGCCATTTGGAAAACAAGCTGATCGAATAGCGGCGTTCCGAAATGTTTGTTTAAAAACGTCATCCGCTGCGACTCCGGGACGACACGAACGCGCTCTATTATGGTGTTTTTGGTTTCTTGGCCATTCATGACGCACCCCCAACTAAACGCAAATCGACAAAGGCGATAGTGACGCCCGGTTCTGGCTTTTGCCGCGATAATTTGCGCTGACAACGCTTGGCGGCCTCAATTGATCTGTGCCGGTGGCCGCACTCGGAATATGTTGTCGTATCGCCTTGGTGGGCTTTGACTAAAATTTTCCAGAACATGACTATATCTCCTCGCTGCCGTTGCTTTCGGGAAGCATGAAATCCCGGCGAAAGTCGAACTCGCCACGCCGAACGCTAACCCTAGCAACCGTGTACTCTATTTCCGGGTCGTCGTCGCTGGTCGCATTGTTCGAATACAACACCAACTTCAACGGTTCGACCGTTGCCCCCGGCATCGATGAGGCTACCGCTTTCTTGATCGCCTCCAAGAGCATAAATTGCTCATCGGCTAAAGCAATAACCTCTCGGGTAATCTCCTGGATCGTGCCGCCGTATTCGCTCAGGTAATCCCTTGCATCGGCATACAGCGCCGCGCGGTCCACGGCTTGGAACTGATCCAATGGCTTAAAAACATGGTCGGTCATGTCGAACAGTATTTCCGCCTCAGGAAGCAAATCGGCAACCCATTTCTTTTGGTCTAACTCGCTCATTTGGGTTAGTACGAAATCGGCTAACTGCTCTTTTCGCGCCTGTGCTGCTCGCTCCTGCTCGAGTTCTGCTTGTGCTTTGCGCTTGGCGGCGATTTGGTCGCGGGTTTCCTTTGCTCGGTCCAGCTGCGCTTGGATGTGGTCGGCGACTTGATCCAGGCTTGCAATGCGGTCGGCAACCTCTGGATTCGATAGAACACGGTCACGAATCTCATCGATGCTTTTGTCTTTGCCGAAATACAAAGTTCCAGCGCTTTGATAAAAATATCGGCGCATCCATGTTTTATCGGCTTTTTCGGATGTGATTTGAATTAGCGCGTGTTTGTTTGGCTCGATCTCTAAGCGGCCAGTGCGCGTATCGATGTGATGCGGGTTATATGCGGAGTTTTCGACAATTCGCCGGGTAATGATCTCGACGGCCTCATCGATGCGGGCTTGCTCTTTGGCTTTATCGGCATCGACCTTATCGGCTACGAGATTAAGCAGCTCTTCAATGCTTTGGGTGCCGTCGATCTTTACGCCGGTGTAGTGTTCGCTCAGTGTGAATTTGCAATCAACAAGCGTTTGCCGTTGGCGGGGAGTAAGTTCTGAGGGCTTAACAGTGCGCTCGATATCTCCATGTAAATCATAACCGGCCAAACATGCGGCGGCTTTATCGACGTATATTTTTACGGTGTATTGATTTTCGCTGAATGTGTTCATGGTTAAAGCTCCGAGTTTGATAAACCCGGCCCAGAATCTGAACCGGGTTGAATTGGTTTAGATTCTGTATGCTCTTTTGTTACTTCCCAACCGCTCCATCATGCGGTCGTAACAATCGGCAATGATGCTCAGTTCGGCAGCGTCTTTTTTTGCGCTGTAGCGTATATTCCCGGTCTGCGAACAGTTCAGCGTGGGTCTGTAAGAATAGCGTGAAGACTTGGCAAGGTCCACCATTCCTGTGAATCCGGTGTGGTCTCTGATTAGCCGATTGAGTTCGGCAAGTGGGTTTTTTGGGAATTCGGGTGCGCTGATTCGCGCGGGTGTGTATTGAGTAGTCATGGTTGACGCTCCAGGTTTTAGTAGATAAACCCGGCAACCATGATGCTAGCATGGGAGCCGGACTGAGTGGGTAGCATACCGGATACCTGGAACCGGCCCACCTTTCGGCGGCCCAACTCAGCCCGACATAAACATCGAATCTGAGATTATGCGCGTAAAAAAACCGCATTGGTAGCGGCTTTGCGCCAGGTAATTCCGGGATGCTAGCCCGTGTCGATTTGTATCGACGGTTCTAAGCATAGTCCCGAACCCGTAACACGTCAAGCCGTCACTAGTAATTTTTTACTACCCCCCCCCTCGCGCGCGGTGCCTATGTTTTGCCGGGTCCGACGAATTCGTCGGACCCGGCACCCCCCCCCATCGCGCGCGCGGCGTCTAGGTCAATTTCTTATTTCATCGCAAATGGAACCACCCCCAACAAAAAATGATTGTAAACAATAAAGCAACAATCGATTCTCTAGCATGATTCCGTGCCAACTTGCCGAAAGCCACGAATAACAAGGGTTACAAGACGGCATGGTTAATGCAATAGGTGTTATTTCGTTTAGTGAAACAATCACCGCCATTTTTTCTTTTTGCGTCGATTAAACCGGGACGGCTTAACCCCGTCAGGGCTGCGCTCCTTTCGCGCAAATGCGCCTAATCTGTCGTACTGATAAATCATATTTTCTTGATAACTGCACATAAGTCATTCCGGCTCGATGGCTCTCCAGAATCTTATCGTCACGCCGATATCTAAGCTTGTTCGGCAAATATAGCGTTTGGCCGCCGAATCGCGCCAACCAACGATTTATTGCTTGCTCGATGCTTGGCCCGGCCTCAAGTTCACGAATGAGTTCTTTTAGAATTTCAATGGTTCCCATTCGCCAATTTTAATAGGGTGAGCCTTTTAAAGCCATGCTCAGGGCGCCCTGCATCAACGTGGAGCGTTGAAAAACCTATTTAACGATCAAAAACTTTGTTTCGAGTGCGGCGATTGCGTCGGCCTTGTCGTCTTCGATGATCCCATCCGGCCAGGTCAACAAATCGCCGTTGACGACCGCTAAGCGCGAAATTACCAAGCCTTCCTGGTCCGCATCGGTCGCATTGACATCATCGTACAGAATCGCCGCCGCCGTCTCGCTGCCGTCGCTGGCTGCCGGTGCCAGTGCCGTATATTTGCCGCCGACATCGATCTTGCCAAGTACGGTGCCGGCTGTCAGGTTTTGACCTTCGGCAATAACGCCTTGCTGCCGGTATTCAGGGGACAGGACTTCGGCAACAATAAATTGTCCTGGACGTGCATTTTCTGTAATCATTTCTTTTAAACCTCGTTTTCGATTTCAAGTACGATCGCCGGGTTAATATTTGCCCTGCGGTAAAATCCATCGAGGCCGGCATCCTCAGCCGACGCAATAACGCTTTCTTCCTCAGCTTCTAACTGGTAAAGCTTTTTCTCAAGGTCGGCTATCATTTTTGGGCGTTCGCTCAATGGCGGCCCGGGCTCGATGCTTTCATAGGCTGCATCAAGCAATCTGTGCAAAGTCTGCCGAACGATATCCGGAAATAGTGCAAGCATTAAGCCGGTGGCATCCACTCGAAGCGGTGGCAATGTACCGTAGCCGTTGTGGACCGTTACGAGTTGTAGGTCGTGCAAGTGTGGCGCCGCTTTCAGGTCGAATAGCTTTTCCCCTGACAAACCGTTCCGGAAAAAAAACGTTCTCACCCGCTCAACCGGATCGAATCGATTAACTTGCTCGTCAATCCATTGGTCGGCATTCGCTTTAGCGTCCTCGATTGTCATCGGCGATCGCTCAACCCAATCGAGTTCATCTTTTACCGTTCCAATTTTGGCCCGGATGCTTTCCAGCTTTTGACGTTGGGCTTTAAATAATTTGTCGATTTCATTTTTGATTGTCGCCATTATTGCCCCCGGCCAATAACTTTATCCCAAAGCGCCTGTGAATCCTGATCATGATCCGGTTTTGGGTCGTTTTTCTTGTTTACAGTCGATTTTTTGAACGTCGCCATTGCTGTAGCTTGTGCATCCGCCGTGCTTTTTAGCTGGTTTGATGTTGGACTTGATGAAATCACCTTATCCCACAAATCTTGTGATTGGGGGTCTATGGATAGCTCCGGCACCGACTCGTTGTTAAGCTCTCGTGTGCTAATAATTTTATCCCATAAACTTTGTACAGCGGCACTGTCGCGGTCGTTTTCAAAGTGTTTCTGTGCTGTTTCTGTGGTCATTGGTAAAACTCCGGTTTTTAGGTATGCCGCAAGCGCCGCTTGCGCCTCGTTGGGTGTTCCGGTGTGATCGGCTAGGCCGCGGGTAATGGCTTCGGCGCCCATGTAAATTTGCGCTTCTGTCGATCGGACTGAGGCCGGATCGATTCCTCGATATTCTGCAACCGCACCGACAAACATGCTGTAAATGCGATCGATAACGGCCTGCATATCAGCCTTTACGCCGTCCGGCAATGGCGCGTAGCTATGCCCGTCAACTTTATGCTTGCCTGCGTGGACGAACGTTACACCAAGCCCGGCCTTATCGAGCGCGCGACTCATGTCAATGTGCCGCATGACTACGCCGATGCTGCCGACCATTGCCGTTTGTGTCGCATAAATGCGGTCGCATGCCGAAGCAAGCCAATAGGCCGCCGATGCTGCCAGGTCCGACACCGAAGCCCAGACCGGTTTAATGGCCGATGCTTTGCGAATGTCAGACGCAAGGTCAAGGCATCCGGCCACTTGTCCGCCCGGTGAGTCAAAAATAATAAGTATGCCTTTAACAGTGCTGTCGTTAATGGCGGCTGTTAATTGCCTTGAAATGGTTTGATAGCCTAGAACGTATGAGCTGTCGGCCTGAACGCCGCCGTGGTGGGCAAGAATTCCGCGGATTTCGATCGTAGCAATGCCGCCGTTGACAAAATAACCGGGCTTTTCGTAGCTGCCGGGATTGGTTAAATATGCGCCGGTGTCCGATTTATTGCCGGTTATCAGGCGTTCACCCAAACCGGCGACAATCGCATCGAGCTTGGCGGATTGAACAAGTAAAGGCGTGTTGAATACGTGATGCGCTAATGGTGTCATGCTGCCGCCCTGTGTTTTTTAACAAACTCTGTCAATGTTTCGAGGCAGGCCCCTTTCTGGCCGGCGATTTCATTCGCGGCTTGGTGCTGCTCAGCCAGTTTGATTATTTCAAGCGATTGCTTCTCGAAGTCAATAATCCATTTTTTTACGTGCCGATGCGGTTCGCTCCGGAAGCCGTATTTCTCGAAGGTGAAATTATTTTGGATCTGTTCAATGTAGTCTGTTTGTTGCTCAGCCGTGCGCCGCTGGCCTGCGCTGATCGCGCTGTAAATTTCCTGGCCCTCTGGCAATTGGGTGAACTGCCGACCCATTTCGGCTTGCCATTGGCCGCGATATGACGACCATTGCTCATGCAACCGACTAGCCGCCGCGCGGGCAGTTTCCGTAGCGTTTTTGATGCGCTCGTATTTTTTGATATTGATTTCCATTGCTTAACCTATTTTTTGTTGGTGCCGATTATCGCGGCCAGGCTTAAAAAAAAATAGGTCATGCGCTTTGTTAATTTGTCCCTTCTACGATGCGGTGCAATTGCTTGATGCTCGACGGCAGTCGGGTTCCCAATTGATCTATTTGCTTTAACAACCGTCCGGCCTGATCGGCGCCAAACTCGCCAGATATTATGCGGCCGGACAGTTCGGTCAACTTCGAGTATTTGCGTCCGGGTAATGCGTCGAATGCTTGCTTTAACAAATCGTTCCGGCGAACTAGGGCATCTTGATATGAAAGCGACCGCTTGCCTGTGTGAGCTTGCGACAGGTCGAAGGCGACTAGGACCGATTGCCCGATGTCGTCCGGTAGGGGCTTCTTCAGTTCGATGCAATTTTTAAGAATGTGGCGTTGTGATGATGTAAGCATTGTTTACTATAAATAAATAATAACCCTGAAATAACAGTCATTGTTAACCGAATCGAACCCCCTTAGATTGGCTCAGTAATTAGTTAGAATCCGAGCGAATTTATACCCGTACTAATTCGCCTTAGGAAGGACCCGTAAGTCATTGTTTAGCATTCGGCTTTCAATAAATCTTTGAATGAATCTTGATAATGACTCATAAGGACCTTCAAGGCTCGGTTCAAAAACCTTGCTACCGACAACAATGATATGCCGGTAGTAACCAATCGGGGCATAGACTTGTAGTCTTGGCGGGCAGTCCTCGAAGGCGATAATTGCCGAACTCGGTTTGCCGCGATAATCAGAAGCAATCGTTATATTCAATCCAGCTTTGCACTCATCAACGCCCGGCCTCAACTGAATGCCGGACAACCGAATAAGCTCCTGGATGTATTCTTCGTTAGTCATCATCGATCTTGTTCAAAGCAGTCTGGAAGTATTCGGTCATAGACTCGAGACCGACGCCGCAATGATCCTTATCAGACCATTGATCGGTGGATCGATCATAAAAAACCGTCCCATCATCCCCGTGCTTCCAGCCTGATATGATTGGCCGCATTCTTAAAACCCCATCATCGATAGTAAACGCATAAGCTATGATCGGATTCATTATTACCCGTTCGACTACTGCTTTATCGCTCGAGTAGACGGGACTGCATAAGTACAGATTGCTATTGTTGTTTTGAATTATTTCTTTTTTCATCATCGTGTTTTTTGTTGAGGCAACCGCTCAAGCTTTGGCTTGTCTCCTGTTTTTAGCCAGTTATTAAACGCCCTGTCGGAAAACTGAACCAGCACATTCGGAAAAAACAAACTATTCGGTATTTGAAACTTCTGGTCTACCTCAATGAGAAACCAAGCGCCGTTCGGATATTCGCTCTTGTTTTTTTTGAGTATCGACTTTGCCTCATCAGTTGAGCAGCTGTATGTGCCATTCATCAACCCAGTACGGGATTCTTTCAGGATGTAGTATTTTTTATTCATTAGCTTTTTCTAATGTTGGTGGTCACTTTTCACAAAATTTGCGCGCGCGGCAATATCAATAACTTACGGGTCTATTTTTTCAATTAAAAACGGGTACGGTGGCTTAGTAGTAGGTGTATATCTCTCAGCGATAAATCCACGTTCTGTAAGTCATTGATTTTTTCATTTTGTTTATCTCTGAGAGATACACAAACCATTTTTTAATAAATTTGTTTATCTCTGAGAGATACACAAACGCCATTTGTTTATCTCTGAGAGATACCGTTAACTTTTTAAAACTCTAGGTTGAGTGGCTTTTTTCCCAATCGTGGGTCGGCTTCTGACCTTGAAATGGCATCCAAGTTAAGCGCCACTCCCTGGCCTTGCTGCCCGTCCTGGTATTAAATCGGGACTCTGAATGTAGTTTTATAAATCCGGCTTCTTGTAATTCGTTAAACAGCTTTCCGGCTTTATTTGGCATACAACCTAATTTATCAGCCGCCTCTCTAACCCCGAATGCCACCGGCTTATCATTTCGCCAGTGCTCTTGAAGCAGGAGCATCAAATACCTGGCTTGTATCGATAACTTTGTATATTCATTGCTATTAAACATATGCCGTGACGTTGAAATAACGCCGCCTCGATCATCAAAGGGGAGTCTTTTCTTGCCTCTAGACATGAACCGATTTTAAGCGCCATTCACGAGGACGACTTCCCATTCTTCCTGATCTTGAGGCGCACTCAATAAAACCCGATTTCACGAGATCTTTAAAAGCTTTTGCTGCCGTGTTTTTGTTACATGGAACGCTTACAGCTGCTTCTCTTACGCCGCAAAAAACGCGATTATCTTCTATTGCTTCTGAGGCTAGATACACATATAAAATTTTTGCGCGCAAAGACAGCTTATCGCTATAGATAATATTCAGCGGAATCTTTATAAATTCGCTATCCATTACGCCGGCCTCTCGATCATTTCTCGGATGTCTTCGACTCGCCATAAACACGTTCGATTAATCTTAACCGGCTTGGGTGCCTTGCCTTGTTTGACCCAGGTGTGCCAAGTGCCACGCGAAACTGGAATAATGGGAGGGATACCGGCTTTTTTGCTGCCGATGATTTGGTATAGCCGTATGTACCCCGATTCGGGGAGGCTTGAGGGGTTTTGTTGAACTTCTTTGGTCATTTTATAGCCTTGTTTGTTTAAAACTTACGAGGCTATACATTATTAACACAAAACCAAAAAAGTAAAGTAAGTTATTGTTTTGTTTAACAAAACTTATGATTAGTGCTTACGGAACAGGTAAAACTCTAAGAATTTAAAGTGCTTTTTTACATAGCGTTATATCGTAATTCTATAAATCATATTAACAAGTAAAAACGATGAACCGGCTTAACCCTTCCGCAAAGCTTGCCGGCGGCAAATCCCGCGCATGCGCGGGATTTAACCTATCTTGCGAAACGGGATAACCTCCGCGCCATTGCGTAACCCGTCCAAATGATCCGCCCAAGATTGCATCATCTTGACCCGCTCCGGGAGATATTGCGCCCGGTTATAGGCTGCGCGAACATTATCCCTAGGCATGTGGCATAACTGCCGCTCGATCGCATCGGGCGAGAATCCTAATTCGTTCAGGATCGTTGATGCGACACTTCGAAAGCCGTGCGCCGTCATCGTCTTGCCGTCATAGCCTAGAGTCTTTAATGCTTGATTGACTGTATTTTCGGATAATGGCCGGCCCGGTCGTGTTGTGAATACATATTCCTGGGTTCCGGTTATCAGTTTGATGCTAGACAGGATCTCTACCGCCTGCCGGCTCAATGGAACGATATGCTGGACCTCGGTCTTGGTGACAAGGTATCGCCATTCTTCAGCGTCCAGGTCAATATCTGCCCAACGCATTTGTCGAATTTCGCCGGGACGCTGAAAGAGTAGGGCTGATATTTTTAACGCGCATTGCGTTATGAGTGAACCCTCATAGCCGTATATGTCGCGGAGCAGTTTCGATAATTGCCGCGGGTCGGTGATCGCTGCTCGATGTTCGACCTTGAACGCCGGTATCTGTTTTGCTACCGGCTGCGCGGGGTCGTAGTCTGTTATTCCGTGAGCGATTCCATAGGCGAATACTGAGGATATATCAGCCCGCGCCCGATGCGCTGTCTCAAGCTGCCCTGATTCGATCAATGGCTTTAGCGTGCTGTAAATGTCTGGGGCCTTTATGTCTACCAATGGCATCGGGCCTAATTTTGGAAACAGGTGCATTTCGAATCGGCGGATTCGTTTTTTATGCGTTATCGGTTTGATCGTGTGCTCTATCGACTTTGACCAGTCTCTAGACACTCGCTCAAAATTTTGCAATAGCGCCCGATTTTCGGCTTTTTGTTTTGCGCCAGGGTCTATGCCTTCATCAAGTTGCCTTCTGGCGTCGTGTAGTTTGTTTCTTGCCGATTTAAGGCTTGTTTCAGGGTAAACACCCAATGCTAAGGTTTTTCGTTTTCCTGCGTAGCGGTAATCGAATCGAAAATATTTCGACCCGTTCGGCTTGACTAGGACATACAAGCCTTTTTCGTCTGACAATTTAAAAGCTTTGTCTGTCGGCTTGGCGTTTTTTATGGCGGGATCTGTTAGTAGCATTTGACGGTATCTCTTTGGCTATGAAATTTGATACCGTCAAAAGTACCGTCAAATTTGGCTGTACGTCAATGACCTTATTAAACCTAGCTAAACAAAAAAGGCATAAAAAAAGCCCGCGAAGCTAGATAACTTGCGGGCTTTTTGTGTTTTATGAAACTTTGTTGAACTTCCTCCTGGTGCCTGGGGCCGGAATCGAACCGGCACGGGATTGCTCCCGAGGGATTTTAAGTCCCTTGCGTCTACCAATTTCGCCACCCAGGCATTTAAGGATGTCGTAGAGCTGCGCATTGTACCTTATGCGGGACGGCATTCGCCAGTATTTTTTTACTTGCGTTTTGTTTCTAGCGAAACGGATTTTTCTTATTAAGATACGCTTACGGGCAAATTCATAAAACGACGATATGTTGCGACTTCCCAATGTAGAATGTTTTCATAAACGCCAACTTAATGCCTATTCTATAGTGCATTTGCGGCTTTATTCGTTATCTCGCTAAGGATTGCCGATATCCAGATTAGATGGGATCTGAAGATACGCATAGCCATCCGTAGTCCTTGATTCCGCCAATCCCTGATGTAATGACGCGTTTTTCCTTAAATTGGCGCCTACTTGGAATGTTCTTCCGTTTTGCCATTGCCTGGTTTCGAGATACGTTTGAAATCAATACTTTTACTTGAGGAACACGTTTTGCATTCATCATTTCTGAGTTCGTTTTTTATCCGTTGCTTGTTAATCGCTACACTCTCGGGGCTTGGCTCGGTTTCTGCCGATACAAGCCGGCTAGTGGTCGGTGAATTCTCCTCCGGCAGCCTTGCCGGCTGGAAACCTAAATCGTTTAAAGGCACTACGCTTTATACAATCGAGTTGTTAGATGATGTTCGCGTATTAAGAGCGAAGAGCGAACAAACGGCGTCCGGCTTATTTAAAGAGCAGCGTATCGATCTTCAAAAAACGCCTTATTTGAATTGGCGATGGCGCATAGAAAATCGTTTGGGAAAGATCGACGAACAAAGTAAGACCGGCGACGATTATGCGGCCCGTATCTATGTGGTGGTTAGCGGCGGCTGGGCATTCTGGCGAACGCGGGCGATCAATTATGTTTGGGCCGGGAATTCACCGAAAGGCATGGTCTGGCCGAATGCTTTTGCCGGTCGTAATGCGATGATGATCGCTTTGCGTTCGGCTGACGATCAAACCGCTACTTGGTATCAGGAAAAACGTAACATACAGCGCGATTTGGAAGCGCAATTCGGCGAAGCTATTCGCTACATTGATGCCGTGGCATTGATGACCGATACCGATAATGCCAGCGGGAGCGCCGAGGCTTATTACGGCGATATTTATTTCTCTCGGGATTAATTGTAAGTATTCAGCCCCCTATTTGAAAAAGAGAGCCAGGGGAGATTGTTTAAATAACCCCCCTCAATCCCCCTTTTTCTAAGGGGAGGACAATATTGCTGTAATTTGGCAACGGGGTCTGAATGCTTACGAAAAAATTCATTTCGTTATAACGTCAAAAATAAAACCGCGCATCGGCATTGTTTTGCGCAAAGTATATAATGACCGGTTTGCCGACTTTATTCAGACGTAGCAATGACCGATCAAAAGAAGATTTTAAGTTCCGATATCCGTTACGAATGCGGCGACTCCGCTTATACGCGCGGGCTCAGCTATTACCAAAGCGGCATGGTATCGAAAATGAACATTGTCGAAGAGGGTGACCGGCATGTCCAATTGACGTCCTCGGTCAAAGGGAGCGGTAACAACCATTATCAACAAAATATAAAAGTCACCTGGAACGACAAATTCAATAATGTTGAAATCTTCGGCTATTGCTCCTGTCCGATGCATTTTAACTGTAAGCATGTCGCGGCGGTTTGCCTTAAATACCGCAATGACATGACCGACATGCCTATTAAAACCGCTAGCCATACATCAAGTTGGCTGGGTTGGCTCGAAACACTTAACAAACAAACATCCGCCAAATCGCCTTATCAAGATTTTCTTGCCTATACCCTGCTGCCGGCCTCGAAAAAAGGGGAGTTCAATCTCGATTTGACGATTACCCGTGAAAAGAAAACCGGCGGTCTATCCAAGGGCCGTAAAACTACAGTCAATAATCTGCGCTATGGATATGCTTCAAACACTTATTTTCAAGAAGGCGACGAAGAACTCATTCGTTTAATCACCGCTTTACCCAGTACTTATGAAGGCGTACCGATCATTAACGGCGCGACTGGTTATTTGGTTATAACACAAGCCGTTAAAACCGGACGTTTGTTTTATCAGTCATTGGATGAACCGGCGATAACGAACGGCGAATTACGCGATTTAAATTTCGAATGGCTCATGCAGGATAATGGCGATTTTCAGTTGGTATTGACCATCGAACATGACGCTATTTTAATCTTGACCGAACCGCCGATGTATCTGGAGCCGGCAAACGGTTTAATCGGGCCTTTGAATGTACATGGAATCGATTTTCAACAATTGCAAAAAATTCTGACGATTCCGCGTATTCCCGCCGAAGCCGCCGAAGAGTTTAGCGAGCGTTTAACGCTTCAGCATCCCGAATTACCTTTACCGCCGCCGCGCAGGATTGAAATCGTTGAACTGCGGGGTCAAAAGCCCCGCCCGAAACTGACATTGTTCGGCACGCAATTTACGACGTCGAATTATGTCCATGCAATGTCGGTCAGTTTCGATTATTCCGGGCATATTTTTGCGGCGCATCCACTCGAAAGAAACAAGGCGAACAGTTTTTATTCGAAAACGGATAATGCTTCAGCCGAATCGGAGCGCCTTGTTTGGGAAGTGATTAAAACCGAACAAGGCTTATTGCGTATCGCACGCGATCAGGCTGCCGAATCCGAGGCGATTCAACGCTTAACCGACCAAGGCTTCCGATCGATGGATTGGCCCGGCAACACGGAATTCGTCATGACGGCGCAGACGGAACCCTCGGACGCGAATGGGGCGGTTCGATGGGGCACATTCGTGCAAAACAGCGTTCCCGAACTGGAACAAGCCGGTTGGTTGATTGAAATTAACGATAGCTTTTTGATGAAATTCCAGGAGGCCGATACTTGGAATGCTGAAATCGACGAAAGCGGTAACGATTGGTTTGAAATGCGTTTTAACATCAACGTGGACGGTCAATCGTTACCGCTTTTGCCATTGATCATGCCGGTCTTGGAAAATTTTAAAGGGGACCAATTACCCGAAATTCTTAGCATTCCGATGGGTGAGCATCAATACTTAAACATTCCGTCGGAGCGTATCAAGCCGTTCTTGGATATCTTGTTCGAGTTATTCGATGCCGGTACTTACAGTGACCAGGGCGTATTGACCTTATCACGTTTTAATTCGGTCGCATTAGCCGATTTGGAAACGCACAGTTACGGCCTTTTCAGCCTAAAAGGCGGTAAGGCGCTTCGCGAAGTCGCTAAGAAGTTACGGGATTTCAAAGGTATCGCCAACGTTGCGCCGCCCGAAGGCTTGAATGCGCAATTGCGCGACTATCAACAACTAGGGCTCAATTGGCTGCAATTTATGCGCGAATATCAATTCGCGGGAATTTTGGCCGACGATATGGGGCTCGGTAAAACCATTCAAACGCTAGCGCATATCCAACTGGAAAAAGAGCAGGGGCGCTTGACTGCTCCTTGTCTAATCATCGCCCCAACCAGCCTGATGGGCAATTGGCGACGCGAGGCCGAGCGCTTTACACCGAATTTGAGTGTCTTGATACTACAAGGCGTCGACCGAAAACAACATTTTCATAAAATCAACGATTTCGATATCGTGCTGACGACCTATCCTTTGTTGCCTCGTGATGAGGAAGCGTTGATCGAACCCGATTATCATTATTTGATACTCGATGAAGCGCAAATCATCAAGAACCCCAAGGCCAAGGCATCGGCCATCGTCAGAAGAATCAATGCGAATCATCGATTATGTTTAACCGGCACGCCGCTGGAAAATCACTTGGGCGAATTATGGGCGCAATTCGATTTCTTGATGCCTGGCTTTCTCGGCGACAGCGCTTTTTTCAAGCGCATCTATCGTACGCCGATCGAAACCCACGGCGACTATGAGCAACGCAAGCGCTTGTCGCGCCGACTCGAACCTTTTTTGCTGCGTCGGACCAAGCAAGAGGTTGCCAAAGAGTTACCACCGAAAACCGAAATGATCCGCTCGGTGCCGCTAGACTCCAAACAGGCTGCCTTATACGAGAGTATAAGATTGACCATGGAGAAGAAAGTTCGCGATGCGATTGCACAAAAAGGACTGGCGCGCAGCCACATTACGATATTGGACGCCTTGCTGAAACTGCGCCAAACCTGCTGCGATCCGAGAACGTTAAACTTGAAAGAGGCGCAAAAAGTCAAACAGTCGGCTAAACTCGATTTATTGATGGAGTTGCTGCCCGAGTTACTCGAGGAAGGCCGTAGAATTTTGGTATTCTCGCAATTCACGAAGATGATCGCACTCATCGAAGCGGAATTGAAAACCCGGAAAATTGCTTATAGTAAATTGACCGGCCAGACTAAAAACCGTGACGAAGCGATTAATTTATTTACCGGCGGCACAGTCGACGTATTTCTGATTAGTCTCAAGGCGGGCGGTGTCGGCTTAAATCTTACCGAGGCCGATACCGTGATCATTTACGATCCGTGGTGGAATCCTGCTGTGGAAAGTCAAGCCGCGGACCGGGCTTATCGAATCGGTCAAGACAAGCCGGTATTCGTTTATAAACTGATTACCGAAAATACGGTCGAAGAGAAAATTCTTGCCTTACAGGAAAAAAAGCGTGCATTGGCGTCCGGGGTTTATCAGGAAAACAACGAGCAAGGTTTTAATTTGACTGCGGAGGATTTGACCGCATTATTCGATCCGGTACAGTCGTAGGCATTGATCCAATAAAAAGCATTTTGTCCTCGAAACACACGAAAATATTTGATATCTTGGCAGGCTGAGGTTTGCAGCCGGCGAAACGAACGGTTGCGTCAGCCAAAATCGTTTAAAAATGCAAACTTCGTGTAATCTGTGATCATTGAGATCAATCATAATAACCGGGCTTTAAACGATGAACGATTATCCGCCGCATATTGAAGTCATCAATGATGCAGGTCATTACCCGCCTGGCTCGCCGCCTCAACGCTGGTTTATCTCCCGTTTGCCAATCTTTCTCGGTGTATTCCTGAGTGCATTGTTCATCGGCTTGGCTTACAACTACAGCCGCCCTGCAATATACCGCAGCACGGCAACCTTACTGACTTCGGCAATGACCGCGATCGATCAGGCCTCGGAAACCGCCGATATCCAGCATGTCGCGATACAACGGCAAATTTTGCTGGGCCGCGAACTATTGGATGAAACGCTCAAGAGACTCGAGATAACACATCCGCAAGCCAATCTCACTTTAGAAGACGTCAAGGAAATCTTGCAAGTCCAATCGTTGCCCGACACGCAATTGGTCGAAATGCAGGCCGAGGGCGAAATGCCGGAGATTTTATCGGCTTTGATCAATACTTGGATAGACGTATATTTGGATGCCAGAGCGGCGGAAATCGAAAGCAGCAAAGGTAAGACAATACAAATCGTCAAGGATGAGTTGGATGAATTGGAAATTAAAATCGAACAAGCTCGGAACGCGCTGATCGAATTTAGGAACGAACATGACATCGCTTCAACCGAGCGCCAAGAAAATACGGTATTGGCCAAATTAACCGGGCTAACTGCGGCATTGAATAACGCCAATGAGGCCGAAGTTAAAGCCAAGGCCCGACTCGAAGCCGTCGAAAAGGCCATTGAGGAAGGTCAAGCCGTCGTGCCGACTCAGGATCAACGTAGCCTTGAACAACTGGAACAGCGGTTGCAACAGCTCAAGGAAAAGCTGGCCGAATTCGACAAACGCTATACCCGGGAATACCTGGCTCGGCAACCGTCGATGAGGTTCATTCCCGAGGAAATCAAAAAACTCGAAAAGGAAATCGCCGCCAAGCAACAATACGGCACAAGAATCGTGCATACCGATGCGATGCAAGAATACCAGGCCGCTAAAATGACGCTCGATCGTATTCGTCAACAGCTCGAGGACCACAAACGCATGGCGTCGGAGTTTAGCTCGCGTTTCGCGCAACACGAAACTCTGAAAGCCGATCTCGATGGACTCGAAAAAATTTACCGTGAAACGCAAGAACGCCTGGTTCAAATCGAAACGCGTCCGGTTGAAAAATACCCTCAGGTTACCGTGATTGACCGAGCCTTTCTTGCCCGCGATCCCATCAGCCCGAATTACAACCGAGATACAGTGATTATCGTTATCGGTTCAGTCATGCTCGGACTGTTCGGCGTTTGGCTGGCCGAGTTTTTACATCCGCCCCGCAAAAAGCAAGCGGACTTCGATTTATCTGGCTTATCAACTTATCCGAATCTAGGTTTTGGCGTCGGACGTTTGGACCTACCGCAAATCTCGCCCGAAAGGCTGGCGCAAATCCGCAATCATCAGCGACTGAATGCGCCAATGCCGCGGGAATTGTCGGATGCCGATTTGCGCGGGTTGCTCAATGCTTCGAATACGATGGGCAGGCAGCTGATTGTTTTATTATTGCTTGGTGTTACATTGAAGGAGGCCGCGGCATTGACTCCGGACAACTTCGATGCAGAGGCAGGAGAGATTCGGTTGAGCGGTCCCGTACCGAGAAACATTCCGCTCGACGGTCTATTGAGTTATTTTAACGAGCAACATCGGTTTCCGGCCTGGTATACCGATAGCCCGCTAGCGATCGACGGTCTTTCCGCGATTATAAGCGTTGCGGCAATCGATGCCGGCATGACACATCCCGAAGATTTCAATGCCGATGCCATTCGCCATACCTACATCGTGTATCTAATAAGACAAGGTTTGAAGTTATCCGAACTTGAAAACATCGTCGGAACGATACCGCCCACCGATTTAGTCGAATACGGCCGTTATTCGCCGTTACGCCCCGGTCTTTCAGTGACCGAAATCAACCGAATCCATCCGGCTTTGGAAGCGGAAGCGCTTCCGCCGGCGCAATGAACGAAAACAAATCGTGCGCTTTTCGATCATAATCCCGACACTCAACGAACAAACCTCGATCATTGAGTGCCTTGGCAAATTGCAACACTTACGTAGGCATGCGGAAATCATCGTATCGGATGGCGGCAGTTGCGATGAGACCGTGACGCTGGCCGAGGGTCTGGCCGACCGCGTATTAACCGGCCCGGCCGGCCGCGCCAAGCAAATGAATCGCGGTGCACAGCATGCGCACGGCGAAATCTTGATCTTTTTGCATGCCGATACGGTACTGCCCGAACAAGCCTTGAACTCGATTACTCAAGCGCTGAACGAAGGCGCATGTTGGGGGCGTTTCAATATTCGTCTGAGCGGCCGCCATGCCATGTTGAAAGTGATTGCCGCATTAATGAACCTACGTTCACGATTGACCGGTATCGCGACCGGAGATCAGGCGATTTTCGTGAGTCGCAAAGCCTTCGATGCCGTGGGGGGCTTTCCCGATATCGCCTTGATGGAAGATATCGCGCTAAGCAAATCTTTGAAAAAATGGGGTAAACCCGCTTGTCTAATCGATCGTGTCGTCAGTTCCGGCAAACGCTGGGAAAACTATGGCCTATACCGAACGATTCTATTGATGTGGAGTCTAAGGCTACGTTATTTTTTGGGCAGTCATCCGGAGACATTGGCTTATCTCTATCGAACAGGAAAATTATGGAAACCGTAATCCGCTTATCTATTGCGCTAGGCGTTTTTTTGATCATGATCAGTTGGGAAGCGCTGCGACCAAGACGCAAGCAATCGCCCGACCGCAAACGACGCTGGCCGATCAATATCGGCTTGGCGCTGTTCAACATGCTGCTGATGCGATTGACGGTCGGGGGAGCGGCCTATCTGAGCGCGGTTTATGCGCAAGAGCAGTCTTGGGGAATTTTGAATGCGCTTGATATTCAAGGCTGGCCGGCGGTTGCGTTTACCTTGATCGCGCTCGATTTTGCGATTTACGGTCAGCATGTGCTCTCGCACAAATGGCCGTTGCTATGGCGTTTGCACCAGATTCATCACACCGATATAGCCTTCGATGCGACAACGGCGGTTCGCTTTCATCCGTTGGAAATCGTTTTTTCGATGTTCTATAAAATCGCGTGGATCTTATTGCTCGGTGCGGACCCGCTGGCCGTGATCGCCTTCGAAATTATCCTGAACGGTGCAGCCACGTTCAATCACGGCAATGTCGATATCCCGGAACGAGTCGATAAAATACTCCGTTGGTTCATCGTCACGCCGGATATGCATCGTATTCATCATTCGACGATCCCAGTCGAAACCGACAGTAATTACGGCTTTTCGATTTCCTGTTGGGATCGCCTATGTGGCACCTACCGCGCCGAACCCAAACAAGCGCAAACCGAGATGCCGATCGGTCTCGCGCCTTTCAGAAATCCGGAAGAACTCGGATTCGCGAGCTTGTTGCGTTTGCCATTTAGCACGTTACGCCGGGAGTGACGCGAGCTATCGCTTATCCTAGAAAAAGCGTGTCACCATGAAGGCCATGAAGTGACATGAAGAATTAGATTTTTGATTTTATAGTTTTTTCTACATAACCTTCATGTGCTTCATGGCCAAATTGTTGAATTTATGTTTATTCCAGCTTGATTTGATCTTCGATCGTATGCGTCAGCTGAACTCCCGGCAGCTCCAAAGTCATTTTTACCTGTAGCGTTTCAGTGCCTTTTAGGTTCCCTGCTTCAACCGCTTTAGCAATCGCGTGTTCAATCTCCCGCTGTGAAGTGACGCCGACTTGTTTCAAAAATTTCCTGACTTCCATATTCAAAGTATCTTCGTTCATTGTTGTCTCCGGTTAATCATCAAAAAAGGCCGGAAAAGCTCTGTGCCGACCGGTCCAGTGGGTCTCGTGCGAAAATCAAGTCGTTACCTACTGAAAACACAAAAGCATTTTAACCCGTGCTCGCTTCGCGATTCTAATTTAGCTTTAACAAATGTATTGCCTTGGCCGGGACGGGTAAATAACCCGCCCCGAACATTTTGGTTTGATTAATCCATGTCGAAATGTACAGAACAGAGTTCTGATCCTGTCTTTCTCAAGTTTTAAAATCCCAGTTCGCTTAACGATTCTAATCGAGCAACAAATGAAGAGAAATATTTTTTGTTGACATATAAATAAGAATCATTATCATTAGCACTACGATAGATATTTGACCTCTCCTGACTATCGTTTGGCGCACGATGCTTCGCTCTCTTAATCGCACACTGCGTGCGCCAATTTTTTTAATGCTTACTCGAATGAGGATGTCATGTTGGAAAATCAAACGGAAACATCGGCTCTGCATGAAATTACACATCTTCATGCGAGCACGTTAATGCTAATCACCCAATTCAGCAACGGTCATCATTGTCCGAAATTGGCGCACATGATCGTCAACCAGCTCAACAGACTGATCACCGAATCCGAGCTGGAACAACTGCCCACGGGCCAACAAATGTACCGTCAATTACTCAGTCATTGGCAGCAAGTGACGCATACGTTGTTGGAACAGCGGCAACAAAATCCTAAGCGCACACAATTACACTGAGCATCTTCAGGATGAAACCCCATAAATTCACTCGCCAACATGTTAAACGCGTTTTCGTTTGTTCGGTTATGTCCTGCGCCGCTAAGCTGCAAATATTCGGCGCCCGCATGCGTTTGTTTCTGCGCACTGTTGGCGAATGCGCCGGCGATTGCCGATGAGAAGGCCGCGATGAAAGATACGTTGGAGCTCGATACGATGATTGTCGAAGGCACTTCAAGCGCTCGCCCGTTGGATGAAGAGCCGGGTACCGCTTCGGTAATCGACGCCGAGACGATCGAGCGGCGAATGGTCCGTAGCATCAAAGACCTGATCCGTTACGAGCCGGGCGTCAACGTCGGCAACGATCCTCAGCGTTTCGGCGCGACCGGCTTTACGATTCGCGGTCTCGGCGGCAACCGCGTATTGATGCAAGTCGACGGCGTCCGCTTGCCGGACGCTTTTTCGATCGGCTCGTTCGCCTCGGCGACGCGAAACATGGTCGACATGGATGCGCTGAAATCGGTCGAAATCATCCGCGGGGCAGGGTCTGCCCAATACGGCGGAGATGCGCTGGGCGGCACGGTCGGCTTTGTCACTAAAGATCCGCGTGATTATCTCGACACATTCGGCAACGATTATTATGCCGACGCCAAACTCGGGTACAACACGACCGATCAAAGTTTTCTGAAAACTGCTACATTGGCAGGTGCATCATTTGGTTTTGAAAGCTTGTTGCTGTTGACACATTCGGAAAGTAAGGAAACGGATACAAAAGGCGACAACAAGGAATTGAACCCGAGAAGGACCGCGCCGAGCCCGCAAGACAACGAAGTCTACAATGGACTCGGCAAGCTGCTCTACCGCTTCGACGATGACAACGTGCTGCGTTTGACCGGCGAATGGATGCACAGCGAGTCTGAGCTCGACGCTTATCATGCCAGAGATCCATTGGGCATCGGTTTTCCTCCGAACACGAAAATATTCAGCCTGATCACCGAAGACAGACAAACGCGCTGGCGGATCTCGTTGGATCATAAGCTCGACCATCTCGACTTTGCTTTATTCGATAGCGCATTCTGGCGCGTATACCGGCAAAAGACTGCGGCGACACAAGAAACTTGGCAAGACCGGGATAATCCGCTGAATAAACGTCATCTGATCCATCGCATTTTCAGTTTCGATAACGACGATATCGGCGGAGAAATTCGCTTCGACAAACATTTTTCGACTGGAATTTTCGATCACGCACTGCAATACGGCGGTCAAATCAGCATGAACACGATTACTCAGAAGCGGGACGGCACAATCACCTATACCAGCGGTAATCCGCCATTCATTCAACCGGGCACCGTTTCGAAAACCGTCCCGCCCGACACGTTTCCTGTCCGCGATTTTCCTGAAAGTTTAGTGACGAAGGCGGGTGCTTATCTTCAAGACAGCATCACGTTTTTTGATCGGCGCGTAGAGTTGATTCCCGGTGTACGTATCGAATTCTACTCTTTAAAGCCGCAAAAAGACCGACTATACGATGCGACGTCGGAGGTGCAGCCGACTGAACTCGACGAGTACAAGATTCTGCCTAAGTTGGGCGCGTTATTCCATCTCACCGATGAATTAACGATTCACGGGCAATATGCAGAAGGGTTCCGCGGCCCGAATTTTGGCGAAAGCAACTCCGGTTTCGTCAACGATCAATTCGGTTATCAAACGATCCCGAACTTCAATCTGACACCCGAAACTAGCACCGGTTTTGAGGTCGGTTTGCGCGGCAAAGGTGCGGCCGGAACGTTCGATCTGACTTTTTTTCGCAACGATTACAAGAAGTTTTTATTTTTGGACACGGTTTGCATTCCTTCGGCCGAGACCGGATTCTGTTTGGCCTACGGTGATACGCCAAGATTGACATTTCAGCAAATCAATAACCCGGACGATATCCGGATTCAGGGCGTCGAATTCAAAAGCCAACTTTACTTGGATTGGTTTCACGAAACTTTGGAAGGAGCGAGTTTAATGGTCAGCGGATCGTATGCAGAGGGCGTCAATCTCGAAACCGGTTCCGTAAACGACGTGTCCTTACGCGGCATCAGTCCGGCCAAAGGCGTGATCGGTCTGCGCTACGAAGAACCTTCGGGAATCTGGGGTTCTGAATTGATATTAACATTGGTCGACGCCAAGCGTCCGAAGACAGCGCCGGACGATACGCAATTCCTGCCCCGAGGATACGGCGTCGTCGACTTTAACGGTTACTACCGTTTCAACGACCATGTTTCGGTTAACGTCGGTGTTTTCAATTTGTTCGACAAAACCTACATCGACTGGGAAGACGTCAATACGCGGGCCGGCGACCCGCATGCAACCTTCGGAGCCTACGCGAACGCCGATTTCTGGAAGCGTTATTCGCGACCGGGGCGCAACGTCGGCGCGACGCTAAAAATAGCATTCTGAGATACGGCGATGCACACAAGTTACAAAGACATCAAACACAAGTTATCGGGATTGTTCGACGAATTGTTCGCGCATAACGGTTATGCCGATTTGCGTATCGAAATGCGCATTCTCAAACGAGGGCAAAAAGAAGTGATTCTGTATTGCGGGAAGCAATACCGTTATATCGCCGAATACCGCCCAGAGCTCGCAGCAAAAGTACCCCGAAGCAATTCAAGCGAAGCTGAGGAAATCGAAACGGACGAACCGAAGAACGATAACAATTGAATTCAACGTGCCGCACCTCTGCTTCTCCTCCTAAAGAAAAGCGGCGGATGGACGGTTTGGCACCGAAACGCGGCATATCGAAACGACAACATCGAACGATCCTTTTGTCTTTGCGGCTAAGAAAAGGGGCTTAATTGACATTCAAGAGGACAAGCTATGAATAAACGATCACACCTTACGCTCGCCGCAACGATGCTAAGTTTTTCCGGTATCGCTTCGGCGGATTTTACCAATGGGCCGAATCCTTATAATCCGGGATTCGGTTTCGATGCCCCGCATGAGGCATCTTGGGGCGGATGGACGCGCGGCGATGCCGGTACGCTCTACGCCGAATGGGATACCTTCTTTGATGCGTCCTACGGCACTGCAACTGACCGCACAGCGGCTCCGGACGTCGGCAGCGCCAATACCAGCAATGCCTATTTCGGATGGAGTGCCGGAACTTTTGCGGCAGGTACCGGCAATTTGTATAGCTTTTCCGTTCCGCAAAACTATAACGCGATCGTCACAGGCAGTGTGGGGGAAGGCCCTGTAGTAAGGGCTGTTCTGCAGTTCGAAACCTGGGGTACACAGATCAACTACGAATCAATAGCATTGAACGGCTTGGCTCCTACATTTACGGAGCAGACTTATTTTCAAGACGGTTATCCAAGCTCGTTCGGTCCGGTCGATCTCGTACATTTTCTAGCTTACTGGGATTTACCGGCAGAATTGTTGACCTATAACTTCTCTTTCGGAAGCGGTGCTCATCAAAGCCTTGCGCAAGTGGCGGTCGACATTGCTGCGGTTCCGGTTCCAGGTGCCGTGTGGTTGATGGGATCAGCCATATTGGGCTTGGCCGGTTGGCGGCGTAGACAATACTCGACTGCAACTGCCGGCTAAATGCGCCTAACCCCGAGCCGGACAATTCGGTCCGGCTCGGACCATATTTTAATCTAAAAGCGCCGATGCGCCGGGAGGATTAAATGTATCGAATACAGACGCAACCGGTTAGCCCCGGTCCCTCCGAAATCGAGAAGGAAATTCGGTTGTACATGCGGCTATATCTCACGCAACGGGTATGGTTCATATCGCAGGCGGTAGTCGAACTGATCGACGCACTGATCGGCCATCCCGACTTCGACGGAACGCCTGAACAGCGCTGCGGTTTCATACGCCTGGCAGGAGTTTGGCGCTGCATTGCATGGATAGACCGCTGTACGCAAACTCAGGCGGCCGGTTACGAAAATTCGCAAGAGGAATGATCATGTGCCAAGCAAACGATAGTCGAACGAGCTCGGTTTCTCCCGAGGCCTTAAAACGCCGCTGGGACGAACTGCGGGAGAACAGGCCGCAATTGCGAATTAGGGAGGCAGCTTCCGTTTTGGAAGTCAGCGAGGCTGAGTTGTTGGCAACCGGTTGCGGGGAAAACGTGACTCGTCTTGAGGCAGGTTGGCCGGTACTGCTGGATGAAGTTGATTCATTGGGCCCTGTAATGGCGTTGACACGCAACGATAATGCCGTGCATGAAAAAACCGGTTTTTACCTAAATATCCGGCTAACCGATACCGGCGGACGGATTCAGGGTGAAAACATCGACCTGTTTCTGGATTTTCGCCATTGGCATTCGGCATTCGCGGTGACCGAACAAACTCGTCAGGGAGCACGCGACAGTCTGCAATTTTTCGACCGCGACGGTACTGCCGTGCATAAGATTTATATGACCGAAAACAGATGTATACCGGCCTACCGGACCTTGATCGAACGATATCGGTCCGAAGATCAATCGCAACGGCAACATGTTGAACCTCCGTTACGAAATATTGATTCAGTAGCCGTCGTGGACGGCAACGAACGGCTGGGACAGGCATGGCATGAGCACTTGATCGCCTGCGGTGCCGTGCCTTATCAAAGCACCGAGCCGCTGCAAACCGGACGATTGCAGCCCTCGTCTTTTCGGCGTTTCATGGAAAAAGCGTCGGAAAGCGGCGCCGGCTTGACCGTTTTGGTCGGCAATGACGGTGCGTTGCAGGTCCATACGGGCCCGATCGAGAAATTGATGATCACCGGTACCTGGTTCAACGTGCTCGACGACGGTTTCAACTTGCATTTGAAGGAAGACGCGTTGGCGGAGCTTCGTCTGGCCGAACGGCGGGCCGGGAATACTTCAGTCAATACACTGGAGCTTTACGATGCCGCCGGGTGTCATATCGCGATGATTCTCTTCGAACATGCGGATTTGGGCGAATGCCTTACGATGGATGTTTGAAATGGTTATCAACCCAAATTCCGGTAAGCCGACCACCGTAAATGCAACAACATAACGGGCAATTCTTTTTTGAAATAACTAACGAGACAACGACATGAACGATACCACAGTAGATTTTGAGCAAGTCCGGGAGAGCTGCCGCCGCCTGACCGATTCTTTCGATTCGGTGTTGATGGCGACCGTAGGTTTGGACGGCAAACCGGAAGCCAGTTACGCAGCCTATGTGAAATACGAAGACGACTATTACATCTATATCAGCGAATTAGCGGCCCATACCCGCAATCTTTCGGAGAACGGCAAGGTCAGCCTGCTGTTCATCGAAGATGAAGATAAAGCATCGCATTTATTCGCGCGGCAACGGGCTACGTTTCAAGGACAGGCCGAAGAAATCGCGAGGGATAGCGAACAATTTCATTTTGTCATGGATGCGTTTCAACAGAAATTCGGGCAATTCATCGATATGTTGAAAAAATTGCAGGATTTTCACTTGTTTCGTATTCATCCGACGAAAGGCTCGTTTGTACAAGGCTTTGCCCGCGCTTTCACGATCGAAGGCGAAGCCTTGGACGAATTCCGTCACGTCAACGATACCGGGCATCGTGGCAGCGTGCGCAGCAAGCCGGAATCGATGCCGGCGCATTGATTGCGCGAACGGAAAAGCAGCATGCATAAAAACACACTATTCAAGTTCGTCCGCACCGTCATGTGTTGCGCCATGTTCGTAACTGCAGGCGCTTCAGCAAAAGAGCCACGCATCGTTGCGGTCGGCGGCGCGTTGACAGAAATCGTATACGCACTGGGTGAGGAACGCTTGTTGGCCGGGGTCGACACAACCAGTCAATGGCCTGAAGCGGCAAAAGCATTACCGCAGGTAGGCTATATGCGAAACCTTTCGGCAGAAGGCATTTTGTCGCTGATGCCAACTCTATTGTTGACGACGCAAAGTTCGGGACCGCAAACCGTTATCGAACAGATCCGGCAAGCCGGTGTGGAAATCAAAACCGTTAACGAAGACAATTCGGCGGATGGCGTGGTGTCCAAAATTCGAACAGTCGCCGAATGGCTGAATGCGTCCGAACAGGGCGAGCGCTTGGCGAAACAGGTACAAGAAGACTTCGATCGACTCGAGCGGTTCACGTCCGGGATTGCGCAACGTCCGAAAGTATTGTTTGTGCTGGCCATATCGCGCGGCGCACCGATCGTCTCGGGTGAGGGAACGCCTGCCGATGCGATGATCCGCATCGCCGGCGGCGACAATGCTTTGAAAGGTTTCGAAGGCTTTAAGCCGGCAAGTAGCGAAGCGTTGATCGAGGCTGCGCCGGATGTGATCGTGTTGACCGATATGGCAGCGAATGCGATCGGCGGCATCGACCGCTTGTTCGACATGCCCGGTTTCGGTGCGACACCGGCCGGCAAGCTAGGGAAAGCGGTAACCATGGATGCCCTGTATTTGTTGGGATTCGGCCCGAGATCCGGTCAAGCCGCGTTGGATTTGGCGACGCGGCTGCGCACCGTCGATACCGTGGCGTCCGAATGATGAAAGCGGCGTTTGCAATGCCTGGCGAAACGAAACGTTACGCAGTTCTGGGCGGTTTGACGCTGGTGCTGTTTGTAATGGTCATTGTATCGCTCGGGATCGGCGCCTATTCGATTTCACCGGGGCAAGTACTCGCCATTCTGAGCGAGGTTTTCGGTCTGCAACTGCCCTGGCCGTTCGATGACGGCCATCGCGCCATACTGGAATCGATACGCGGTCCGCGTATCGCACTCGGCGTGTTGATTGGCGCGACGCTGGCCGTCTCGGGAGCGGCAATGCAGGGCTTGTTCCGTAACCCGCTTGCCGACCCGGCATTGATCGGCGTATCGAGCGGCGCGGCATTGGCAGCGGTCGCTGCGATCGTGCTCGAAACCAGCCTGCTGCGAAACGTGGCGCAAATACTCGGTTATTATTATCTGCCTGCAGCGGCTTTTTCGGGCGGGTTCGCGGTGACTTGGCTGGTTTACCGTTTTGCCGGTTCCGGCGGCCGTCTCGATATCGCTTCGCTGCTGCTGGCCGGAGTCGCCGTCAACGCATTGGCAGGTTCCTTAACGGGTTTGTTGACTTCGATCGCCGACGATCAGCAATTGCGTACCTTGACATTTTGGAGCATGGGCAGTCTCGGCGGCGCTAACTGGAGTCAAGTCGTCGCCGGCTTGCCGTTTTTCCTGCTGAACTTGTTGCTGCTCCCGTATTTTTCAAGCGCTTTGAATGCGCTATTACTCGGCGAGGCGGAAGCCGGCCATCTCGGATTTTCGGTCGAAACCGTCAAAACCGCGGTGATCGTTCTGGTTGCACTCGGTGTGGGCTGTTGCGTCGCATTGGGCGGTATCATCGGTTTCATAGGGCTGGTCGTACCGCATTTGCTGAGGCTTAGGCTCGGTCCGGACCATCGCATCATATTGCCGGGCTCTGCTCTGCTCGGCGCAAGTCTGTTGTTGGCATCGGACGGCTTGGCGCGCAGCTTGGCCGTACCTGCCGAAATACCGATCGGAATCGTCACCGGTGTTTTGGGCAGTCCGTTCTTTTTGTGGTTACTGTATCGGCAACGGATGCTAGGAGGTTGAATGCTGGAGGCGCGTAAGATAGTTGTCGACATCGGCGGCAAGCGTTTGTTGGACGATATTACATTGTGCGTTAAGCCCGGCGAAGTACTCGCGGTTGTCGGGCCGAACGGCGCAGGCAAGTCGACATTGCTGAAAACAATGTGCGGCGATTTGATACCGCAGCACGGTTTCATTACGATGAACGGTACAGAACTCGACGACTGGCCTATAGCCGAATTGGCCCGCGTGCGCGGCGTGCTGCCGCAAAACTCGACGCTATCGTTTCCGTTCACGGTACTCGAGGTCGTAGCGATGGGGCGCTGCCCGCATCGGCGTAATGGCGATCCTGCGCACGACGATGCTATCGTTCGGCAAGCAATGGCATTGACCGATACCGAAGGGTTCGTCGATAGAATTTATACTACGTTATCGGGCGGCGAGCGTCAGCGCGTTCAATTGGCGAGAGTTTTGACGCAGATATGGGAGCCGGTCGGTGATCTGCCACGCTATTTATTACTGGACGAGCCGACATCGGCGCTCGATCTTGCGCATCAGCATAGCGTGTTGGCGATCGCCAGACGATTCGCCGACCGTTTTCAGGCGGGCGTTCTGGCGATTCTGCACGATTTGAATTTGGCTGCACTCTATGCCGACCGTATTGCGGTTCTGCATTCGGGCCGCTTGATGGCGTTCGATAGTCCGGAGCGAGTTTTAGATGCCGATTTGATCATGGAAATTTTCGGCTACCCGGTAACGATAGCCGTTCACCCTACTAAAACGGATTGTCCGCTGGTGATTCCGCATTTGTTGCAAAATGCCGAATGAATACCAGCAATTCCCAGTTTGAGCGTTTTCGCTGGGCTTAGGGTGTGGGGCATACCTGTCGAGGAACGCCGTGAACCCGTCCATGGGGGCTTGACGGCAGCTCCCTGCTGCCGACATCCTCGCCAAGCATGTCCCACACCCTATTTGATCCCCAAATTGGGAATTGCTGGAATGAATACAGACACCTGCCTAACGGGTCGAATTGCGGATGTATAACGACACATTACAAGCGAGTCATCTTATCTCGATTTCTTTTGCGATAAATAAAAATGCCCACGCCAACTATGCCGGCGGTTAAAGCCAGCATCAAAATGGGATGCTGATAAAACAAATCAAAAAAAGCGCCTACACCTTGCGATGAGCTGCGATAGTAAGGTCCCATAAATTCCTCCTCGGTTGAATATGCATTTTAAAAGCATACCTTCGGAATGAGCTTTGTCTACTCCTTTTATACTTCGCGCGGTCATGTTTTCGGCTTTTATGGCAATGGTATTTTGTTCGGTAGCAAGGCGCGAAAACAGGCGCATAGCAAGCTATGTAACTGTTTTCGCAACGCAGCTACCGGACAAAAGAGCGCGTTAGAAAACCGAAAATATGGCCGCGCGAAGTATATACCGCACATTACCGAACCCGATGACAGGTCCCCACCACCCAGGTGCGCGATCCGCACTCTACACCTGGCGTTTTCTAGCCTATGGCCACCAACAGTTTCTAAGATATTTTGAGATTAAAAAGCATGAACACAAAAATTAGCTAAAATAGTTTTTTAGACGGCTTACCCAACACCCCACCTGATTAGCAAGTTTGTTCAGCTAAAGCCCAAAGATCAGCATATCCCTAGCAGGACGGGGTTAACAAGCCATGCGCGTCAAGCTAAAAACGGCCAACCCACATCACGCTTTTTCCCAAGCTCCAGCCCTCATCGTTATACATAAGTCAAAAATTACCGTTTTGCAATCTTAGCTAATGAGCCCTCGATACCATTTTTTGTCGCCCAACGTTCTCTACTTTCCCTCACCTAGCGTTAGGTGAGGGAAAGCCACTGATGTTCAAAATCCGCAGATTTATCAAGCAGCACCGTTTCCAAGTATACGATAACCTCTGTTTAGCAAGTTTACCGATACTTGTGTATAACGATGAGAGCTCCAGCTAGGGAAAGACACCTCGGAAGCTCCCCCTTCGACAAGGCTCTCCTGAGCGCAGCCGAAGAGCTCAGGGCAAGAGCTTCCTGGGACCGACACAACCACCGCACATTCTCAATCAACCCCGACTCGCTCGTTCAATCTTTCTTGATTTTCGGGAAGCTAGAGCTTCCTGAACAGGTTACCCAAGCTGGAGCTTGGGTAACAGCATATTTTAGTTTTTGCGACTACGACTGCCCCTGCTCGGACACTTGGCTTCGGTAAGTTGAAGCATCTTGCTAATCAGGACAGCCCATGCTTAAGCCGAATGTCCAGCGCCGCTAGGCTTTCGGTAATGTCACGCCGACTTGGCCTTGATATTTACCGCCTCGGTCCGCATAAGATGTTTCGCAGACTTCGTCTCCGCCTAAAAACAGCATTTGCGCGACACCTTCATTTGCGTAGATTTTGGCCGGCAACGGTGTGGTATTTGAAAACTCCAAGGTTACATGACCTTCCCATTCCGGCTCAAGCGGCGTGACGTTGACGATAATACCGCAGCGCGCATAAGTCGATTTGCCAAGGCAGATCGTCAGCACATCGCGCGGAATGCGAAAGAATTCGACAGTGCGCGCCAACGCAAACGAATTCGGTGGAATGATGCAGACATCGGATTTAACGTCAACGAAACTCGCTTCACTAAAATCCTTTGGATCGACGATTGCCGAATTAATATTCGTGAAAATTTTAAATTCGTCCGAGCAACGCACATCGTATCCGTAACTCGAAGTACCATACGAAATCACTCGGCCTTTTTCCGTCTCCCTAACCTGCGTTGCGGCGAACGGTTCGATCATGCCTTGTTGTTCCGCCATCCGGCGTATCCACTTATCCGATTTGATGCTCATTGAACTTTTGTCCTAATTAATTGAAATCCGGCTGTATTACCATACAAGCAGGCCATTATAAAACAATAAGGATTTAAGGAACGTGCATTTTATAAGTTATCCTAGAAAAAGCATTTCGCCATGAAGAACATGAAGAATAAGAAGTTAATTCAATAACTTGCCAAGCCTTAACAAATGAAGTACCCATGACCTAAAAACCGAAAAATGTATAAAGCTGGGCTTGTCATTCGTTTGTATAGAATTTTCTTTCATCCAAGAGGTAGCGAGAATGTTTAGGTAATCTTATAAAATACTTCATGAACTTTATGTTTAAAC
Source organism: Gammaproteobacteria bacterium (assembly GCA_018830325.1). Classification (GTDB taxonomy): domain Bacteria; phylum Pseudomonadota; class Gammaproteobacteria; order Methylococcales; family Methylomonadaceae; genus Methylotuvimicrobium. The sequence continues at coordinate 36,791 of JAHJSQ010000098.1, forward strand.
TGCCTAACTTAATTTCATGCCCGTCCCTTAGCCTTTTTCAATATCTCGTTTACAAAGTCCGTCCGCACAAATTTAGGTATTCTGAATCACAATATTTGGAAATTTACTGCTGAAGTCTTTTGCTTTCAAGGCCAGTTTTGCGGCCATTTTTCGCGCGATTTCACGGTATATCTCAGCCGAGCGACCGTCAGGGTCGGCGACGACCGTCGGGCGGCCCGAGTCGGCGTTTAGCCTGATGTCTTTATCTAACGGTAATGCACCCAACAACGGCACTTGGTTTTTTTCGGCCATCGCCGCGCCGCCACCGCTACCGAAAATCGCTTCTTCATGACCGCATTGGCTGCAAATATGCATGCTCATATTTTCAACGATGCCCAACACCGGTACGTTGACTTTTTCGAACATCGCTAAGCCTCGCTGCGCATCGAGTAGGGCGATATCTTGCGGTGTCGTAACGATGACCGCGCCGCTGACCGGGATTTGCTGCGATAGTGTCAATTGAATGTCGCCTGTGCCGGGCGGAAGATCCACTATTAAATAATCGAGATCGGTCCAACGCGTTTCCTTGAGCAGTTGCTGTAACGCGCCGGTTACCATAGGGCCGCGCCAGATCATCGGCTGACTGGTGTCGACCAGATAGCCGATCGAATTGGTTTGTAAACCGAACGACATCTTCGGCAGCATGGTTTTGCCGTCTTCACTTTCCGGAAAGCCGGATTGTCCAAGCATCATCGGAATGCTCGGACCATAGATATCGGCATCCAAAATACCGACCTTTGCGCCTTCGGCCGCCAAGGCCAAGGCCAAATTAACTGCCGTTGTCGATTTACCAACGCCGCCTTTACCGGAGGCGACCGCGATGATGTTTTTGATGCCCGGCAGCGGCTTCAATCCTTGCTGAACCGCATGAGACAAAATATTGATAGCAATATCGATCGTCACAGTACCGATGCCTTCCAGCGTCTTCAAATGCTCCAAAACCGCTAACTTAAACTCGTCGAGATGTTTTTTGGCCGGGTAGCCTAATTCCAGTTTAATCGAGACATCAGCGCCGTCAATGTGGATCGATTTAACCGATTTAGCCGAAATTAAATCGGTTTCAACATTGGGATCGATAAACGTTTTCAATCGATTTTCGATGTCTGCTTGGGTAATTTGTGCCATGAATGCTCCGGGTAAAGAAGTGTTGAATTAATAACCAACTAAAATACTAAGGATTAGTATTGTACAATCTGAAACCATTATTGACCACTGAACAAGCTTTTTCAAAACTTAGCGGTCGTTATCCCAAAGCTTGCGAAAATTGCTTTAGCGAACTATTTTTTAATATCTTGATGTCATATCGCTCATTTTCCAGGTTGTTGAAATGGTCAAACGAATGTCTATTTTTGTCTTAGCGGTGTTGACGATGACGGCTTATTCTAACGAGAACTTGAAACAAAAGGCCTATACTGCTTTACGTGACTTTTTTCAATTAAACGGGAAATCGCAGGGCTTTGATGGGACTTATGTCGATACGCCGGCCGAATTTGGTCGAACATGTCGCATAAAAATTGATTTCACAATTCCGGGCCGGGAATATTTTACGATTAGCGGAGAATATACCGCAGTTGGCACATTGGGCGACGGCATTTATTTCGATGCCGCTCCCGATACTTTTACCAGGGTCGAAATACAAAACGGCAGCCTAATCGTGGAACAACAATTTCGCGATAGCTTTGTTACCGGTTCCGAGTCCGTGTTGCAGGCAACTAAGCATTCCGGTCGACTCGAAATCCGGTTAAAACAAAAAAATCGGTTTTTATTTTTTACCGATACCGTGGAAAAACGCTGTATCGCAACACTTTAAAGGAGAGCTTCCATGACCGTAGACCCGAAAAAACCGCGGACCGTTTTGATCATTCATGGCGTTCAGACCGGCGACGATAACGATTTAATTCAAGATCAACTCATCGAACAGTTACTAAAGAGTCGTCTAGGCAATATGCCGCTCCAATTCAAGACTGATCTTTATCGTTATGAAAATTTAAACAATCAAGCACAAAGCAAATATCAGAAATTAATCAAACTCATTGCCGCCAATCCGATAGGCGAAGTTCTGGCCGGCAATGCCCTCGATCTCATCGGCGATGTCGTCACCGCACGGCTCGACACCAGCACCGCCGCGCAAATCAGGCAAGGCTTCAAGAATAAGATTCTCGAAATTTTTACCGAAGGCAGTCCTTGTTATGTAGTCGCTCACAGTTTAGGTTCGATCTATGCCTTTGATGTGATTAATGAGCTGATCAAGGACAAACATTACTTCGACAGGAATTCGCGCCGAACCTGGCCGGTACAAGGCTTAATCACGCTCGGTTCGCCGATAGGTTTGTCGATGTTCAAGAAAAGGCGTCAGAAACTCCAGTCTCTTGGCGAGGGAACCAAGATGTTCCGTTGGCTCAATTATTGGGACCGGACCGATCCGGTCGTATCTGGAAAACTGTTCGGCCAAACGCTTAGCGGCTTCGAGATCGCCGAAAAATACCGCACCGAATCGCCGGACCTAGGCTGGGTCATCCGCGACCGGCCGGTCGATACCGGTAAAGCCTGGCTCATGGCACATGTGGCGTATTGGGAAAACCCGATGGTCGGCGATGGCTTGTTCGATTTAGTCACTAACTAAGCGGGACAAAACCATGAAAAATTTGTTAACTTCGATTTATCTATTAGTCCTGCTCAACGGTTGTACGCTTTCGATGTATACAGCTGAACTGGATGCGTTGAATTCCGACGGCGAGCCGCGCAAAGCTCTGCTTTATTGGTCGAAAACCGACCGGTTGATCGGCGCCGCGAAAGCCGGTCCGGTCATCTTGATGACCGAATGCAGCACACGCCGACTGAGCTTCGATGAAACCGAGTCGGGAATTATTTACCGAGGCGAGCCCGGCCGAGACCGGGTTGCCGGCCAAAACGAAACTATCGCGGACGGGATAGTTTGCGCGAAAATCGAAACGCAGTCGAAACTCACCGAATTGCAAGCCGGCGAGTTAATGCTGACAATGCTTTGCGAAGCCGTGTTTGACGAATTCAGTATACAAGAAGGTTTATATACGCCCGCTTACCTTCAAGCCCGCGAAGCCCCTTACCGTTTCGACGTTAGAGAAAGTAAGAGTTGGAGCGTGTTCGGGGAAACGCCGAAAGCCCCGGAGCCGCCTGAGTGTAAGTGAGCAATACGTTCGGGGCGAGTTGTATAAACCAGCCCCATGAATTAAAGACTGTGAAAGTATTCAATCTTACGAAATAACCATGAAACGCATGAAGTGACATGAACAATTAGTCTATTGCATTTATAGTCTATTGCATTTATAGTCTTTTTCTTCATTGCCTTCATGTCCTTCATGGTGAATAAATTTTTTAATGATGTATTCGCCAAAATTTTTGCATCCTCATTAGCTAGTCAATTGGTCGGCCATTGCGGCAATATCGTCAAGCGAAGCGCTGAGTTCGGCGAGTTTTTGATGAACCGCATCCGAATTCAAATTCAATACGGCGAATTCCTCTTCACCGTAATTTTGATTTTGCCCGTCACCGATACCTAAGGTTCCCAATAAACAATCGCTTAAATACACCAATAAATTAAGCCGGTAATTGTCGCCGCGGTAATGAGGGTTATGGTGATGATAAACGACATCGACAATCGGTTTCGGCATCGACCAACTGCGCATGAGCCAAGTACCTAGCAAAGTATGGTCGACGCCGAAGGCAAACCGCTCGATGTTGTAAACGCTTAGTGTGGCATTCGCATCGATGATTCTCGATAAATAAGCAAACTCTTCCGGAAACTCGTGTCCGAGCAATGGAAAGCCGATGTTGTGCAGCAACGAGGCTAAAAACAACGTTTGACGGTCCGGTCTTTCTTCGACCGGCATCATTTCGCCGAGTGTCAATGTCAAGCGGGAACCGGCAATGGCTTGAATCCACAACATTCGAGTGCCGACCTTACCGATTTTCGGTGCTTTAAGCGGCGATAACGCGCTAAGGCCCAGAGCCAAATTCATCACAAAATCATAGCCTAATACACGCGTTATCGACTCTTGTATCGATACGATCTTGCCACGGTAGCCGTAAAGGGCCGAACCGGCCCAGCGAATCACCTGTGAACTCAGAATCGGGTCCATTTCGATGATCGCCGCCAATTTTTTTGCATCCGCTAACGGATCCGACGCCAATTCAATAATTTGCCGAGCTATACCCGGCAAGGGTGGAAGAACCTTGATGCGATTGATTTCTTCACGCAAGTCGACCGGATGCGAAAAATTATCCAAGCCTGGATCGATAGTGTTGATAGTCCAACTACTCAGTGATGATTCCATTGTCAACTCTATATTAATTGATATTGAGGCGATTTAATTTGCGGTATAAGGTTCTTTCGCTGATATTCATTTCGGAAGCAATCAGCTTACGGTTGCCTTGATATTTTTTGATTAAGGACCGAATAAATTCGGCCTCGATCATATCCAAAGGGTTTATGTTTGATGCCCCGGTGTCCTTAATTACCGCTCCTTGGCCGCGTCTTTCTATCATACCGGGTTTTAACGTAGCGCCTTGACGCCGCATGATGGAAATGTCCAGTACATCGATATTATGGTTAGTGCAAAGGCACGTAGCCAGCTGTAAACAATTTTTCAGCTCGCGTATATTGCCGGGCCATTTGTGCTGCATTAATTTTTGCATAGCTGCTTTGGTCATACTATAAACACAGTGGTCGCGCTGCCCGAACGACTTAAGAAAATATCCCACCAGTGCCGGCATATCCTCTATCCGGTCTCTTAAAGCAGGTATTTCCAACGGAAAAACCGACAACCGGTAAAACAAATCTTCCCGGAACAGTCCGTTTCTCACCATTTCTCCAAGGTTTCTGTGCGTGGCCGTCACGACTCGAACCGTCGATGTCAACGATGAGGTACCGCCTACCCGCCTAAATTGGCCGCTTTCTAATGCTCTTAATAACTTAGGTTGCAAAGAGACCGGCAATTCGCCGACCTCATCGAGAAACAAAGTACCTTTGTCCGCCAGCTCGAACAATCCTTTTTTGGCGGATGCCGCCCCGGTAAAGGAGCCCTTTTCATGGCCGAACAGTTCGCTTTCGAACAAGTCTTCTCCGAGTACCGTGCAATCGACGATGACAAATTCTCCCTCGGCATTTTGCGATTTCCGATGAATAAATTCGGCGGCTAGCTCTTTGCCTGTTCCGGTTTCGCCGTTTAACATAACCGGTACATTAGATTGAGCGGCCTTTTGCAATTTAGTTTTCAGATTTATGAAAGCAGAAGACGTGCCAACCATCTTCGGGTTTTTATCCAAGGATTCCGACGCGCCGGCGGTAAGTACCGACTCACCTAGATAAAGCGTGCCGTCGGTATCAAGCAAAGGATAGCCCCGAACTTTCAATAAATACTCGCGTTCGTCCACGGTTTCGTTGAATAAACCGGCATATGGTTCAAGCGTTTGAAAAAAACGTCGATGCCGACAATCGACCGGATTATTGCAGCATGCATTACCCAAAATACTTTCTCTGGCCTGCCCGAAATGATTTTCCCAAGCGCGATTAACGGCGACGACTTGTTGAGCTGCATTAACAATAATAAAAGGAAGGTCGTGGGTTTCAAGCAGCGAATTCAACGTGAACGAGTTTGTTTGCATAGTTCCAATCAGCAAGTTATATCCGAAAACCAACTTTCAGCGCCACTTGTCGGTATTTCGGTTCAGTGACGTGTCAGCCCTGGCAGTCAACATGACATTGTTGTCAGGTCCGGAAAGCATTCTAACTGATTCGTTCATTAATAAAAGGATTTCGGATTTAATCGAAAAAGAATTGTTGGTTACCGTATGAGGCGGTTCGGCACTCAGAAGGCATTGGCGTGGTTTTATTCATTGACGCAGTAAGCAAAAATAGGGGCTTAAGAGAGTTGGCTTGAAAAATGCTTTTGCCTAAACAGCAGTTACTTATTTGAAACTTACTTGAATTATAGGATCAACAATGAACGCAAAATTAACTTTGCAACATTCAGTCTTTGCCATACTTTTGATAGCTTTGCCGCTCCAAACTCAAGCCGCTTTATTTGTCATTGATAATTTTAACCAAGATCAAGACGCTTGGTCTTTTAATGGTGACTCAATAAACAGCGGACCTTTACAGCTTAATACCCCGGGATCAACCCATTTGAGCAATGCCGAAAGAACGCTATTTTCACAATCGGGTGCTGGTTCAAGTACATTTCAGGCGGTTCAAGCCGTTGGCGGACTATTACAAATTACCAATAGTGTAACGTCGGACGGAATCGCTTCCGTATTATGGGATGGGTTCGATTCTGTTGATTTTATTTCTCTAGGTATCAACGCTTTTCTATTAGATATTCTGGCCATCGATCATGATGTAGATATCGACTTTGTGGTAAACGGGATATCTTCTTCACCGCTTCAAAACTTTGCCGGGCCCGGTAATAATTACGTTAACTTTAACGATTTCAGCGTTCCGAGTGTTTTTAATGAAGTCACATCGATACGCTTGAATTTAAGAGGCCCTGCAGCATGGGACGGACAGGTTAAATTAGTCGGCGCACAAAATCCTTCAACGGTGCCTGAGCCAGATTTGTTTATTTTGTTGAGCTTTGCATTGATTGTTTTTGGTTTAGTAAAAAAAAACAGAACTGAATTGTAGTATCCAAATTTTAACCCCCTTGAACTTAATTAAGGTGAAATGATGAATACGAAGCGGTTAATTTTTCCAAGTTTGATGGTATTTTTTACGCTTTCGATTTTACCATTAACCGTCCAAGCGGTATCCATAATCGATAACTTCTCCGATTCTCAACAAGTTATGGATTTAGGGAGTCCGGGAATAACAGCCTCAACGACTTTCCTTTCCGATACTTCCAGCGAATTAACCGGAATCAGGAGAACCTTGAGTGCGGAAGCCGGAGTCGGTGCAGTTAATTTTGTGGTTATTCAAGTCATCGGGTCCGGGAGTATTTTAGGTATTACAAACAGCCTTGGCTCCGCTGGTACGGCATCGATTCTGTGGGATAATTTCGGTACGGTTGATTTCAACCAATTTGCCAATGCCCTGAAATTAGATGTTGAGAAGCTAGACGACAAAATGATAACCGTCGAAATGATAGTAAATGGAACCTCGAATTCCGCTTTCAATATTGATGGAGTCGGCGAATATCTTTTCGATTTTTCCTCTTTCAGCGATGCGTCGCTGTTCGATCAGGTTTCTTCATTAGAAATGAAATTAACCGGTCCCTCTGCGTGGGACGGCCAATTTAAACTATCGGCAGTTGCCGCGCCGGTTCCTTTGCCGCCTTCTATTTTTCTGATGAGTTTGGCTTTAATTGGCTTTGCCGTTGTACGTAGGAATACGATTGTCTAATCGAAAAAGCGTCTATAGCTTTCGCACTTCAAATTTCGGCAGTGCCGGAAGAGACCTCGGGGTGCTAGGTCGATTTTGCTCCTGCAGAATCGACATTCACGCCATCCATGTCGCTCGCAAAGGCTTTTCCAGCATGGAGCTGGCATAGAGCCTACACGGACGTATTTACCCAGCACCTAAATAAGCCATGATTTTGAATCATTGCCAAAGACCTATGGAATTTAGGTGCTGGGTTTACGGCGTCCCTTGACGGGCACCCTGAGGCCGAATTTTCATCTACGATGAGTATAATTATCGGAAGGAGTAGAGGGCGGTTAGCGAGTGCAATCGAACCCTCCTAATTTACTATTCCGGCCCCTCTTCTTTATCTTCCTCATGCGCCATATCGGAGATTTCCTTAAGTCTCGAAATGGCCTTGAAGTTAATACTGTTTTCCGGATAGTTGCCTTCCGAATCCATGGCACCGGCTTCTTGGCCGGTTAATAGTTCCAGTGCTTCATCGACGGTCGAGACCGCATAGACGGCAAATTGTCCCGCTTCAACCGCATCGATAACATCCTTCATCAGCATGAGATTACGTTTATTCGCCACAGGAATAATCACGCCTTGCTGACCGGTTAAGCCGCGCGCTTTGCATAGCCTAAAAAAGCCTTCGATTTTTTCATTGACACCGCCGATGGCTTGGACTTCGCCGTATTGATTTATCGATCCGGTCACGGCAAAACCTTGCTTGATTGGCGTTCGTGTCAGCGCCGATATCAAACAACATAATTCGGCCAGGGATGCGCTATCGCCATCGATATAACCGTAGGATTGTTCGACTGCGATACTGGCGGAAATGGCAAACGGAAATTGTTGTGCGTAACAATGCCCGAGATAGCCGGTCAATATCATCACGCCTTTCGAATGAAGGGCTTGACCGAGTTCGGCTTCGCGTTCGATATCGACGATGCCTCGGGAGCCGGGGTAAACCGTCGCGGTGATCCGCGCCGGCGCGCCGAAACCGCTGCCGCCGATTTCCAGAACAGTCAAGCCGTTTGCCTTGCCGATTGCGGTGCCATCAGTATCGATCAAAATCGTACCGTCGAGCATTTCCTCAAGAATTTCCTCGGACAACCTACCGTTGCGTTGTTCACGCGCGAAAAGAGCCTGTTCGATATGGGCTTGGTCGATGTATTCTGCGGCTCTACGCGCGCACAAGAGGTTAGCTTCGCCGATGATTTCGAGGGAATCGTTAATGTGCGCCGATAAACGGTGCTGGTTTTCGGAAAGCCTGCAGCTATGCTCGATGAGGCGGGCAATCGCGGCCGAAGTCAATGTTTTGGAACCAGTGTCGCGCGCATGTCTCATCATCAGTTGCGCAAAATTTTGCATCGAATCCGGATTCAGCAAAATGCGGTGATCGAAATCGGCCAGCACTCTGAACATTTCGTTAAATTCGTCGTCCAGTTCATGCAATAAGTAATAAATATCCCGCGAGCCGACCAAAACCACTTTGATATTGAGCGGGATAACTTCCGGCTTTAGCGTCATTGTATTGATGCCGAGCTCCGAATACGGCGACTCGATTTCGATACGACCGGACTTCAGCGCGCGCTTTAAACCTTCCCAGACAAAAGGATAAGTGAGCAATTTTTCGGCGTCGAGTATCAAATAACCGCCATTTGCGTGATGTAGCGAGCCCGGGCAGATTCGTCGGTAGTTGGTGACCAGGGTGCCTTGATCGCTGATATATTCGATGCGCCCGAATAAATTCGGATAAATCGGATGCGGCTCGTAAACGACCGGCGCGCCGCATTCGGTTTTATAATCGACCAAGACGTTAGGAGCGTACTGCTCTTTCAGCAATAGGCGCTTACTGATCTGATCGCGGCTATCAAGTCCCGGATTAGCAGCCAATACGTCGACGATGGTTTGGCTCAGGTTTTTTTTGATTTCATCCAAATAAGTGATGGCATCGTCGACGTTTTGATAGTCTTCGATCAACGCCTCGAAGAGCGGTTCGATGGCTTGATTAATCGTCGCATCGTCCAATTGCTTGAGTTGTTCGACCAGTGAACGCCGCCATTGCGGCAGCTCCAGCAAGACATCTCCTAGATAGTTTTCGAGCTCCTCGGTATGACGGTGAAACGCTTCGCGCTCGGCTTGCGGCAATTGTATGAATTGCTCGTCTTCCAATAACTTGTCGTCCTTAACGGGCACGAAAGTGATCGTTTCACTCTCGCGGTAGAGCGCGACATTCAAAGATTCCGCTTTTTTCTCGACTTGATTAATCGCCATGTTGTAGCGTTGATTAAAGGCGCGTTCAATCGCGGCCTTTTTTTGCTGATAGGTCGGACTTTCAAAAACGGCAGGAAAAGTAGCCAGCAAATTGTCAATCAATTCATCGATATCGGCGCAGAATTTCTGCCCGTATCCTGCAGGCAATTCAATCGAGACCGGTTCGCGCGAATTATCGAAATTATCGACATAAGCATAACTTGGCGGCGTCGGTTGATTTGGAGCCGATTGTTCAAGCTGTTGGGTAATCATTGACAGGCGCCCGGTGCCCGGTTCGCCCATAACATAAATGTTGTAGCCGGGATTTTGCATCGCGACGCCGAATTCCAATGCCGATCGGGCACGGGCTTGACCTAAAATTGAGGTTTGTTCGCTTGCTGTTGCCAGGGGGATATCCAGGTCTTCCGGATTGATGGTTAATTTCAAGGCTTCCGGCGGAAGCGGTTGGTAATGAGGCATGATGCAGTAATTAGTTCTGAAGTATTAAACCGTGCATTATACATTTCACTCTTTAAATTCCAGTACTTATTAGAAAAGAACCCGTGCTTTAGTCGAGAGTGTGCTGATGCAGCACAATGTTTATAGATTGTTTTTTTATTACCATGAGGGGCATGAAGATAATGACTAAAAAATATCAAAACGATGGCGTGACTGGAGTGCAGGAAAAGCCTGCGCTCTAGAAGCAATAATGATGACATAGGCTGTTAATCCTAATAAAGAGCAGTTGGCATGAACGGTCTTCAACACTTTCACCGACTTGGTGAAGCCTCAAACTACCGTTCACCCTTCGACTGGCTCAGGGCGAACGGTAGTTTGAGGCTCTCAACTGCTATTTTTAAGTTAATGGTTAGTAACTCACTTAAATTGAAAACGCTGTCTCTTCAAGTCCTCCATGCTCTTCATGGTAAAAAATAAATGACAATTTTTTGGAATCAGCACCTAATCGAAATGTTCTCCGGAAATACCGTCCAAATTCACTCGCGACCACAATTGCATTGATCGAAGCGTCATTGAGAATACCTTTGTCGAGGCGATAATAAGAATTGATAGGTAACCACAGAAAAAAACACCCTTTTTTAGCAGAAGCAAGGATCAAAGCACATTAGATTGCCATATAAGAGTTGACTAACCTGGCAGTCGGAATGACAAAATTGTCAGTGTTGGCGCTTCAGTGTCGCCGATTAAGCCCCAATATCAACCTTTTTACAAATTGGCATCAAATATGCTCCAGAGGATTTAACGAATTAATTTATCTGGAGAATCCTTATGAAATTGAACACAAAAGCAGCCTTGCTTATTCTTGCATCTTGCCAATTCAATGCTCAGGCCGACATGATCAACATTACTGTCGACGGCGATTTATCGGACTGGGGAATTCAACAAACAGAGCAGGCCAGCGATTGGCTTCCTAACACTGGTGTGCATTACACGATTCAAGACCAAACCGGCGGCCTAGGTGTACGTCTTGGTGCCGGTTACGGAGGACAAGCATACGATGCAGAGGCCCTATACGCTCACTTAACCGATACACACCTCTTTATTGCTCTTGCAACCGGACACAATCCCGAAACCGCTCAAAACCCGTCAGCTAACAGTTTCGGCGCCGGCGACTTTGCTTTAGACTTCGGCCTCAACGGAGTTTATGAGTTGGGCATCAACGTCAAACCATCATGGGATACTTTCGGCATCGCGGGAGGCGTCTATGGAGTAACCGAGTGGGCTTACGGTTTATGGGAAGATGACACCTTGCCTGGTTATAAAAAGTCGGATCACCCGACTTCGATTATCGATGGAATATTGCTTGGCCAGTCTGTTATGGCAATCAGCGGGCCTAAAACCGGTTATGGCGAATGGGCAAGCGATAAACATTATTTTTATGAAGTTGCACTTGGGCTTGATCTATTGAGAGCGGCTGGCTGGGGAGGCGAAAGCTTCAATGTCCATTGGACTCAAATGTGCGCGAACGATTCGATCATCGTCGATCCGCCCAGCGTTCCGGAACCTGAAGTCGTTTCATTGCTTCTGCTAGGGTTGATTGGTACAGCTTGGGCACGCCTTAGGAAAAATATCCAAATGCAAGGCTTGGCGTTTGAATTGGTGTGATACCTGACTAAAAAAAAAGAAATCCTAATGCGCTTTCGGTGAATGAAATATACCTTTCGTACTTCAAATTTCGACAGCGGCTAAGGAGGCATCGGGATGCTCGATCCCTCTCCTAACACTAGGTGAGGGACCAGCATAGAGCCTGCGTGGATGTATTCTCCCAGCTCCTAAATTCCATAGCTCATTGGCCAGGTTAATTGTCTTGGATAATTTAGGTGCTGGGCCTTTGACAGGCGCCCCGGTGTCGAATTTTGATCTACGTTGGGTATAATTAGAAAAGTGACGGCTTAGATATCGGCACCTCTGATTTCAGGTTTGCAAATTTTTATTTGTATTCGACGAGCTCTTTTCTTCCCCCTCTTTTTCAGCGTTGACTGTCATCGAACTGCTCGACCATTAAATCGAGATCCTTACTGAGTTTCGAAAGATTGCGCCCGGCTTGACTGGCTATCGTTGCGTGATCGGATGTCTCTTTCGACAAGCGATCGATGGCTTCGATGTTTCGAGCGATTTCTTCTGAAACGATGTGTTGCTCCTCGGCTGCACTGGCGATTTGTAAAATCATATCGCTAATCGTGCTAACCGATTGCGTGGTTTCGGTCAATAATCTGGCCGAATTTTCTCCGTGTTCGACGCCATCGGCTGCTTTGATTCGTACCTTGGTCATTTCATCGACGGCATTTTTTGCGCCTTGTTGTAAAACCTCAATCATTTTATTGATTTCTTCTGTCGACTTTTGCGTGCGTCCGGCCAAAGTTCTGACTTCATCGGCAACGACAGCGAAACCGCGGCCTTGATCTCCGGCTCGGGCGGCCTCGATTGCGGCATTGAGCGCCAGCAAGTTGGTTTGTTCGGCGATGCCTTGAATGACCTCTAATACGCCGCCGATATCTTTACTGTATTGAGCAAGATTTAAAATGACCGATTCGGCGCTGTCGACCTCGGAAGACAAGGCGCCGATTAATTTGACCGTCTCTCCGACCCGTTGCATCGTTTGCTGAGATATTTGGTCGGCGTCGGTTGCAGCCTTGGCAGCATTGCTAGCGCTTTGCGCAACTTCATTGATCGTCGCGGTCATTTGATGCATTGCCGTCGCCACTTGCTCGGTTTCTTGCAATTGGTATTTCATGGCTTCGCTGACTTGTTCGATTTCCCGTTCGGTGGCTTGGGCTTGTTGCGTAAGCGTCTCGGTCGCTTGTATCAAACGGCGTACGATAGTCCTCGATTTAGCTTTAAGAAGTTTAATAGCGAGTAACAGCTGTCCGGGTTCGGCGCCGTCGTTGGTGTAAATGTGCTGCATGACCGGATTATCGATAACCGATCGCGCTTCTAATGCGGCATCGTTTAGCGGGCGTAACAGCGCCGATATCAAGCCGAACGAAAATAACAGGGATATCACCAAGGTGGTCGTGGCAGGGGTAAATTCGATAATACCAAAGATAAATAGGCCGGCAAAAATTAGCGTTTGTAGCAACGAGAATCCGATCAATAATTTAGATCCCAATTTCATGCGGTTAAGCAAGTTGTTGATACTTTTCCCCGAGGCTAGTTTCGGGTAAGTTTTCTTTGCCTGTTCAACTGTATCGGGCTCGGGCTTTACCCGAACCGATTCGAATCCGATGACTTTTCCCTTGTCGAAGCGAGGCGTTACAAAGGCGTCGACCCAATAATAATCGCCATTTTTACAGCGATTCTTGACGATACCCATCCACGGCTTGCCTTTCTGAATACTATTCCATAAGTCTGCAAACGCGGCTTCCGGCATTTCCGGATGGCGAACGATGTTATGAGGCTGTCCAAGCAATTCTTGCTCATTGAAACCGCTTATTTTTAAGAAATCCTGGTTAATATAAGTGATCTTTCCTTTAGGATCGGTTGCCGAAGTAATCGTAGCGGTACTGGGATAGATGATTTCGTTTTGTGTAACGGGAAGGTTTTTTCTCATGGTTCGACCATATTGGGGATCACGGGATTCGCTGAGAATAAGCGAATTAACTCGGTGTATTTGCCATGTTCAGCTATACCTTTCTCACTTCAAATTTCGGCAGTGCCTAAGGAGGCTCCGGAGTGCTCGGCAAAGGCTCTATGCCAGCATGGATGTATCCACAGCGGCCTTTAACGGGTCCCCGGTGCCGAATTTTAATCTACGATTATAACGAGGCCGTTGCGAGGTATAAGGCTTCTTCGGCTATCAATGCATGATCCAAATAAACTTGGAGCCCTGTCCGTTTTCATGACAAAAGTCGTAATATTATTTCATAAATACATCTAAACCCGATTATTTGTTTCAACGTTGTCACATAAATGTAAAACTCCGCACTTATCATGTGGGCTGAATTGAGATGAGAGCAAAAAACATGATAGTTAACGAGTCGACCGGCATATCGCAATTTTTGGGTAAAGAATTAGATGAAGTATGCATAAGTTTTTATCCGGACTTGAGCTCGGAGTATTTGAGCACCTTATCCGGTGAGAAAAACGGTTCCGAGGAGGATAAGAGCGAAAAATCATCTTGGTCTTACTCGGAACTGGATGAGCATGAAGTCGCCTTAGTCGACTGAAGCTAAGGCAGGGTAGTCAGTGTAGCCTTTTCCATCGCCGCCGTAAAAGGTATCGGGATCGGGCGTATTGAGCGGCGCATTCAGGCGAAAACGTTCGGTCAAGTCAGGATTGGCGATGTAAAGCTTGCCGAAAGCAACCGTGTCGCATAAATTTCGGGCAATACTGTTTCGTGAACTTTCCGCGTCATAGCCGCCGTTCGCGATATAAGGCCCGTTGAAATGCTGTCGCAAAGCGGCAAAATCGAATTCGGTGGTATCTTCCTCGATCGGAACCATGCGTTCGACGATATGCAAATAGGCCAAATCGAAGCGGTTCAATTGCTCGGCCGCATAATTGAAGTGTTTTTGCGGATCGCTGTCGCTCATGCTGTTGAAGGCATTAGTCGGCGACAAACGCAAACCGGTACGATCGGCGCCGACGGCATCGATGACCACTGCGGTAACTTCAAGCAATAGGCGCATTCTATTGTCGATATTACCGCCGTAAGCATCGGTTCGATGATTGGAACCGTCCCTCAGAAATTGATCCAGCAAATAACCGTTCGCGGCATGGATCTCAACGCCGTCGAAACCGGCAATCAACGCATTCTCGGCCGCGATGCGGTATTGGTCGATAATGCCCGGTATTTCCGACAACTCCAACGCTCTAGGCGTCACAAAGGGTTTTAAACCTGTCTCGGTAAATGCCATGCCTTCGATACCGATAGCCGAAGGGGCGACCGGCAAAGCATGGCCCGGTTGCAGGTCGGGATGCGAAACGCGGCCGACATGCCAAAGTTGCAAAAAAATCAACCCGCCTTCGTCATGCACCGCATCGGTTATTTTGCGCCAGCCGTCGATCTGCGCGGGGCTATAAATACCCGGAGTGAAGGCATAGCCCTTACCTTGTGGCGAAATATGCGTGGCTTCCGAGATAATCAATCCGGCGCCGGCACGCTGCCGGTAATAGTCCGCATTCAACTGCCAGGGAATATCTCCGGGTTGCTGCGCGCGGCTTCGGGTCAGCGGCGCCATAATGATGCGGTTTCTCAGCGTATATCTGCCTATTTTTACGGGGGTAAATAAAATATCTTCGGAAGTCATTTTTTCTGCTCTTGAAGTGTTACGAGAATTCCGGGTGAAGTCAACGCTCCAGTGATCCCATTGAATCGGAAAATTGAGTTTTGCAAAAAGAATCGCTACGGCTATGATTGTACCGGACATTATATTGTTTTCGTAAAAGGATAAGACTTTGCATATACACATACTGGGCATTTGCGGAACCTTCATGGGTGGACTGGCGCTGATCGCGCGCGAGATGGGCTATAAAGTCACAGGTTCCGATCAGAATGTCTATCCGCCGATGAGTACTCAGCTCGAACAGCAAGGCATCGAATTAATGAGTGGTTACCGGCCGGAAAATCTCGATTGCAAACCCGACCTGGTCGTGATCGGCAATGCGCTGTCTCGCGGTAATCCGGAAGTCGAAGCAGTCTTGAATCGCGGTTTGAAATACGTTTCCGGCCCGCAATGGCTCGCCGAACACGTCTTGGCCGAGCGCTGGGTGCTCGGCGTCGCCGGCACGCACGGCAAAACGACGACAACCAGTATGTTGAGCTGGATACTGGAATATCAAGGCTTCAAACCGGGCTTTCTGATCGGCGGCATTCCTCTTAACTTCGGCATATCGGCCCGGCTTGGCGAATCGTCGTTCTTCGTGATCGAAGCCGACGAATACGACTGCGCATTTTTCGACAAGCGCTCGAAATTCGTGCATTATCGGCCGAGAACCGCGATCCTGAACAATCTCGAATACGATCACGCCGACATTTTTCCGGACCTCGATGCGATCAAAAAACAATTTCACCATTTGCTCAGAACCGTGCCTGGCGAAGGCCTCGTGATCGCCCCCAAAGCCGATGAGAATATAGCTGATGTGTTAGAGATGGGTTGTTGGACGCCGGTCGAAAAGACTTCGATCGAAGGCCGGTCGGCCTGGAATGCCGAATTGATCAATCCGGACGGTACTCGATTTAAGGTTAGTTATGATGGAACGGAGCAAGGCGAGGTGCTTTGGAATCTGACCGGCAACCACAATGTCGGCAATGCGCTTTCAGCCATCGCGGCGGCACGTCATATCGGCATTACCCCTAAGGATGCGATCGCGGCATTAGGCGAGTTCAAGAATGTCAAGCGACGCATGGAAGTCTTGGCCAAAATCGACGGCATAACGATTTACGATGACTTTGCCCATCATCCGACCGCGATCAAGACGACCCTGGAAGGATTGCGCAAACAAGTCGGTTCCGAACGCATCATCGCGATCGTCGAGCCTCGCTCGAATACGATGCGCATGGGCATTCATACCGATTCGCTAGCTAAATCGCTGGTTGAAGCCGATCAAGCCATTCTATTCCAGCCTGAAAACCTAGGCTGGGACTTAAGCGGTCTAAAAAATTACGCCGGCAATATCGAAATCTGTAAAACTCTCGACGACATCATCGCCAAGCTCAAATTGGAAGCCCGTTACGGCGGACACTTCGTATTGATGAGCAACGGCAGTTTCGGCGGCATTTATACGCGGTTACAGCAAGAGTTGAGATAGGGAGCGCAACGCGCACCTTTTTTGCGGCTCCGAATATCAAAGCTTTGCAAAAGCTACGCAGTGCGTATCCTCACCACCATTAAGTTAAGTCGTCACAGAATGGGTAGTGCTGGCTTCAGGCTCTACTGTGCCTCAAAAGCTTGCCATCCATGGCACTGGATTCCGCCAGTCCATGGCGGAATGACGGGTTTCCCTTAACTTAATGGCATTGAGTGCGTACCTTACGAGACAAAACGCATACTTTAGCAATTGCTTTCTTCGCCCCTTATCGACAGGAGTTCATATCATGCTCAGAGTTCGGTGTTTACTATTGCCTATATTATGGCTTGCCTTCCCCTGTTGGGCCGAGCCGCTCAAACCGGTACACATTCCCGAACCACTCAAGCCCTGGGTCGACTGGGTCCTACACGACGATACCGAGCGAGGCTGTCCGTTTCTCTTCAACAGCTTCGAACAAAAGCGTTGCGCTTGGCCGTCGCGATTAAACTTAGCGCTAAGCCGCACCGAGGGCCGCTTTACGATAGTTTGGCAAGCATACCGGGAAAGTTGGGTCAATTTGCCCGGCCATGACAAGCAATGGCCGCTCAATGTAACGGCTAACGGTAAGCCGCTATTGGTTACGGAAAAAAAGGGACGTCCAAGCGTTTTTCTCGAACCCGGCACTTACACGATCGAAGGCGCTTTTGCTTGGGATAAATTGCCCGAAAACTTGACTGTCCCGCAGGACACAGGTCTCATCACCCTAAGCATCAACGGCCAAATCATCGACCGACCCAACCTGAAACAAGGCCAATTGTGGCTTACCCGAACCGACGACCGCCCTGTAAAACCTGATAAACGCAATAGCTTGGAGCTTCAGGTATTCCGGCAACTGATCGACGAGATACCGATGCAAGTCCTGACAAGATTGGATTTGAATGTGTCGGGCGAACAGCGCGAAGTGAAGCTGGCTTATCCGATGCTGGAAGGCTTTCTGCCGCTACGCATCGATAGTCCTCTGCCTGCCCGATTGGAACCGGACGGGCAGTTATTGGTACAAGTCCGACCCGGACGTTGGCGGCTTGAAATCATGGCTCGCAGCACCGAGGCTCTCAACACGATACCTTTTTCCGAACCGCTATCCGATCAGTCGAAAGACTGGCCGAAATCCGAACTCTGGGTCTTCGATGCGCGGCCGTCGTTACGTGTCGTCGAAGTTGAACGCCCCGCCGCGATCGACCCGACACAAACCAATTTACCCGAAAACTGGAAACGCTTTCCTGCATACGCGATTCAACCAGGTGAGAGTCTGGTTTTGAAAACGATTCGCCGGGGAGACCCGGACGGCGAACCGAACAACCTAAATTTGACCCGAACTCTATGGCTCGATTTCGACGGCAAAGGATATACCGTTAACGATAAAATCACCGGAACCCTATCGAAAGGATGGCGACTCGACGCACAGCCCGGCATCGAACTCGGGCGCGTTAGCCTAGACGGCGCGAATCAATTGATCACGCACGCGCACGACGGACAAAGCCGAGGCGTCGAAGTTAGAAAAGGCGCGATTCGATTGGATGCCGATAGCCGAATCTCCGGCTCGCGTGGAACTTTGAACGCAGTCGGCTGGGCACAATCCTTTCATCAAGTTCGTGCAGAATTAAATCTGCCGCCCGGCTGGCGCTTACTTGCCGCCGGCGGTGTCGATAATGTGCCGGATTCATGGTTGTCGCATTGGACTTTACTCGATTTGTTTTTAGTGCTGATCGCCTCACTCGCTGCACTGCGCCTTTGGAATATCTATCATGGCGGACTGACTTTGCTGACCTTGGTATTGATCTGGCATGAACCCGGAGCGCCGCAATGGGTATGGCTCAATATCCTGGCGGCGGCGGCCTTATTGAAAGTCTTGCCGGAAGGCAAGTTCCGAAGCGTAGTCGGTGCTTACCGTAATGCTGCCTGGGCCGTATTGGTGTTGATTGCGATACCGTTCATGGTCGATCAGGTCCGCATCGGACTCTATCCGCAATTGGAAAAGCCGTGGCAACCGATTCAAGGCCCTCGTTACGAGCGTCCCGTTGCCGGCGCAATGCCCGAAACGGCGGATGAATTGATGATGATGGAAGCGCCGTCGCTGGATGCGGTGCGTAAAAAGGCACGAAGTGCCGCCGGCATCGTCGCGCAAGCCGTGCCTTCGGCCGCACAGCAAAAGCGGCTGTCCGAACGCACCGATCCGAATGCAAAAATCCAAACCGGCCCCGGTTTGCCGCAATGGCAATGGCAAAAAATCAATTTGAGCTGGAACGGTTCGGTAGCCCCTGACCAGCAAATCAGCTTATGGTATCTGTCGCCGTTCGTGACAATGCTGCTGAATTTTCTGAGAGTCGGCTTGATTGCGCTCTTGGCGATCGCGATGCTCGAACGCTTGCCGAAACGCTTCAAATTCAATCGTTCTACAGCAAGTTTGTTGATCATACTGGGTCTGCCGTTTTTAATAATGCCAAGTTCACCGGTACAAGCGGCGTTCCCCGACCCTGTCTTGCTCGACGAATTGAAAAACCGACTGCAGAAAGCGCCTGATTGCGTACCGAATTGCGCCGGCATTTCGTTGATGCAACTCACGATTTCCGACAAGGAATTGACGATCGATTTGGAAGTACACGCACAGGACAGCGTCGCGGTGCCGTTGCCTGGACACTTCGAGCATTGGTATCCGAACACGGTCAGCATAGACGGCGAAGCGGCAAAAGCGCTGTACAGCTTTAATAACGGCTTATGGCTTGCACTGGACCCCGGCTTGCACCGGGTCGTGATGAAAGGCGCGGCGCCGACACTAGCAAAATTTACCGTGCCGTTACCATTAAAACCGAAGCGCGCCGAATTGTCGGTCAGCGATTGGCATGTTTTTGGCGTTCATGAAAACGGCTTGACCGACGATCAACTCCAGTTTTCCCGAATAGCGCAAACCGAAGTCGTAACGGAAAAAGCCGCATTCGATCCGGGCATCTTGCCGCCGTTCGTCAGAATTGAACGGACTTTACAATTGGGCTTGGATTGGCGAGTCGAAACCCGTATCGTCAGAGTCTCGCCATCCGGCTCTTCAATCGTCTTGTCCGTGCCGCTGCTTGACGGAGAATCGGTGATTACCGGCGGAGTGCGTGTCGAAAAGGGCAGCGCCTTGGTCAATATGAGCGCAACGCAAAACGTCATGCACTGGGAGTCGGTGCTTAAAAAATCGGATCGTATCGAATTGACCGCCTCGTCAACCGATCAATGGATCGAAATCTGGCGCGCCGATGTCAGTCCGGTTTGGCATATCGAAACGTCAGGCATCGCGATGATGCATCAAGACAAGCGCGGCTACTGGTTGCCCGAATGGCGGCCTTGGCCCGGTGAGCAGGTCGTGTTGACGGTAAGCCGACCCGAACCTGCACCAGGCCAAACACTGACGATTGAGAGCAGCCGCTTGAATTTGACTCCGGGAAGCCGCAGCCGTAATGCGCAATTGGAGCTTGCTTTGGATAGCTCGCTCGCCGTGCAGCACACGATCCGACTCCCCGAACAGGCCGTATTGGAGGCAGTCACGATCAACGGTCAATCTCGTCCGATTCGTCAAAAAGACCGCGAAGTCGTGTTGCCGATCGACCCGGGCAAACAGCAAGTCGTCTTGAACTGGCAGGAGTCGGTGCCGATGTCGAGCGTACTCGAGTCGCCGCAAGTCGATCTGGCCTTGCCGAGCGTCAACAGTAATCTACATCTCACATTAGGTGAGGACCGTTGGGTTCTGATGACGATGGGGCCGCGTTTCGGGCCGGCGGTGTTGATCTGGGGCGTGCTGGTCGTGATCGTGATCGTCTCGTTCGGCTTGGGCAAGGTCACGCTGACGCCGCTGAAAACCCGGCACTGGCTGTTGCTGTTGATCGGCTTGAGTCAAATACCGGTGTTATCGGCACTGATCGTTGTGCTCTGGCTGATCGCATTGGGGCTTCGCAAAGAACGGCCCGCGCAATCGACCAAGACCTTCAACGCCGCGCAAGTCGGTCTCGGGCTTTTGACGTTGTTGTCGTTGATGTTGTTATTCTGGGCCGTCGAACAAGGGCTCCTAGGCTCGCCGGACATGCAGATTACCGGTAACCAATCGAGCGCCTACCGTCTGAATTGGTACCAGGACAGAAGCGACGAGTTATTGCCGACCGCAACCGTCGTATCGGTTCCGCTGATGGTCTACCGCCTGCTGATGTTGGCCTGGTCGCTCTGGCTTGCAGTTGCATTATTGAACTGGCTGAAATGGGGCTGGACTTGTTTCTCGTCGAACGGGCTATGGAAAAGAGATATCGTCAAGCTGGAATCGCCGTTGGATTCAGGGCATCGGGAGGAGAATAGTGAACGGTGAACAGTAAGCAGGAAGTAGTGAATAGTGACACATACTACCCGTCCCGCATGTTTAGCTTGACTTGAAATCTGGTCGAAACGTTCCGGAGGCGTTGCTTACCGCTACGAATAGCAAGTGTACGAGGTATGTAAATGACTCATGAAGATTATATGCGCCGAGCGATCGAACTGGCTTTGCTGGTTCCCGAGTTTCCTTTCGGGGCGGTGATTGTTCGGCGTGCGACCGGCGAGATTCTCGCCGAAGGCCATAACCGGTCGGCGCTGAATCCGACTTGGCATGGCGAAATCGATGCGATTAACCGCTGTGCCGAGGCGTATCCTGCGGGCGACTGGAGCGAATTCGATCTTTACACGACGGCCGAGCCGTGTCCGATGTGCCAAAGCGCAATCGAATGGGCGGGAATTGGTACCGTTTATTACGGCACGTCGATTCCGTATTTGCAAAGCCGGGGGTGGTGGCAGATCGAAATCCGCGCCGAAGAAGTCGCCGCAAAAACACCGTTTCGAAAAAGCCGTGTCGTCGGCGGGCTGTTGGAAGCCGAATGCAATGCGCTGTTCGACAACGCACCGCGCGGCATGTTTCAACAGGCAAAATATTGAATAGGGTGAGGGGCGATTTGGGAATCGCTCCCACAAAGTTTTTTGATTTCCGCGTTCATCCGTGGAAACCCATACCTTAGCTGCCAAGGCAAGATCGGTATGCATTCCCACGCTGGAGCGATGGGAACGAGGAAAAAACGACCAACTCGCATCCCGCTCTTTCCCAAGTTGTAGGGTACGCTGCGCGTACCAAAGTCGTGCCCTAACGGTTCGGTTGGCACATGAACATCGCGGGGTTACCATGGTACGCACAGCGTACCCTACGCAGATCACCTAGCGTTAGGTGTGAGATATCCGAGGGTGTTAAGTGACAATAAATGGTATCGAGGTCTCATTGGTCAAGGTTGCAAAAGGGTAATTTTTGACTTATGTATAACGATGAGAGCCCAGCTTGGGAAATACATCCCGGAAGCTCCAGCTTCCCGAGACCGAACACATTCTCAAATCAACTCCGGCTCGCTCGTTCGATCTTTCTTGATCGTCGGGAAGCTAGAGCTTCCTGAACAGTTTGCCCAAGCTGGAGCTTGGGCAACAGCATCAACAATAGATTTGCCGGGTGATGCGACAATCTAGCGCTCGATAAGCTATGGTTATGCTTGTTCCTCAATTCGAATCACGCCAACTAATCGTGGCTCAAGGTCATTCTATGAAATCGTAAGCCTTGTATTTTTCAACCAAGGGTTTCAAGACTTCTTTTAAAACTTGATCATGAACAGGGTGATTCAAATAATTTTCCAGCGACTGCTTGTTTTCGAAGGTGCTGGAGATTGCGATATCGTAGGAATCGTCGAGCGAGTGACTGGCATGTTTACGTTTGACGGCGGTCGGCGTGCCGATGTTGTAGGCAAGCACTCCGGGCAAGTTGGCCAGGCGCTTGGTGCCTTCGATATATTGACGGCGGGCGTTTTCATCGCCGTGTTGTTTCAACCAGATGATCACGACATGATGCGCCTTGCGCTGTTCGCCGGATTCGGTTGCTGGTTCCTTCGCGCCTGCGGCCGAGCTCAATGCGGCCAATATCATTAATAGTGAAAGCGGTTTCGCTAATTTCATTTTGTATCCTCCTCGGAAATAAGGCGATGGTTGATCGCAGAATGGTAAAAGTCAGTTAGGGTTTCGTGAAAAATAACTTCCTGGAGCTATGAGTTTTGTAGTTCGGCAGGGATGCCGCTCGTTTTCGGAGGGCTAGGGATAGCCCTTCCGAAAACCCTCGGTAAAATCGTCAGCGCGCAGGATGCAGCGGCCTACGGGTGTCTTTTATTTTGGATACTTTTCTTTGGACAAGCAAAGAAAAGTATCGCGGTTGTCGGTCCGCGAACCGACTCCACATAAGCGTCGCGATAGCGACACAAAACCTACTTCGTACTTCAATTAGGCTGGAGCTTATCGTAATCAGGAACAATTTTGCTCTATTGAAAGGTGACTCAAAGTATACGAATATCCTCTTGAAATACTTCCTGAACTTCATGTGCTTCATGGTAAAATTACCGAATTTAGGATAAGCGAAAAGCGAACAGGTACCCAGCCTACCTCGCCTTGCCGTTGGACCATTTGTCATGCAATTGCTCGTATTCGCCGGATGTCGTAACCAGCACGACTTCATCGCCTTTTTTGAGTTCGGTATCGCGGTCGGCGGTATGGTAACTATTATCCCGGTAAAAGAAGATCGCTCGTGTGTGCTTCGGTAAGTCGAGGTCGTCGACAGTGCCTTCCTCGGCTTCGTCGGCAATAAAACTGAACAGCCTGACATTGCCGCGGATCGCTGCGGATAGTTCCAGAATATTTCTGCCCGCGGCGATATTCGCCAAATAGCGGGCATTGGTCAGCGTCGGAACGATCGTGTCGTTCAGACCCAGCTCGACGCAGATATGTTCGAATTCATGATCTTCAATTCGGGTAATGACGCGTTTAACACCGAGCGAACGCGCCACCAGGCTTGCGATGATGTTGGCTTCATCGCTCTTGGTCAAGCAAAACAGTACATCGATCGATGTCGGATCGGTTTCCTTCAGAATCGCCGGTTTGCTGCCGTTACCATGTATAAAAACGCAATCGAGGCGTTCCATCAATTCATCGATCACGGTCTTGTCATTATCGATAATGATGACTTCGTGACCTTCCTTCAATAAACGTTCGGCCGTTGCGGTCGCCAACGACGACGCACCGATGAATACGACTTTCAAGTTCAACTCCTAATTTTGATCCAGGTTCGAGGATAAAGGAACACTAAAAAAGCGATGAATTCAACCCGTCCCAGCAACATGTCGGCTATTAAAACCGCTTTTAGCCATGGTTCCAGTCCGCTTCCGGTAATGCCGGTCGACAAGCCTGTCGTCGAACACGCCGAGACCACTTCAAACAAAGCATTCATCGGATCGTAACCCGCCATTAGAAACGGCAACCACGAACATAACACCGTGCCGATGAATATCAAAATCAGCAGCAAGACTCTTTCGACCTCATCCGATTCCAGCTTATCGCCGCCCAATTGCCGATCCAATACGGCATGAGCCGGCAGCGCCGTGCGCTCTATAAA
Organism: Gammaproteobacteria bacterium; assembly: GCA_018830325.1. Lineage (GTDB taxonomy): Bacteria > Pseudomonadota > Gammaproteobacteria > Methylococcales > Methylomonadaceae > Methylotuvimicrobium. The sequence continues at coordinate 61,240 of JAHJSQ010000098.1, forward strand.
AAACTGAAGCAAGCGCAGTACGATCAAGAATCTGAGAATCTTGATACCGCCCGCGGTCGAACCGATCGAGCCGCCGACCAGCATTGAAAAAATAAGGCTCAGTTTAGCGGTATCATCCAATGATGCAACATCGGCATTCGCGAATCCGGTCGTCGTTTGCGCCGAGAGCCCCATGATCACGGCTATTTTCAGTCTGGATAAAACATCGGCGCTGCTCGAATCCAAACACAAAAACAACAAGCCTATTATCGTAATCGATATTACCGGCAATGCCAGAACTTCCGGATTGCATGACAATTCTTTGATACCGGTTCGAGAGAAACGATAATAAAAAGGCAACGAAACAGCTCCCGCCACACCGCACAACATCATTAAAAACTGGACCGGCCAGGCGTCTATCGCGGCGAGGCTGGAGTCGTAAATCGAGAAACCGCCGGTCGATACGCCGCTCAAAGCATGCGTGACGGCGTTCAATGGCGAGGCGCCGGCTATCAATAACACACCGATTGCAAACAGCGTCAGCGCACAATAAATGATCAGTAAATTGATCGAATGACTGTGTGCATTGCCTAAAAAATCGCGGCTATCGTTGATTTCGCCCATCGCCAAACGGCGGGAGGCAATGCCTCTATCCAAAAATAACAACGCAACCGAAAAGGCCACGACACCCAGTCCGCCATACCATTGCATCCAGGAGCGCGCGAACAGAACACCGGTCGAATGTTCCTGTAATCCTGTCATCGTGCTCAAGCCGGTCGTCGTGACGCCCGATACCGCTTCGAAGAAGGCGTCGATGCCGCTCAAACCGGTGCCGACGAAAGGTATCGCCTCCAGTGCCGCGGCCAGGACGAAAGACAGCGCCGAAATGACCATCACTTCATTGCGCTTGATGTCTTCGGGCGGACGTAACCGGGCCAAAGGCAGACAGATCGCGGAAAGTACGGCCAAGGCCAGCAACTGATGTATCGTGAATAGCCATTCGCCGTTTATCCCGGAGACCAAGATCGGGATCAGCCTCAATAGGATGATGACCAGTCCGATGCGTGACAGATAACGGGCCAAGACCCGGTAACGCACGGGTTGAGCCAAGGCGCGGGAAACATCGGAAAGACTCATGTCGAAAATGCTCCTCCGGAGAGAACGCGTATCATTTTGTAGTATTGATTAATAGGCAAGTTTTTGACAGGGTATGTTGTTCGTATCTTACCGTTTGCCCGAATCGGCTTTTTTAGACATCGATTCATAACCGGAAATGACATCGAACAATTCCTCGTCGATACTTCGCTGGCGTGTCTGATTGAAGGTTCGGCCGAGTTCATCCAACAGTTCGTCGATATTCTTTTCGGCCCGCTGCATCGCCGCCAAACGACTGGCGTTTTCGCCGGCGAGCGACTCGGCGCAAGCTCTGTACATCGAAACAAAGAGATACTCCCGGATCAGGGCTCTCAGCGTCCCATCGTAATCGCCGACAGTCTCCGGTAGATTATCAGTTGGCCAAGGCGCCTTGACAAACTCGAGCCGCCATGCGGAATCTAGCGGCAACAGGCGCAGACAGACCGGCTCATAGACGGCTCCGACCTCCGATTTAGGCCGGTTATGGAAAAGATAAAGCGAACTTTCATAGCTCAGTTGCCGGGTTTCGGTTTCGATCAACAGTTGGCCGATCAGCGGTGTAATGGCAGCCACCGAATTGGGCGTCGCAAACACTCCGCTTACCGCTAATCCCGAGTCGAGCAGATGCCCGTGAATGCGTTCGCCAACGGTCCAGATGATTTGCTCGCCCGCCAATTCTTGTAATCGCTCGATCGCGAATTCGACTAAAACGTCATTGAATTGTCCGACCAAACCTTGATCGGTGCCTAAAACGATCGCGCCGATACGATCTGCAGCTTTGCGACGCGCGGTTCCGCCATAGGCGCCTACGCCCATCGGCTTTAGGCTCGCCGTCAAAGCCAGTTCGACGGTGCGGGCGTAATCCTCCAAGGAACGAACGGCTTCTTCGTATTGAGCGATGCTGGAAGCGGCCAGCGCTTTCATGGTCCGCACGACACCTTTTAAATCGCCCGCGCCTTCGATTTTACGGCGCAACTCGTTCGATGTATCGGTCATTTTTGCATCGGCGCCAGTACCTTGCCGGCGAGTTCGACGATAGCGGCGCGGTTCGAATCGCTTAATGATTCGTCCGACAACAGTTTTTGTCGAAGCGCTTCGGGCAGCTCCCGTGATGCATCTCGGACCGCGAGCTCCGCCTCGGGCATTCGGTCCAGCGGTATGGTATCGAACAATCCTTCTGTCAATGCCAGTAAAACCGCTATTTGTTCGGCTACCGAAAACGTTTCGAATTCCGGCTGTTTAAGGCAGGCACGGATACGGCGACCGTGTTCGATCGTCTTGCGGGTATGTTCATCAAGACGGGTGCCGAAACGGGCAAAAGTTTCCAATTCCTCGAATTGCGCGTAAGCCAGCTTCAGGTCGCCCGCAACTGAACGGTAGGCGGGGCGCTGAGCCTTGCCGCCCACCCTCGATACCGACTTGCCCACATCGACGGACGGTAACACGCCTAATTCGAACAAGGCCGGCGACAAATAAATCTGCCCGTCGGTGATCGAGATCAGATTGGTCGGAATATAGGCGGACAGATTCTGAGCTTCGGTTTCAATGATCGGCAGCGCGGTCAATGAGCCGCCGCCGAGATCGTCATGCAAATGTGTTGCGCGCTCCAATAATCGGGAATGAATATAAAAAATATCGCCGGGAAAAGCTTCGCGTCCCGGCGGCCGGCGCAACAATAATGAAAGCTCGCGGTAAGCGCGGGCATGATTGGTTAAGTCGTCATAGACGATCAGAACGTCACGGCCTTGTTCCATGAAATATTCGGCTATGCTGGTCGCCGCATAAGGTGCGATATAAGCTAGACCGGATGGGCGATGGCCGCCCGTGACCACGACCAGCGTATAATCCATCGCACCTTTTTCCTGTAAGGTGGCGATCACTTGAGACACGGCCGAAGCCCGTTGGCCGATCGCGCAATAAATACATAAGACATTTTGATCGCGCTGATTAAGTATCGTGTTGATCGCAATGGAGGTTTTTCCGATTTGCCGATCGCCTAGGATCAGTTCGCGCTGACCTCGACCGATCGGGACCAATGCGTCGATGACTTTAATGCCGGTTTGCAGCGGTACGGTCACCGGAGACCGGTCCATGATCGCTGGCGCTTCGCGCTCTATGGGACGGCGCTCGCTAAAATCGAGCGGTCCTTTTCCGTCCATGGCATGACCTAGCGGGTCGATCACGCGTCCGATGAGTCCCGTGCCCACCGGCACGTCCATCACCCGGCCGGTACGTTCGACTTCATCGCCGGCCTGCAAATGCCAGTAATCGCCGAGCAGCACGACGCCGGTCTCATCCTCTTCGACATTGAAGGCAATGCCGTATAAATCGTTCGGAAATCTGACCAACTCTTCAAAACCTACGCCCGGCAAACCGGACACTTTGGCGATGCCGGTAGACACGGTTGTGACCGTGCCCACCTCTTGCAAGGTCATTTGCGGGCTAAAGTTTTCACGAGCCTGTTTGATGTTCTCGAAGGAGCGCTCCAGAACGCTTGCTAACTGATCAGACGACATGAGTATCGGTTCCGGAATGGCTCTGAGATACGGTTTTAGCCGTTAATGCCCGGCCTATACTGTTCTCAAAGTCTTGCAGGTACCCTGCGATGTTCCAGGAAAGTTTCCGTCCATTCGCACTCAGTTCGATGCCGCTGATTTGATCGGCATCGACATCGAATTCAATCGTGGCATTAACTTTAAATACGTCGCTGACAGCTTGTTTTATCGCGTTTTTCTGTTCCGGCATCAGAGCGAAAGCGCTACGGACCCGGATTGGATCCGATGAAACTTGAATTGCATCACTAAGCCGATTTTTATCGGAGTCGGCGAGCGCATGCAGACGTTGGAGAAAGACTTCGCAAATACGCTGCTCCAGGCTCACCGAAGCCAAATCGGCTAGCGTTTTGCGGCTGATGGCAAAAACTTCCTCCCGGGTATTTCGCATGAGTTCCCGATTTAAGCGCTTTTGCTCATTTTGTAGTGCTTGTTGCCAGGCGAAACGAAGTTCATCGGACTCTGTTCTCGCCGCCTTGATCAGCTTTTCGCGCTCATGTGCCGCATCAACATGCACTTGTTTCAAAAGACCGTCTCTTTGCCGCTCGAAACGTTCGATTTTTTCGACATACTCAATGCGCTCTCGTTCGGCAGCAGCCTTGATTTCACGGGCTTCCTCCAATTGCTGCGCTATTTTGGCTTCGCGGTCTTTCAGCGCCTGCATGATGGGCTTGTAAAGAAACCGTTTCAACAAGGCCATTAAAATCAGAAAATTGACCAGCTGAGCGAAGACCGTGAACCAGTCGATTAGCATGGCTTTTATCCTGCTACTTGGGCTAAGGCATAATTCCAAAAAGGATTGGCGAAGATCAGAATCATCGACACGACAAAGCAATAAATCGCAGTCGATTCGACCATGGCCAAACCGACAAACAGCGTTCGAGTGATCGTCGCAGCGGCGTCGGGTTGTTGAGCTAACGCGGTTAGCGCCGCAGCAAGAGCGCGTCCTTCGCCGAGCGCCGGGCCGATACTGCCCAAGCCAATCGTGATGCCGGCCGTGACGATCGATGCAACGGCAATGAAAGCGGTAATATCCATAATGACACCTCTAATTTTTAATAGTCGATTTTTAAGGTAAGCCTAGCGTGACTTTTGCAAAAGTATCCCGGCTAATTTGCCCCGTAAATGGTATGCGATGCGTGCCCTTCACGCTTACCCCCGCATATCATCAATCATGACCGCGCGTGGCCGCGGCGATATAAACCGTAGCCAGTATCGTAAAAATATAGGCTTGTACGATGCCGGTCAGTAGACCTAATGCATTCATGATAATCGGAAAAAACAAGGGCGTCACAACTAACAATATCGCGACAATCATCGTGCCGCTCATCATATTGCCGAACAGACGCACGGCCAATGCCAAGGTGCGGGATAATTCACCGATGATATTGAACGGCAACATAATTAGCGTCGGCTTCAGGTAGGACTTCAAGTATCCACCTAAGCCTTGTTTGGCAATACCGTAAAAAGGCACGGCGACAAATACAGCGATGGCCAACGCAGCCGTAGTCGACAATGAACCGGTCGGCGGCTCATAGCCGGGGAAAATCGCAAACAGATTGGCGGTGACAATAAACAAAAATAATGTCCCCAGAAACCCGAGATATTTTTCCGGCCGCTTCAGGCCGACTTCCTCGATTTGTTGATTCAGTGTGATGACGATGACCTCTAAAATACTCTGCCAGCGTTTGTGTTCGATATCGTTCGTTAGATTTCGGGTGATCAGTATCGCGCCGACAACCAATATCAACATGATGACCCAAGTCGTCACGATTGTGCCGTTGAGTTTGATGAAATCGTATTGCCAAAAAATGATTTGATCGGAGCTCAAGCGCATGCGTTTATTCCTCTGCCGGTTTGAAACGGGTCAATCTAATCACGATAAAACGGGCAACGATAAATCCCAATAGACAAACCAAAAGCCGTTGCCAATGATCGGCGGCCAGCCAATAAAACCCGGTCAGCGTGACTCCGGTTCGAAGCAGCATACTGCTGAAAAACCAGAACCCGGGACGTTTTGACTGAAGACCTTTTTGTACAGTCCACCAAAGTCCTCCGAAAAAAAACATTCCCAGCAAGGTGCCGGCTCCGAAAGCCAGTGCCAACATCAGATTTTCAGTCATCATGTTTATCCTGCTTTTTATGGATTCGGATATCTTCGTTGGATACCCAGCGCCAGGCGTTCCAACACCCCAACATCAGCCCGCCAATCAATAACATCAAGGTCCAGGAATGAGGCCCCGGATACCGATCATCCAGCCACAAGCCTAAAAATATTCCCAGCAATGCCGGCACCGCGACCGACCAGCCGATCAAGCCGAACCACCCCAAGCCGAACCAGATCGTCTTATTCACTTGCCGTTGGGCGTCGAGTTTGCGCTCCGCCTTTGCACCGACTTGACGGCTCAACGGCGAGTCGTTAGGTCGCTTTTTTTTATCGTTTGGCTCAGCCACGATGATACTCCATAAAGCGCCGGACAAAACCGCTTTCCAGTTTAGCCATGACCGAACGGACGCTTTTTTCGTGTTCGTCGAATTCCAGAAATTCGCGCTCCACGGCCTCGCGCAATCGATCCAATTCGATACCGCCGATGGCGTTGCGCACCGATACCAGCACCTCGGTTCCGGTCTTGACCAGCACTCCTTGATCGATGGCCAGATAAACCTCGTCAGCCGACGCCGTTTCATAGGTTAGAATGCCCGGAGCCAGAGCTGACGCGCAATCCAGGCGGTTCGGCAGTATGCCGAACGAACCTTGATAGGTCTCGGCAACGATTCGAGTGACGCCCTCGTGCTCGGCGAATACCCGGAAAGGCAACAAAATTTTAAGACGCATCGATGACGAGTTCATAGTGGCCTCACTTTTTGGCTTCGTCAATCGAACCGATCATATAAAGTCCACTTTCGGGATAATCCTTGAACTCATCGTTGAGAATGCGCTCGCAACCGTTAAGCGCATCGTTGCGGCTAACGAGCTTGCCGCTCAAGCCGGTGAATTGCTCGGTCGTGAAAAACGGCTGTGTCAAAAAACGCTCCAAACGGCGGGCCCGATACACGATATTTCGATCTTCCCGAGAGAGCTGCTCGAGTCCCAGCATTGCGATAATGTCTTTTAAGTCTTCGTATTGAGCCAGCGTGCTTCTGACTTCCTGTGCGATTCGATAATGCCGTTCGCCCACGATACGCGGTGTCGCCATCTTGGAGTTGGATTGCAGTGGATCGATCGCAGGAAAGAGCCCCTCGCTCGCCCGTTTGCGAGACAACACGATAGAGGCCGACAAATGAGAAAAGGTATGAACCGCGGCGGGGTCGGTAAAGTCGTCGGCCGGCACATAAACGGCTTGTATCGATGTGATCGCGCCGGTATCGGTATTGGCGATGCGTTCCTGCAATTGCGACAGCTCGGTGCTCATCGTCGATTGATAACCCAGGCGCGAAGGCATTTGCCCCATGAGCCCCGAAACTTCGGAGCCGGCCTGTATGAAACGGAAAATATTGTCTATCAACAGCAAGACATCCCGGCGCTCGTCATCGCGGAAATATTCTGCCATCGTCAACGCGGCATTGCCGACCCGAAACCGGCTTCCCGGCAATTCGTTCATTTGTCCGAATACCATGACCATGTTCGGCAGCACCCCTGCAGCCTTCATTTCCCGGTACAACTCTTCACCTTCCCGGCAGCGTTCGCCGATACCGCAAAATAGACTCACGCCCTCGTGTTGCCCGACCATATTGTGAATCATCTCGGTTAGTAAAACCGTCTTGCCGACTCCTGCGCCGCCGAATAATCCCGCCTTGCCGCCTCGTTCCAAAGGCGCCAATACATCGATGATCTTGATGCCGGTTTCAAACAGTTCCGATTTTGTCGAAAGACGCGCTAGCGGCGGAGGCATCTGATGAACCGAGCGCCATTCGATATCGGACGGCATCGGTAAGCGATCGATGGGACGGCCGAATACATCGAACATGCGCGACAGAATGTTTTTGCCTACCGGCGCTTTTAAAGGGCCGCCCGAGTTTTCGACCGACATGCCTCGGGCCAATCCTTGTGTCGGTGTCATTGCGATACCGCGAACCCGTGAATCGTCGAGCTGCGTCAATACCTCGATGATGACTCGGCGATCATGACCGGCATACAGAATCGTATGAATGGGCGGCAAACAGCGATCAAACCGGATATCGACCACGCTTCCGGTGATCGAAACGACTGATCCGGCATGGGTAAGGCTCGTTTCATCATTCATATTTGCCGCCTGAGTCGAGCAATTAAATGCAGTGTTGTATCTGTCGTGCCGTTGGTTCCGATAGCCTTACTTAATAAGAGACTATGTTAGCGTTAATAGTTGAGGTTTATACTACACCAATCTCGAACCTTGAAGACTGTATACTGTGCATACCACAGCAGTACCATCCGTAGTTTAACGTGCCCTCATGTGTTGCCTTGTGCCGACATTAGGTACGCGCAGCGTACCCTACACGTCACTTTGGATTTATAAGTTCTGGTAAGCGTTTTCAAATGCATGCATCTTCTGGTTCCCACGGTCCTCCGTGGGAACCCATACGTTGGCTGCCGAAACAAATTCTGTATGCATTCCCACGCTGGAGCGGTGGGAACGAGGAAAGCCTGACTAGGTCAAATTAGCATGCTTTTCTTCAACCATCTCGCTGATCAAGGCCATCACTTCGGCGCTGGCATCTTCCGACTGTTGCATGTCGTTGATTATATTGTCGATGATCGCTTTGTTGCTTTGCCAGTTATTTCGTGAATATTCATAGGCGCGTCGCGTGAATTTATGCACGTCTTCATGAGGCTTATTCAGTCTGACATAGGCTTGCGTGGACCTAAATTGCTCATGTCCAATTCCTTCGAAATACCATTTGCCAAGTCTGCAATGCTGATGATCGATATCGATCGCATCGGCTTGCGGACAACGCTTTAAGTTTTCGATCGAAATATAGCCGTTCTGTTTATAAACGATATGATCGACTTTGGTTAATAGTGCGAAGGTTTTATCCTTGGCATAACTAATATAGCCGACCGATGCTTTTGCCGAAACTGAAAGGTCGGCAAACTGATTCCTAAATTCGTCGACTTTTTCCATGATTTCTTGGGAAAGTTCGGCGGATGCCTCTGCTTCGGTATGCATTTGATTGACGCGCTTATTGAAGGAATTGAGTGTTTTAGTGACCTCCAGCGCCGCATTCTTAGTGTGATCGGACAAGTTTTTGACTTCTTCCGCGACGACCGCGAAACCTCGCCCGTACTCGCCGGCTCGAGCCGCTTCGATCGAGGCGTTGAGCGCCAACAGATTGGTTTGGTCGGCGATACCGGTTATCATCGATAAGGATTCGGTTACTTTTTTACTGTCATCGATTAGTGCGGTGATGACATCGGTAACCGAATGAATATTGTCATTGATATTGGTTAACGAATGGCTAATCGTATTAACCGACGACAAGCTATTTTCGGCGTTATTCCCTGTTTTGATCGCTATGCCTTCAACCTTATGCATTTGTTCGGTAATGCTCAGCAGGTCTTCCTGATTGGATTTGAGATTATCGAGTAAATTCGAGGTGTTCAGCATGTGCAATCCGGCGGATAGGCGATTTTTCGTGATCATCGTTTCATTATCGCTCATGACTCGCAATGCTTTATTGACAGATTTCGCAGACGATTTAAGTAATCCGGGAAAGCCGTCCGCTAGAGCATAACGGCTATGATTGCCTTTGGCCGCTTGATCGAAACAAGTCGTGATTTCTTTGAAATAAGACTCCATGATGTCGAGCATTTCGTTCAATTCCCAGGCGATTTTGCCGAGCTCGCCCATTCCCTTGGTTCCGGTGATACGGTGGTAAAGTTCGCCGTCATTGGTTCTTATTAATACATCTTGGATGATGGCAATAATACCCAAATATTTTTTTGTCTCTGCGAGTGCATAAAACGCAATGACAGTCAGTCCAAGATTAAAAAGTAGAATTAGCCATGAAAAGCCGCTGATAAAAGTCGCGTAAAAAAAATTGACCGCAGCAAGTAAAACAATACCGGCTACGGCATAATTGACCTTGGCTTTGAGATAGGGAATATCGGCACTGGTGTGGCGGCTCATCATTAAACTCCATTCGGTTTATAAAGCCCCAGAACGAGACTGTCATAATTTTTGGCGCCGGTCTGCGCGACGACATCGAATAAATAAGCCAACGATTTATCCGGAGCTTCTTTTGCGGAACAGTTTTTTTCTATCGCCAGCATTTCCCGATAAATCGGCACTAAAACATCCAATGCCGATGTCGGCGGTTTGCGCCTAACCGAATAATAACCCTGTAATTTGCCGTCTTTATCGTAGTCCGGCGTAATATTTGCGAAAACCCAATAAAACCCACCGTCGGAACACAGGTTTTTGGCAAAACCGAAAAATTCGTTTCCGGACTTTAGGGTATCCCACATAAACCGAAATACGCCGCGCGGCATTTCGGGATGCCGAATAATGTTGTGCTGCACGCCGAGTAACTCGGACTCTGCATATCCGGCGATTTCCATGAAAATACGGTTAGCGTAGGTGATCTTGCCGATAATATCGGTTTTCGAAACAATAAAGTCGTTATCGCCCAGTTTCTTTTCGTTATTATTCGGGATAATATTTTTTTTCATCGTTGTGATGCGCCTTATAAGGTTCGATACATTTTTAGCAAAAGTCTATGCCATAAATTCTAGCTGTTGTAAAAAATATCGCCACCAACTTAATAATTTTCCTCGCTACCACTGATCCAAAGCGGGAGTGCATACCGATCTCGCCTCGGTAACCAAGTTATGGGGGATCACAAAGGAGCGCTCATCGTTATACATAAATCGTAGGGTACGCTGCGCGTACCTCCATGCGGTTAAGTACCGAATTCCTGTCGAATCAAACCCTAAGGGCTTGCGTTAGCATTAGTGGGGTTGTCATGGTATGCATAGCCTACCCTACGAGGCTTCATGGAAAATAAATTTTTTATGTTGTATTCGCCAATACTTTCTTAACCTCAGCCGGAAAAGTCTGATAGCTGCTGGAATGACGGGGTTCCGTTAATTTGATGGCAGTGATGCAAGGCATTGGAGCCATTTAAGGAAATTACTCCCTTTATACTCAAAAAATAGCTAACTTTATGAAGGTATGGGGTGTGGCTAGGAGGATGTCGGCAGCAGGGATTGCTGCCGTCAAGCCCTCATGGATGGGTTCACGGCGGTCCTCGATAGACACATCCCATACCTTTTATTCTTCGACTGTTTTTCGATCAAAAGGGAGTCATTAAGTAACCTTAGATACCCTTACTATTGTCCGGTTTTGTAGGGAAGTATCATGGAAAAACGGAAATCGTTCGAGTTTTTTCGACAATAGACAAACTGAAGTTGAAAAGAAGATGAGGCGAGTTGTTTCATCAAGTGACCTTAGAGGCAATAAGTTTATCGCCTCTAAGGATTTAGGTAGCAATAAGCCGATTAATTAACGACTCTATGACCGCGGTTACGTAAACAAGTGCGGAAAGCTCTTTTGAAGGCTTCCTCGGCTTCGAACCCTTGTTTAGCACCGCCGCCGAAACCGCCGGCCGCAGCGCCGATTGCAGCCCCTGTTCCGGGGCTGCCTGTAAAGGCGCCGACAACAGCGCCGCCCGCCGCACCGATAGCGGCACCGACGCCGGTGCCGATCGCCGTTTCTTTAACAGTCCCACCTGCTGCCTGACGAGCCAATTGTTCGCATTCGTACAGGTCTTGATTCAAGCGGTAGGCATTGGGGCTATCGTAAGTATCGACCGTGGGTGTCCAGCCGGTTTGAGTTGCACAAGCGGATAGCAGCAATCCGCAGATCATGGTGATTCCAAGTGTCGATTTTTTCATAAGCGTACCTCTTTAGTAGAGTTTATAGTCGGAGCAAAAAATAAAACTTTTTATATGAATAAAGGATGAATTATCCCTTTCGCACTTCAAATTTCGGCAGTTCCGGAGGAGGCCTCGAGGTGCTCGGTAAAGGCTTTGCCAGCATGAAGCTGGCGTAGAGACTACTTGGACGTATTTACCCAGCACCTAAATTATCTATGTAATCAATCATGGCCAATAGGCTATGGAATTTAGGTGCTGGGTTTACGGCGTCCTTTGGCAGGCACCCCGAGGCCGAATTTTCATCTACGATGAGTATATATCGATTAAAGTTCCCTTAAAACGGATACCGGGGGTTTATCGACTACATGCCTAACTCCCCAGAAACCAGCGAGTCCGATAAAAAAACCGCTAAGCGTAGGCATGACCAACCATAGCAGAAAATTGGGTTGGTAATTTAAATGCAGCACTTCGGTATATAACGCGAAAAGCACGATTTCGGACAGACCGATCGCCAAAATGCCCGCACTAAAACCCAATAGTGCAAATTCGATTACATGTGTCTTCCTTAAAAATTGCCGATGTGCACCTAGCGTTCGCATCAGCGCACCTTCATGAATGCGTTGGTCCAACCCGGCTTGAACCGCCGCGAACAGCACGGTAAATCCGGCCAACAACGCGAAATATAACAAATAATTGATCGCCTGCGTCAACTGCGCCAAGATCGTTTGAAACTGCTTGAGAATTAAATCGACTTCCAAAACCGTCACGCTCGGATAGCGCTTGACCAATTCATTCAAGAAATGTTTTTGATCTTCCGGTAAATAAAAACTGGTCATTGAGGTGCTGGCAAATCCGTCCAAGGTCCCGGGCGAAAAAATCATGTAAAAATTAGGCTTCATCGTATCCCACTTAACGCTGCGAATACTGATGACTTCCGCTTGCAATTGTTCGCTGCCGATCGTAAAAGTCAGCTTGTCGCCGAGCTCCACGCCTAGACTCGAAGCCAACTTTTGTTCGATCGACACCAATCCCGGTCGTTCATCCGCCCACCACCGGCCGGATAGAATCTTGTTTTCATCGGGCACCTGCTCCGACCAGGTTAGGCTCAAGTCCCGATGCGTAGCTTGTTCGCCTTGGGAATCCTTACTGACGATTTTCTGCACCGGAATGCCGTTGATTCGGACGAGTCGTCCACGCACGATCGGATAAAAGCGGCTGCCGGTAAGGCCTTGATCATCCAAATCCTGCTGAAAACCGGCCTGTTGTTCGGGAAAAATATTCAACACAAAATGATTCGGCGCCTGTTCCGGTAACTGACGTTGCCAGTCGGTCAATAAATCGTTTCTGACCGTAAAGCTCAAGGTCATCGCCACCAGCGTGATGCTAAAGGCCAAAATCTGACTCACCGATGCCTGCCGGTTACGAATCAAACCTTGCACACCGAAACGCCAAGTTAGCGGCAAACCGGGCAACAACTTTTGACAGGCCCAAAGGATTCCGTAAACCGCGCTGCCCAGAACGAGTAACGCAATTAGGCCGACGCCGATGATGATGCCGGTCATTTTAAAATCTTCGGTATAACGCCATATCAAAACCGCGATAATAGCAATCGCTAAACCGTAAATTAGCCAAGCCGCGGACGGTAACGGCTCCAGATCGCGGCGTAACACGCGTAGCGGCGACACCCGTTTGAGTCTCAGCAGCGGCGGCAAAGCAAAACCCAGCAGCACCGCCATACCCGTCGCAAAACCGAAAAATACCGCAAACCAGCTCGGCGAGGCGATCGTATCCGGTAACAAATCATGCAAAAGATGAAACAGCCCGGCCTGCGCAAACCAGCCAAAAAGACAGCCGATGGCACTGGCCAGCATTCCGAGAATAAAAAACTGACTACCGTAAAGCCATAAAATTTCTTTTTGTTTCAAGCCTAAGCATCTTAACACCGCCGTGGCATCGAAATGACGCTCGCTATACCTGCGCGTTGCGGCGGCAATCGCGACACCGGCGATCAAAATCACGACGATGCTGGACAGTCCCAAGTAACGCTCGGCCCGATTAAGCGCATTGCCGACTTCCGGGCGGTCTTGATGAATATCCATGATGCGCTGGGACGGATTCAGCTGCGGCTTGACCCATCGATTGAATGCCATGATGCCTTGCGCTTCGCCGGCGAACTGAAAGAAATAATGCACATGGCTGCCCGGCTGTATTACTCCCGTAGCCGGTAAATCGTCGGCATGCATCATGACCCGCGGGGACAGGCTATAAAAATCGCCGCGCTTGTCCGGCTCGTAAGTCAAGACACGGTTGATCGTCAACACTTTTTCGCCGACCGTCAAAGCATCGCCGATTTGCAAATGCAGCGCCGACAGCACGCGTTTTTCAACCCATACCGACCCCGGCTCAGGCCCGGACGCCAATGTTTGCTCATCGCTGAAATCGGCGCCGGTGACCTTTAAAAAACCGCGTAATGGATAACGGGGACTGACCGCCTTCACCCCGGCCAACAACAGTTCGTCGTTTTCAATCAAAACGCTCGAAAACTCAGCGGTTTCCGAACGAGTCAAAGCCAATTCGCCGGCTTTTTCCAACCATGCGCCGGGAATACGTTCCGGACTCGTAATTACCAAATCGGCCGCGAGAAAATCGGCGGCCTGTAAGGTCATCGTCCGATGCAGGCGATCGGCAAACAGCGTAATTGCAGTCGAACTAGTCACGGCAATAATCAATGCGGCAATCAGAATCGTGAGTTCGCCGGAACGGCTATCGCGAAACAACAAGCGTAGCGCCAGATTAAAACGCGTCATACCAATCTCCCGGCATCGAGTTTAATGCTGCGCCGGCAGCGTTCGGCCAAATGGTTGTCATGCGTGACCAATATTAGCGTGGTGCTGTTTTCGCGGTTCAATTCGAACAATAAATCGATGATTTGTTCGCCGGTTTTACTGTCCAAATTACCGGTCGGCTCGTCGGCGAATAAAATAGCCGGCCGCGTCACGAAAGCGCGAGCCAACGCCACGCGCTGTTGTTCGCCGCCTGAAAGCTGCCTTGACGTATGATTGAGTCGATGGCTTAACCCCACCCTGCCGAGCAAATCGGCGGCCAAGGCGCGCGCATTTTTGTTGCCGCCCAACTCCAATGGCAACATCACATTTTCGACAGCGGTTAAACCCGGCAACAATTGAAACGACTGAAACACAAAGCCGATCAGCTCGTTACGTACCGCAGCCCGCCCGTCTTCGTCCATCGCCGTCAAATCGCGATCGTCAATCGTCACGGAACCGCTTGTCGGTGTATCGAGCCCAGCCAACAAACTCAATAAAGTCGATTTGCCGGAACCGGACTCGCCGACCACCGCGAGACTCTCTCCCGGTTTGATTTGTAAATCGACCGATGCCAAGATATGCAAAGTACCGTCCGAAGTTTGCACGGTTTTACCGAGATTTTCGGTGACGATAATATTTTTTAACGTTCTTTCAGTATGAGTCTGTGTCATGTCCAAATTTTTGCTTGCAGTAATGATGGCGTTAGTTTCAGCGGCCGCGCCGGCTAAAACGATTGTCGTATTAGGCGATAGTATCAGCGCCGGTTACGGAATAGAAGCGGGGAAAGGCTGGGTCGATTTACTTCAGAAAAAGCTGGAGGCCGAAAAGTTCCCGCACCGAGTCGTTAATGAAAGCATCAGTGGCGATACCAGTGCCGGCGGATTGGCGCGTATCGACAGTGCGTTGGCGCGGCATGAACCGGAGTGGGTACTGCTAGAACTGGGCGGCAACGACGGTTTAAGAGGACTGACACCTAAACAAATGCACGAAAACTTGAGCGAAATAGTCGAGCGCTCGCAACAAGCCGATGCGCAAGTTTTGTTGCTGGGCATGCGCATGCCGCCGAATCTCGGTAAACGCTATATCGAAATGTTTTATCAGGTTTATCCGGAATTGGCCAAGGAACACGACCTGACTTTCGTGCCTTTCATTCTCGAAGGCGTGGCCTTGAATCCGGAATTGATGCAACGCGATAGAATACATCCGAATGCCAACGCGCAGCCGATTATCGCCGAAAAAGTATGGGAATATTTAGGTCCGCTGCTAAAATGACAAGCCTTATTTCGGGTTTTTACCCGGCCGATTTATTCTAAAAAATATAATAACGAGATCATCGATGAATGCCCTAACTCTGGAAAAAGCCAATCAAATCATTCATGTCGCATTAACCAATGCCCGCCAACTCAACCTGGAACCGCTGACGATCGTCGTGTTGGACGGAGCCGGCCATCTCAAAGCGATGCAACGCGAAGACGGCGCCACGATGATTCGAGAACAAGTTGCCATTGCCAAAGCCTGGGGTGCGGTAAACATGGGCATGTCGTCGCGAAGTCTTGCCACCGTTGCCGAACAACGCCCCGACTTCATGAACGCGCTGATCGGCTTAGCGGGAGGTAAGGTCATGCCCGTGCCGGGCGGCGTATTGATTCGTAATGCCGACCATAAAATTCTCGGCGCGGTCGGGATCTCCGGCGACGTCTCCGATCAAGACGAGCGTTGCGCGATCGCCGGAATCCACGCGGCCGGTTTATTTTGCTAAGGGTTACCTACTCCCTTTTGATCGAAAAACCGTCTAAGAATAAAAGGTATGGGATGTGTCTATCGAGGACCGCCGTTCACCCAGCACCTAAATTCTATAGTCCATTGGTTATGGTTAACTATCTTGGTTAATTTAGTTGCTGGGTGAATACGTCCATGTAGGCTCTATGCCAGTCCCTTACCTAGCGTTAGGTGAGGGACCGATCACCCCCGGCGCCTCCTTAAGCACTGCCGAAATTTGAAGTGTGAAAGGAATAAAAAGCGGGAACACAGAAATTAGCTAAAATGGCTTTTTTCGCCAGCCTAGCGCTAACCCTCATCGCCACATGAACTCATAATAGTTATGCTCTCTTTGCATTTTTTCATTTTCTGAAGGAAAAAATAACGAATTACAGGGTTTTTCGCCATAAAGACCCCGCGGAAACAACAGCATGAACAAATCTAAACGTTTCAACTTAGTCCGCTTGCTGATCATCCCGATATTTTTATTTGTTTCATGCGCTGCGGCCATTGAAAAACCGGACATCATGCAGGCCAAAGTTTTCGATCCGTCGATCGATGTCTCTGAATATTGGGTCAGCGAAAAGCTTGATGGGATCCGGGCGCGTTGGAACGGAAAACAACTGATTTCTAAAAACGGCCACCTGCTCCATGCACCCGCTTGGTTCATCGAAGACTTTCCCGATGTAACGCTGGATGGCGAATTATGGTTGGCGAGAGGTCAATATCAGCAGACCGTTTCCATCGTTAGTCGCAAGGCCCCTCATTCCGGTTGGAAGAAAATCAAGCTGATGGTCTTCGACCTGCCTGACAACCCGAAACCCTTTTCAGAACGGGTCGCCGCAATGCGGCACATGGCACAACAACGGTATACACCGTATCTGAATTTCATCAAGCAATTTCGGGTCGCATCCTCCGACGAATTAAAGCAAAGACTGGATCAAATCGTGGGCGAAGGCGGCGAAGGTCTGATGCTGCATCATCAAGATAGTCTTTATCAACATGGACGCAGCAATCGGTTGCTTAAATTAAAACCTTACGACGATGGGGAAGCGGTCGTGATCGGTTATCGTTCCGGCAAAGGACAATTTGCCGGCAAGATGGGCTCTCTTAAAGTCCGAACCGAAAACGGGAAGGAATTTTACATCGGCACCGGATTCAGCCAGCGGGAAAGAGAAGACCCGCCGACTCTGGGCAGCCTTATTAACTTTCGTCATCAAGGCTACACCGATAAGGGCTTACCTCGTTTTGCTGTGTTCATCAGAATACGCGATGAGCCTTGAGCCTCTGTCAGCCTGCTACCTTCGCGCCGATAGCATATAGGCGCCAAATTTAACAAACGCGTCAGTCCGGCATGGATTTTCGAAATCTAAATACCAGGGATAGCAATGCTTAGGATTCGGTCATAAATAACTTCCCTATTTTTGGAGGGTTCGGTTGCTCGATTGGCAGGTGTCGGCGGCAGGGCAGATTTTTGCTCCTGCAAAATCTGCATTCATGCCATCCTTGGCAATCAGTCGCCGACGTCAAGCCTACATGGACGTATTCACAGCGTCCTGCCAGGCGAGTTACCGAACCCTCGACAAAGCTCATAACTCGAGGAAGTTATTTTTCGCGAAATCCTTAGCGTCATATCCCTACGTCCGGGATATCGTCAATTCATGCCATTAGGATAAACAATGATGCAAATGCACTATAGAATGACCGTTCAGTTGGCGCTTATACCATCCCCGATAAACCGCTTGAAAAATACCATCATAACCCTGCATTTTTTAATAAATCCGCCATTCTGTTCAACCCGTCGATGCCTTGTATGTCGGTTGCCTGTAATGGAATCGGATATCTCGGTAGTTCGTTAAAGTCTTGATCTATTTGCTGCAAGTGTCTTTTTTCTTGCCGACGGCGTTGCGCTAAAAAATCGCTGCCGGCTTCTTCCGGCAATATGCGGTTGACGACCAAACCGGCTAGAGGCAGCCTTTCCTGTTGCAAGGCTTTTACCGCGCGGGCGGTTTCGAGAATCGGCAGTTTTTCAGGCGTTAAGACAAACAGCAAGGCCGTTTGCTCGCTGTCTTGAAACAGTTCGCGGGTTCGCTGTAGCAAGCGTTGCCGGGTCAGCAACGTTTCAGCGATAGCTTTGGTGCGTGCGTCCATACCTGCCGTGGCATGCTCATTTGGATCGGACAGCGGATTATCGATGTCGCGCCCGGCTTTAGGCGTTAAGTGCTCGAGAACTTCAGCCAATTTTTCCGATCGTTGATTGGCGTTTAGCAAGCCCTGAGTCCAAGCGGCGATGGCTTCGGGCAGACTCAATAAACGCAAGGTATGGCCGGTCGGTGCCGTATCGAAAATGGTCAGATCGTAGTCCTTGAGTCCCAGTGTTAGGGTATTGGCAATGCGTTCGAGCATCGCGGCTTCTTGCGCGCCCGGCGATTGACGGGTCAAGCGCATCTGTTTTTCGATCGCACCATACATTTCCGGTCGGGTAAACCGCTTCAGTTGGGTGCTCACCCGCTCCAGATGTTGTTCCACTTCGCGGTCGGGGTCTAATTCCAAGCCGTCTATATTGGCCGCCAGCCGGGTGATGTTGTCGCCGATCCGGCAGCCGAATGCATCGGCCAGGCTATGCGCCGGGTCGGTCGAAACCAGCAGCACTTTTTTTCCGCGCCGACCGGCGAGTAAGGCAAGCGCCGAGGACACCGTGGTTTTTCCGACACCGCCCTTGCCGCCGACCAACAGAATCCGATTTTCGGTTATCAAACTCATCGCATCAACAGCATTTGATATGGTCCAGCGGCGAGTGCTCCATGCCCATGCGCCGATGCCAGTCGTGAAAACGTTCGAGTAGGATGGGCTGTAATTCCAATGTGTAATAACTGACGGGATTGGGCACTCCCATCATTTCACTGAACACCAACAACATGAAGAGATCGTCCTGCTCGCGGCGGGCGCGGGCGATAGCCGCTCGATAGGGGGCGTTATAGAACGCTTCGGCGTAATGATCGGCCCGGTCGAATAAGGCCTTTAGTTCGTTCAATTTCATGTATTGACGGCCTCCGCTTTATTGGCTTTGATTTGTTTACCGAGTACCCAGCTCGATTCCAGAGAAATCAGGATGGCGGCGATCAATACTACGATGTCGAGCGACAGCAGGAACCAGTCTTGTTGGTCGAAAAAACTTTTCAGTTGGATTAGCAGGCCCAGCGTGGTCATGATCAGTAAAAATAGCAACGGTGCCAGGGTATACCACATCGGTCGGCCGCGTTTTACCAGCATCACCGTAATCACCAATAGCGTGAATCCGGCCAGCAATTGATTGGTCGTGCCGAACAACGGCCATATCAATAGTCCGCCGGAACCGTCGCCGCCGACGCCGAAGGCCAATAGCAAACACGAACCGACCGCCAATAGAGTCGCCTGAAGCGGTTTTTGCAGCCAACCGATCCGGTAAATAACCCCCCATTCCTGAAAAATATAGCGCTGTAACCGCAAGCTGGTATCCATCGTGGTACCGGCAAACAATACGACCATCACAGTCAGTAGCGTTTCCGCCAAAACGTTATCCAGCCCAAGACCTTGCTGCAGGATATTCCCGCCGCCTTGGATGAATGCGCCGACGCCGCCTTGCCCGAAGCTGTGATAGATTGCCTGCCAGTCGCCCAAGGTAGCGAATCCCGCAGTTGTCGCAATGATGGCCGACAATGCCAATAAACCTTCGCCAACCGCGCCGAAATAACCGACAAAACGTAAATCCGGCTCTTTATCCAACTGCTTGGAAGTCGTACCGCTCGACACCAAGCCATGAAAACCGGAGATGGCGCCGCAGGCAATGGTCACGAATAAAATCGGAATGATCGACGGCGTGCCTTCCGGCAAATGGGTATTGAAGGGAGGGGCGACAATCTCCGGGCCTGCAGCCAATACCGCGCCGTAAAACAAAATCAGTCCGATGAACAATTGAATGCCGTTGATGTAATCTCTCGGTTGCAATAACACCCACACCGGCAATAACGAAGCGATTGCCGCGTAAGCGAACAAAATGATGATCCAGCTTTGGTTGTCGTTTAAACCGGCCACTTGCTCGGGCAATGAAACCGGCAGCTTGGCGCCTACATAAATCATCGCATACAATGCAATGACGCCTAATAAGGTAACGCTCATCAAGCCGATAGAACGGCGGTAAATCAGTTGGCCGATGATCAACGCCACAACGATAGCCCCCCACACCGGTATCGTCGCGCTGGGAAAACCAATCAACTGGCGGGCAATGACGACCGCGAATACGGCATTCACCATCAGCAGCAACAGAAAGATCACGATCATGAAACAGCTGCGGGCGCGTTTGCCGATGATATCGCCGGTCAACGAACCGATCGATTTGGCTTGATTGCGGTTACTGGCCCAGATGCCGCCGGCATCATGCACGCCGGCAAAGAAGATGGTGCCTAACACCACCCAAATGAAAGCCGGCACCCAGCCCCAGATCACGGCGATGGCGGGACCGATAATCGGCGCGGCACCGGCGACGGAGGTAAAATGATGCCCCCATAGTACATATTTGTTGGTCGGTACATAATCGATACCGTCGTTCAATTCATGAGCCGGGGTCAGAAACTTGGGATCGACTTTAAAGATTTTTTCGCAGATAAATTTTGCGTAGACAAAATAACCCAGCGCCATGGCAGCCAAGCCTATTAACATCAGAAAAATTGCATTCATTCAGCCGACTCTTGAGAGAAAAAGTGCCCTAGATTATCAAAATCCGGCCGATTATACCCCTCGTAGATCAAATTAAGCCCCGAGCATTACTGAAATTTGACGTGCGAAAGGTATAACAAAAATGGCGGCTTGTTTGAGTAGACGGGATGATGAACATCAATATAAGTTGCCGATTACAGTGAAAGTTCGCAGATTGGGACTCTTTATCTAATTTTTCGATACGCAAAAGCTCAGCAATGAAATGACCGGTTCCGAACAGGGTTCGCTCGACCAACAGGTGTCGGCGGCAGGGCAGATTTTTGCTCCTGCAAAACCTGCATTCAACCAACAGCTAAAAAGGGGTTAAAAAGGGGTCAGGTTCTGATGTATCCCCACAAAACGTTCGTTCCCATGCTCTGCGTGGGAATGCCGCTTTAGACGCTCTGCGTCGACTGCCGCGGGCAATTGGATTAAGAAACTGTAGAGAATGTCTGGTTGATCTTGTCGGGATTATCGACCTCTGGGGACGCAGAGCGTCCCGGGA
>JAHJSQ010000099.1 GCA_018830325.1 Gammaproteobacteria bacterium
ATCTTAGCTAATGAGGCTTCGATACCATTTTTTGTCGCCCAACGTTCCCGACTTTCCCTCACCTAGCGTTAGGTGAGGGAAAGCCACTGATGTTCAATATCCGCAGATTTATCAAACAGCACCGTTTCCAGGTATACGACGAACTCTGTTTAGCAAGTTTACCGATACTTGTGTATAACGGCGAGTGCTCTGCGTGGGAATGCCGCTTTAGACGCTCTGCGTCGACTGCAGCGGGCAATCGGATTAAGAAACTTAGAGAATGTATCGTTGCTCTTGTCGGGATTATCGACCTCTGGGGACGCAGAGCGTCCCGGGATGCATTCCCACGCAGAGCATAGGAACGATGAAAAAAATCAATATATCTATCAATTTTCAGCCATAGTAAATTGTTTTATTTGGCTATTTCGTGGGGATACCTCAGCTCCAGCCCCCTTTAACTTTATAGGGAGACTGGAGAGGCTACATCGTCTGATGAAAAGCCGTTACTCCGAGGCGAGGTAATGAGCCGACCCCATCGGGCCTTCATAGTTTATACCTTCGCGAAAAAAAGCCAAAGGGTTCGCTGCGATGTCTCTCGCAGCCAAAAACTGTGCATAATAATTACGCGACGCGAATCCGAAAATCGGACTGTTGTATCGTTCGACGATTTGTTCGAAATCGTGGCCAACTTGATTTTGTGCACGCGACATTCCGCCGATTCCGTGATTATAAGAAGTCACCGCAGTCGGCCAATCGTTGAGTTTGTTGTAAGCATACTTTAGATAACGAGCCGCGCCATGAGCCGAGGCGATCGGATCGTGCCGCCGATCGGGTCTGTTTTTACCCGGCATAAATGTTTCGGCGGCTCCTTTCGTAAACTGCCACATGCCGACCGCGCCGGCGTGAGATTTTGCGGAAGCTTGAAATGACGACTCGACATGCGGCAAATAGGCGAAATCCTCCGGCAAATTATATTCGCGGAAAATTCGTCTAAATTGCGCATCATAACGACCGCTGATCTCCATGCCGCGTTTAAAGCGTTCTTTAATGCCGCGTTGCGAACGTAATCTTTGACTGGCTTCAGGCAAAATCTCATGCAAATTGCCTTGGCTTTGGATTCTGGCGACGATTTGTTTATCGACTTGGTTTAGCGGAGCTTTAGCTCGCAATTTCTTGTCTAAATCATTCAAGCGATTTTTCCAAAATGCTTTGCGCTGTTCGATCATCGTTTTTTGTTGGTTAGTCAAGCCTTCGCCGACATTGCCCGGTAACCTCATCACTTCATATATAACGCCCATAAAACGATCATCATGAAACGCGACTTCCGAACGATGCCATACGCCATAAGTCTTACGCCAAAAATCGACCGCTGGCTCCAATGATGGCGGTCTAGGAAATACGCCCTGTTCCTTTTGCGCGAACTTTGCGGCTATAGCCGGTTTATAGGTCCACTGAGAGCCGATAGAAACTCTTGGCGGAGTCGCCGGTTTAATTTCAACATGCCGTGAAGGAGAACTGCTGCAAGCCGGCAGCAATACCATTGCCGCGGATAATAATGAAATGACAAGAGTTTGTCGTTGCATAACCAATCACCAAAAACTATTTTTTAAAAGACAAAAGATTCGTAATTATTCAAATCCCCCTATCCTTCTCACGCAGAGCGTGGGAATGATAATTGCCGGGGAACTGAATAGTTACAAAGATTCTTCAGGAATCATTCAAGGAACCGTAACAAAAGCGTTAAGCTTTATTTAAGGATAGTAGGCGGAAATTTAAATTTCTACTCTTTTAATGGCAATCTTAGCTATTTATTTTTTCGAGAATCGGAATCAAAATATAGCGATGCTAGCCCGCTCTTTCGCCACGACACTTTATATATTTATTTCAATTACTTACGCCTCAACACAGAATGTCGCAGCGGTATCGTAGGAAATCCTTATATCCTTACCGAATCAATAATCATGCCGGCAATAATTGCCGAACTTCGAACCCAAAAATACGCACAAAATAATCTCCCCAAATGGTTTCCTCGCCCTGCGCTCATGTAATTATTCACACTCCCTATCGTTCCCACGCTCCAGCGCTCGCCGTTATACACAAGTATCGGTAAACTTGCTAAACAGAGTTCGTCGTATACCTGGAAACGGTGCTGTTTGATAAATCTGCGGATATTGAACATCAGTGGCTTTCCCTCACCTAGCGTTAGGTGAGGGACGACGAAGGCGTCGCTCCCATAAGGGGGCGGATGCTCTGTGGGAGCGATCCCCAGATCGCGATTTCGAAGTCGGGAACGTTGGGCGACAAAAAATGGTATCGAAGCCTCATTAGCTAAGATTGCAAAACAGTAATTTTTGACTTATGTATAACGATGAGCGCTCCAGCATGGGAACGAGAATGGCCGTCGGACTGAATACTCACGCCCTCATCGTTACACATAAATTGTACGGTACGCTGCGCGTACCAAAGCCGTGCCCTGGCGGTTCGGTTAGCACATGAACATCGCGGGGCTACCATGGTACGCACAGCGTACCCTACGCGGATCACCTAGCGTTAGGTGAGGGAGACTCGAGAGTGTTAAATGACAATAAAGGGTATGTCGAAGCTCTCGAATCGCCTTGGACGGGTTGAATCACTCATCCCGAACGAAGTATTCGGTATAATAACCTCCTTTCTCATTTTTTACACCCGAGCCTCAGCATCTATGTCTTCGATTGTGCAATTCTGCCGCCGCCTTGCCGATAAAATCGACCTGCTTAACGAATGGATCGGAACGACTGTATCCTGGCTAACGTTGTTCATGGTCGTGGTAACGTTTACGATCGTCATGCTTCGTTATGCGTTTAATTACAATTCGATCGCCATGCAGGAGTCGGTTTCCTATATGCATGCGCTGGTGTTTATGTTGGGTGCGGCCTACACCTTGAAAACCGGCGCCCATGTCCGGGTCGATATTTTTTATCAACGCCTTGGCAAATCGGCCCGTGCCTGGATCGATTGCTGCGGCGTTGTATTGTTATTACTGCCGGTTTCAGGATTTATTCTTTACAGTAGCTGGGATTATGTCGCCGAATCTTGGAAAATCTTCGAAAGCTCGAGTAATTCCGGCGGCCTTCCCGGCGTATTCTTGATCAAAAGCACTATTCCATTGACCGCTTGCCTATTAATCCTGCAAGGTATTTCCATGTTCCTCGCTAACTTAATGATTGTCTTGGGTCTCGATCTCTCGAATGAGCCCGGCTCAATAGAGGCCCATGAAAATGGATAATATGATGGCTCTATGGATGTTTGCCGCGGTTTTTGTCGTGCTATTAAGCGGTTTTCCGGTCGCCTTTGCATTGAGCGGCACCGCGCTGGCATTCGCGGGACTGGGTTTGTTGCTGGGCAATTTCGACATGGCATTTTTAAACGCATTGCCGAACCGTCTGTACGGCATCATCGGTAATGAAACGCTGATCGCGGTACCGCTTTTCGTGTTCATGGGCGTCATGCTCGAACGGTCGCGCATTGCCGAAAGCCTTTTAGAAGCAATGACTAATTTGTTCGGCACCCTGCGCGGCGGCCTTGGCATCGCGGTAACTTTGGTCGGCATGTTGATGGCGGCAAGCACCGGCATCGTGGGCGCTACTGTAGTCACGATGGGCCTGTTGTCGCTACCGACCATGCTGCGCAAGAATTACGATCCGGCCGTGGCCTGCGGCACGATTTGCGCTTCCGGCACATTGGGTCAAATTATTCCGCCGTCTATCGTACTGGTTTTGCTCGGCGATATCATTTCCACCGCCTATCAGCAAGCTCAACTCGACATGGGGGTATTTGCTCCGGAATCGATTTCGGTCGGCGACTTATTCGCCGGCGCGTTACTGCCGGGACTCGGCCTAGTCGCACTATATTTAATCTATATTGCCTTGCTGGCCTGGCTGCGTCCGAATTTGATGCCGGCCGCGGAACAAAACGCCCGGCTCGAGTCGGGCTTTTATCGGAGCCTGTTGTTTAGCCTGGCGCCTCCGTTAGTATTGATTCTCTCGGTACTCGGTTCAATCATAGGCGGTTTGGCTACGCCAACCGAAGCGGCATCGGTCGGCGCTTTCGGGGCCATTATTCTGGCTATCGCAAAAAGCGAATTGAATTTAGCCACATTGCAGGAAGTCATGCGCACCACTACGCAAACCACGAGCATGGTATTTCTAATCCTGATCGGCGCGGCCTTGTTTTCGTTGGTATTTCGAGGGTTTGAAGGCGATGAACTGATCGTTAACCTGCTCTCGGACTTACCGGGCGGCCAATTCGGCGCCGTATTCAGCGTGATGCTGGTGATGTTTTTTCTTGGCTTCGTATTGGATTTTATCGAAATCACCTTCGTCGTGGTGCCGATCGTCGGCCCGATACTGTTGGCGATGGATATCGACCCGGTCTGGCTCGGCATCATGATCGCGCTAAATCTGCAAACGTCGTTTTTGACGCCGCCATTCGGTTTCGCGTTATTTTATCTGCGCGGAGTGGCTCCGTCCGAGGTTTCGACCGGTCAAATCTATAAAGGCGTGATGCCTTTTATCGCAATTCAGCTTATCATGTTGGCCGTTTTGGCTTATTGGCCGCAGCTGGCCACTTGGCTTCCTACTCAGATTTACAACAATGCATTATGAATTATTCCAAACTTTTAATCGCTCCCTTTATCGCATTATTGATCACTGCCTGCGGACAAACCGGACCGCTTTATTTGCCGGACGGGCCGGCGCCTATCCATGTCCCGAAAGAGCAACCGACCGATATTGAAACTGAAGAAGACTGACAACATGGATTTTTTTAATTATAAAAGCGGCGAATTGTTCGCTGAAGACTGTCCGGTACGGGAAATCGCCGCTACACATGGAACCCCGTGCTACATTTATTCACGCGCCACGTTGGAACGACATTGGCATGCTTTCGACCGTCCCTTCGGCGACAAGCCGCATTTGATCTGTTATGCCGTCAAGGCCAATTCCAATCTGGCGGTGCTGAATATTTTGGCTCGATTAGGATCGGGTTTCGATATCGTTTCGGCCGGCGAACTCGAACGCGTCTTAGCCGCAGGGGGCGATCCGAAAAAAACTGTGTTTTCAGGCGTTGGTAAACGCAGCGATGAAATCCTAAGTGCGCTGAAGACCGGTATCCGTTGTTTCAATATCGAGGTCGGCGGAGAGCTGGATAGAATCAATGAACTGGCAGGCCGACTCGGCGTTAAAGCCCCGGTTTCGTTCCGTGTCAACCCGGACGTCGATGCGAAAACCCATCCTTACATCTCAACCGGCTTGAAAGAAAACAAATTCGGCATTGCGATTGAACAAGCCTTGCTTGAGTATCAACGGGCTGCGGCTATGCCGAATATCGATGTCATCGGCATCGACTGCCATATCGGTTCGCAATTGACCGACACGACGCCCTTTCTGGACGCATTGAGCCGGATACTTGATCTTGTCGTCGACCTAAAAAAAATGGGAATTACCCTGCACCATCTGGATCTCGGCGGCGGTCTCGGCATCCGTTATCGCGACGAACAACCGCCGGAACCGGCCGATTATGTTGAAGCCTTACTCGATCGCTTAAATCAATCTGAGCTGACTAATGATATTGAAATCCTGCTTGAACCTGGCCGGGCCATCGCCGGTAATGCTGGCATTCTAGTCACGCAAGTCGAATATCTTAAAACCACGGTCGACAAAAATTTTGCCATTGTCGACGCGGCGATGAACGATTTAATCCGCCCTTCGCTCTACAGCGCTTGGCAGGAAATCATTCCGATTCAAAGCCAAAGTTCGGCGGATGAAAATCATTGGGATATCGTCGGCCCGGTCTGCGAGACCGGGGATTTTCTCGGCAAAGACCGCAAATTGAGACTCTCGCCCGGCGACTTGCTGGCGGTGCGATCTTCCGGCGCCTATGGCTTTACGATGAGTTCCAACTATAATTCAAGACCGCGCGCCGCCGAAGTCATGGTCGATGGCGGCGATTGCCACCTGATTCGCGAGCGGGAACCCCTTACGCATTTATGGACTGGCGAACAATTACTGCCTTAACCGGAAAATAACACCCATGATCGAATTCACCAAAATGCATGGACTCGGTAACGACTTTGTCGTGATCGATGCCATCAATCAAAGCATTTCATTACAGGCCGAACAAATCCGCACCTGGTCGGACCGGCATTTCGGCATCGGCTTCGATCAATTATTATTGGTCGAAAACCCGGTTAGTCCGGATGCTGATTTCAAATACCGTATCTTCAACGCTGACGGCAGCGAGGTTGCACAATGCGGCAACGGGGCGCGCTGCTTTGCGAAATTCGTCCTCGAAAAACAATTGACCCATAAAGACGAAATCCGTGTCGATACCAATGCCGGACAATTATTGCTGAAGCTTAACGCGGACGGCATGATCACGGTCAACATGGGCATCCCTAAACACAAGCCTGAAGAAATCCCGCTAAAGACACAGCATGAAGCGAAGTTTTACAGCGTCATCGCCAATAATATCGAAAGAGGTTTTGGCGCGGTTTCGCTAGGCAACCCGCATGCCGTGCTTCAGGTTCACGACATCAAGCATGCGCCGGTCAATGAGTTAGGACCTTTACTGGAAAGCCATCCCGATTTTCCCGAACGCGCCAATATCGGTTTTATGCAAGTCATCGACCGCGGCCATATTAAGCTTCGCGTTTATGAGCGAGGAGCTGCGGAAACACTCGCCTGCGGCAGCGGCGCTTGCGCCGCCGCGATCATCGGCATCGAACAAAATTTACTCGACCATAAAGTCATCGTCGAATTGCCCGGCGGATCATTAACAATAAATTGGCCGGGGAGAGGACAACCGGTATTGATGACGGGACCCGCCGTTTCGGTTTTCGAGGGACGTATCTTATGATGAAAAAACAAGCATTCAACACACTGACAGACAAACAAGTTGAAGCCTATTTGCAGGCTAACCCCGAGTTCTTCAACGATCACCTTAATCTTCTGGAAAGCATGACGATACCGCATCCGAGCGGCGATGCGATTTCGTTGATATCCAAACAACTGGAAATTTTCAGAGTCAAGCATCAGGAATTGGAAAGTCAATTAACCGCGCTGATTGAAATCGCCCGCGACAATGACACGTCGTTTAATCGCATGCATAAACTGACCTTGGCATTGCTCGACGCCGCGACGCTCGACGAAGCCGTCGCGAATCTCGAACATGTGTTCGTCGACTTTTTCATGACCGATTTCGTGGCCGTGCGTATTATTTCCGAATATGAGCAAACGCCGATTGCCAATTTATTTATCGCGCCTAACGACCCCAACCTTCAGCACTTCGCACCTATTCTGAGCAGCAGCCAGCCGAAATGCGGACGCCCCACTCTCGCACAAGCCAGAGTCTTGTTCGGCGATGAGGCATCGGAGGTTAAGTCCTGCGCGATCATTCCCATGTCGTTCACCCAACTCGAAGGCATTGTTGCGATCGGCAGCCGCGAAGACAACCGCTTCCATTACAGCATGGGTAATTTATTTTTGACCCAAATGAGCGAAATTATTGCCACACGGTTGATTTCGTTGCTTCACCAATCGGAACATGACTGAAGACGCGCTGACTCAGTTAACTAGCTTTTTAAGCTACTTGCAAGCGGAGAAACGCTTGTCCGACCATACCGTCGAAGGCTACCGACACGACTTGGAAAGACTGCGCGATTTTTGTGTCGAACACGACATTGAAGAATGGTCGGCAATTCACACTAGCGATATTCGCACCCATATCGCCTCGAGGCACCGGCGAGGACTCGGTAGCAAAAGCCTACAACGCGAATTATCCGCGATACGCAGTTTGTTCAGATATTTGCTAAAAAAAAACCTTGCCACGCTAAACCCGGCCCAGGCGGTCAAAGCGCCCAAGCAGGATAGAAAACTCCCCAGCGTACTCGATGTCGATCAAGTCACAGGTTTCCTTGAAGCCGATACCGATTCTTGGCTGGAAATCAGAGATCAAGCGATTTTCGAATTATTTTATTCCTGCGGCCTGCGTCTTAGCGAATTAACCTCGCTCAATCTAGTCGATATCGATTTAGCCGATTGCAGTTTAATCGTGCAATCGGGAAAAGGCGGAAAATCCAGACTATTACCGATTGGCAGTAAAGCCGTCGAGGCATTGAAAAACTGGTTGCCATTACGCACCGATTTTAATCGCGGCGATGAGCCTGCGCTGTTTTTATCGGCCAGAGGCAGCCGACTCGCACAACGTAGCGTACAACAAAGATTCGAAAACTGGTGTCGAAAGAAAGGGATCGCCGAACATATTCATCCGCATATGCTGAGACACTCCTTTGCCAGTCATTTACTCGAATCCAGCGGCGACCTTAGAGCCGTTCAGGAATTACTCGGCCACAGCACGATCGGCACAACGCAAATTTATACCCATCTTAATTTCCAACATCTTGCCGAAGTTTACGATCAGGCACATCCTCGCGCTAAAAAAAGAACGCCTTGATCCGGATTTTGTTAGCGAGCCAACGGCTATAAAACCTGTTATTATTAGAGCAATTTTTAAAAAATGCTGATCACTAAGGATACCGGAAATGTCTGAAAACGATTTACCACAGAACACACCATATAAAGGGATCCTCTGGACGCTTGGTGTCATCGGATCCGCGATTTTAGTTTTAATGCTAATTCTCTCAACCTGGTGGAGTCAGGAACCCGATCCGTTCAATGTTTATGACGAAGCGATAGAACGCTCCAAGGTAGATGACACGTCCGATATTCCCGTCGGCTATGTTTACGCCAACACCTTGGCGCATATCGCCGAAGTTTTGCTACATAAACCCGGTGGCTATATCACTAACGACGCTGCGCCTCCGGGCATATTCATGGATAACATGCCTAGCTGGGAATTGGGGGCCTTGGTCATCTTGCGCGACGCCACGACCGCATTACGCAATCATTTCGCGCGTGATCAGTCGCAATCAGCCGAAGACCCCGACCTCGCGATTGCTGAGCCCTATTTTTACTACGAGCGTAATTCCTGGGCGCTTCCTTCGACCGAAGCGGAATATCAAAAAGGCATCGATGCTTTGCACAACTATATGATCCGTCTTCAAAAACCGACCGGCGAAAAGCGAGCAAGATTTTATTCCCGAGCCGACAATCTTTGGCAGTATGTCGAGATCGTAATTAAGCGTCTAGGAGGTCTATCGACACGCCTATCCGCCAGCAGTGAGCATACTTATATTCGCGAAATGACCGTACAGATCACCGAAGATTCGAAAGTATCAAGACTCAAAAGGGAACATGCCACAACCGAACCATTAACCCGAACAAGTTGGCTAGAGGTCGACGATATCTTTTGGGAAGCACGCGGTGCGTCCTGGGCTCTTTTGCATATTCTTAAAGCGATCGAACACGATTTTAGAGCCATTCTGATCGACAAACGAGCAATGAATACCGTTGACATTATGATCCGAGCATTGGAAAACTCACTACAACCAATTATGAGCCCGATGATTCTCAACGGCAGTGGTTTCGGTCTGTTTGCGAATTATTCATTGACGATGGCTAATTATATCGCTCGGGCCAATGCCGCCGCATTGGATTTACGAGACATCATGAACCGCGGGTAAAAAACATGAAGGAACAACTCAACGAAAACCTCAAAAAACCGAACACCTGGAAAAGAATCGCCTTTATGTTGGTATTCGCAGTCATTGCGGGATTAGTCAGGGTATTGTTGTGGGCGGTGATATTGCTGCAAATCGCATCCACGCTGCTGACCGGCTTGGCCAATAAGAACATTCTCGATCTTGGGAAAAAGCTGGCAGCCTATCTGTATCATATCGTACTGTTCTTGACCTTCAACACCGATCGAATGCCCTTCCCTTTCGCCGACTGGAATGAGACCGAAACCTTGGATTTACCGTCTCACCGAGAAGACCAAGACTGACTCGCATCAACGACCATGGAAGCCGCTCGTAAAATCATCCACATCGATATGGATGCATTTTTTGCCGCGGTCGAGCAACGCGATTTTCCGCAATACCGCAATAAACCTTTGATCGTCGGCGGTCCGCCGGGGTCTCGAGGAGTGGTTTCAACCTGCAGTTATGAAGCCCGTCAATTCGGCATCCATTCGGCGATGCCATCGTCAACGGCACATCGTCTCTGTCCTCATGCAATCTTCGTCAAACCCCGTTTCGAAGCATACCGAGAAGCGTCAAACAGCATCCGCAAAATCTTTGCCGACTATACCGACTTGTTCGAACCCTTATCGCTCGACGAAGCCTATCTTGACGTTAGCCAATGCAATCGCTGCAAAGGCTCTGCGACACTCATTGCGAAAGACATCAAGGCAAAAATCAAACAACAGACCGGACTGACCGCTTCCGCCGGCGTTTCCTATAACAAATTTCTGGCAAAAATAGCCTCCGATCTCGATAAACCGGACGGCTTGTATTTAATCACGCCCGACAACGGCCCAGGGTTTATCGAAACCCTGCCTATTGGAAAATTTCACGGCATCGGCAAGGCCACCGAGAAAAAAATGCATGAGCTAGGCATTTTTACCGGCGCCGATTTAAAAACGATACCCCTCACCTCTTTGCAAGATTATTTCGGTAAAGCCGGCTTGCATTATTACCATATTTGCCGAGGCATCGATAATCGCCCGGTCAATCACCAACGAATCACTAAATCGATCGGTGTTGAAGTCACTTTTCAAGAAGATCTCGATAACCGGGAGACTCTATTGATACAGTTGCAAAGTCTGCTGAACAAAGCGCTCGGCAAGGCGAAAGAGAAAAAACTGGCGGCGTATACCCTAACGATAAAAATAAAATATAGCGATTTTGTGCAAATCACGCGTAGCCGAACGCTTTCGAAAGCGATCACCGAAAACTTAAATGCTCTACCGCTGTTGGAGGACTTATTGAAAACAACACCAACCGACCGACGTAAGGTCCGCCTACTGGGTGTCGCCTTGTCATCGCTCGCCTCGCCCAACTGCAACCGACAAATCGATTTGTTCGAACAATTTCACTAATTTAAAATTTTAACGATACGCACCCCACAGCTCATTAAGGATTTGGTCGTAAATAACTCCCCTATTTTAGTAGCGTAGGTCGGGTTAGCTCTAGCGTAACCCGACATTTTGTCCATCGTTTTGTCGGGTTACGGCTCCGCCTAACCCGACCTACTCGGCTCATTAAGCCGTTCATTCGGATTCGGCTTCGAACAACTCTTTCAAATAACGGTACAGCTCCCGCGAGGATTTTGGCGGCCGCGCTTCTGCCGCTTCTTTCTGAGCACTGCGCATTAATTGCCTTAACAATTGCCGGTCGGTTTGCGGATATTCGTCGATCAATTCGGTCAAGGCATCTTGACCTTCTGAAATCAATCGATCGCGCCAACGCTCGACTTTATGATGCTCCCTCGCCGCATGTGCACTCTGGTTTTTAATCCGAGCTAATTTTTCTAAAATCGGCTCGACATCCAGCTTTCTAAGCAACCCGCAAATAAATTTCAACTGCCTTTTTCTGGCACCTTTCGGCGGCATCCCAACCGTGCCGATAACGGCCTTGTGCAATTCCTCCGGCAATTCCAAAGCGCTCAATTGCGCCGTCGATAACCCGACTAATTCTTCCCCCAGGTCAAACAACACGGCAATATCGCGTTTGATCTGGGATTTGTTAGGCCTCACCGCATAGTATTCGACTTCATCGTCGAACTCTTCGTATTCCTGATATTCTTCAATCATTTCAAACCATGGCTATTAAAAATAATACAAATAGTACAACGAATCCCAGCGGTAACAATACCGCTTTCCAATCCGTTTCGGCATTTTTACTGCGTTCTAGGGATGCTTTGACACCTGGCCCCATCCAAAATAGCACCAGCAGCACTAATGCTCCCAGTATCAAGCTTTCTGTCGTCGACAAGTTTTCCATATTGACCTCTTTTTATTTTTTGATAGCAGTTAACAGTCAGCGGTAAGTAGATCTCATTTATTGTTACTGCTCACTATTCACTATTTACTAATCATTGCCGACCGTTAACTACAATTCCAAGTGCCGTCTTCCAAATCATGGTTTTCCGCTCCAACGACATCGCCGCATAGGCTGGACTTGTTGAAGGTACGCGCTGATATTCAAAATAATTGAAACGGCTATTCAATATCGGCAACACATGCTTACGATATAAGCTCTCCGCCGCGCCACCGTTAAACAATACTCGCTTTATATCCCGATGTTGCTCAAAAAAACGATTAAAGTCGTTTATTTTTATCGAACCGACATCGATGTTTGCATCCGCACTGCCGGGCCGATAACAGGTCTGCAAGACATCCCACACTGCAAGATGATGTTCGATTAAAATGCGGCTGCGCTTTCGATAATCCAATTCCGGCCCGGCGCCGAACAATTGTCTCATGATTGGCCAAAACGCATTCCGAGGATGTCCGTAATATTCGCCTTTCGACAACGATGCGACACTAGGCATTGACCCTAAAATCAACACTTCCGCCGATTTCTCGGCTATCGGTGGAAAACCGTCAACTATCATGCAAACCTTGTCAGTCGTAAAAAACAAACCGTCATTTTCGGGATTCCCGCTAATCTGCGATAATGATCGATTTTATACGAGATCCAGCGCCCATGTGGTTTAAAAATCTATCCGTTTACCGTTTTACAGAAGACTTTACTTTAACGCCGGCCAAATTCGAAGAAAAACTCGAACAAATGCCATTTCGCCCTTGCGCGGCTCAACAAGAAATGAGCTTCGGCTGGACTGCTCCGCTCGGCAGAAACTCTGAGCAACGGGTTCACTCCACCAACGACTTCATGATGATATGCGCAAAAGTTGAAGAAAAAGTGTTGCCCGCCGCCGTGATTAATGAAATGGTCCTGGAAAAGATTCAAGAAGCCGAGGACCGCGAAAACCGAAAGCTTAGTAAAAAAGAACGCACCGCGATCAAGGAAGAAATCTGTTTCGAACTGCTACCGCGAGCCTTTACGTTTTCGCGTAAGACGTATGCTTATATCGACCCCAAAAACGGCTGGCTGATCGTCGACTCGCCATCGGCTAAAAAAGCCGAAGATTTAATCAGCAATCTACGAAAATGCCTGGGCTCGCTACCGGTTGTGCCGCCGATAACTCAGGAGAAACCTGTCGCAGTCATGACGCGCTGGCTGATGACGCAAGACACGCCGGGCGATATTACGATCGAAGACGAATGCGAATTGCGCTCGCCCGGCGATGAAGGCGGCATTGTTCGCTGCAAACGCCACGATTTAAGTCTGCCCGAGATCAAAAACCATCTCGATACCGGCAAGCAAGTTATTAAGCTGGCCATCAATTGGGCGGATAGAATTGCTTGCATCGTGGACGAAAACTTGAGTATAAAACGCTTAAAGTTTTTAGATTTGGTTCAAGACCAGGTAGCCGATATCGAAACCCAAGACGAAGCCGAACAATTCGATGCCGACTTTTCGATTATGTCGCTGGAACTCTCGACCTTCCTACCGCGTCTTATAGAATTATTTGGCGGCGAGCATAAATCATGATTATTCAAAAAGCAAAACTTGCGGTTATTGCGCTAATCTTCGCTTCAAGTAGCGGTATACACGCTGCCGTATTCGACCTTCCTAAAACCCCCGGCGACAGCCTAATCGGCGATCGCCTGGAAGGGGCCGATAAACATCCCCAACCGCACTTTTATACCGTCGCTACCGAGGAAGACACGCTTTTAGACATAGCAAGGCGCTTCTACATCGGTCAAAATGAAATTTTATTGGCAAACCCCACCGTCGACCGCTGGCTACCCAAGGAGGGAACTCAAGTTAAGATACCTAATAGTCGCCTGTTACCCAATGCGCCTCGAAAAGGAATCGTGATTAACTTGCCTGAATACCGAATGTATTACTACCCGCCAAACAAGAGCCGCGTCGTTACGTATCCGATCAGCATCGGCAGAATTGACTGGAAAACGCCGCTCGGTAAAACCAGAATTTCCGCCAAAACGAGAAACCCGACCTGGACTCCGCCGGAATCCATTAAGAGAGAGCACGCCGAACGAGGCGATATTTTACCGAATGTCGTCCCGGCCGGCCCTGACAATCCGCTTGGTCTCTATGCTATGCGACTCGCTATACCGGGCTATCTAATTCATAGCACCAACAAACCTTTTGGAGTCGGCATGAGTGTAACTCATGGCTGTATTCGGATGTTGCCGGAAAATATCGAACAATTATTTCCAAACGTCCCGGTCGGCACCGATGTCCACATCGTCAACCAACCGACAAAAGTCGGCTGGCTCGATGACTTGCTCTATATCCAGGTCTATCCGAATCTGGAAAAAACCGAAATCAGCTATGAAGACCGGCTGGAGCAGGCGCTGGAATTGATTATTCGCGCGAATAACAACCAACTTCCTGTCATCGAAGGCGCCGCGCTTAGAAAAGCGCTCGAAGAAAAAAACGGTCGCCCCGTTATGATTTATAAAAAACCGGCGCCCAAAACAACTT
This sequence comes from Gammaproteobacteria bacterium, assembly GCA_018830325.1. GTDB lineage: Bacteria > Pseudomonadota > Gammaproteobacteria > Methylococcales > Methylomonadaceae > Methylotuvimicrobium. The sequence goes on from JAHJSQ010000099.1 coordinate 14,492, forward strand.
CGCATTCTGCCAAGGCAGCGCTCTAAGAATTCTGTTATACCCCAAGCCTCGCAGGACGAGGTTTGTAACCCATACGCGTCAAGTTAAAAACAACCAACCTGCATCCCGCTCTTTCCCAAGCTCCAGCTTGGAAGCAAGCGAATTCATAAACATAGCCAAACAAAAAAAGCCCGTCAGACGAATCTGACGGGCTTTTTTCAAATCAAAATATAAAAATTAATTATTTCATCATTGATTTTTTGAACAGACGATCCAACTTGCTGTTCGCATCTTGTGCGTAGCTTGCTGCACGGTTTGCCGCTGCCTCTGCTGCTGCCGCTCTTGCAGATGCGTCAGCAGCAGCGCTTTTCGCGCTAGCCGCATCGGAAGCTGCTCTTGAAACTTTAGTATTCAAATCGTCGATTTGAGATTGCAGGTTTTCAACGTCAGAAGTACTCGCACAACCTACAGCCAGACTTGCTGTAAGAGCAACCACTGATAATTTCGCTAATTTTTTCATATTATTTTCCTTTTTTTACTGTAAGAGTTGTTACTAAGATTTTTTTTTCAAAAGCATTCGATGAAATATATTGAACTTTTTTTTCAAAATATTCCAGAACTATTTTATTTGCACCGTAATTTCTTTATCAACCCACTTACTCAAACGGTCAATTTGCCGATTAGTCAATGCAATACAGCCATGAGTCCAATTCATAGTTCTATGAATTTTCTCATCGCCACGCCCCAAGCCGTGAATGCCGATTTGCCCCCCTAAGGGAGTATTCTGGGGAGGAATACTGTGTTTTTGGTGTGCTTCGACAATCGTCTCAAAAGTTAACGGATCGATAAGCCCCTTGTCAAGTGCGGCATGAGCATTATCGACCGAAGGATAAGACAAGCCGAAAAAACGATAAAAACTGCTTTTTTCATTAATCCAGCCAATTTTGTAAATCCCTAAAGGAGTGACATCATCGCCGCGCACCTCTTTAAAACCCGCGCCATTTCGGCCTATCGCAATGTTTTCCAACCTTTCTAACGTCTGCCCTCCTTTCTTAACTTCAAGCGTCAGCGCATTGGTATCGATCAATAGCCAGACATCGTTACTGGCTTGAGCATTTGACGCCAACAAAAAAAGAATCGGAAACACGCCAATTCGGATCATAAATAAACTACTATTAGCTTGTGTTTTAGTGTAATTTAAAAACCGTGTTATTTGTCGCATTAAAGGCTCACTCATGGAAATAAAAACAATAGAAACTCATCCATTCGAAGATCAAAACCCCGGGACGTCGGGACTTAGAAAGAAAGTGAAAACCTTTCAACAACCGAACTATCTTGAAAATTTTGTTCAGTCAATCTTCGACTCTCTCGATGATATTGTAGACCAAAAACTTGTTTTAGGTGGTGACGGACGCTATTTTAACCGACAAGCCATTCAAACGATCATAAAAATTGCCGCTGCTAACGGTTTTAGCGAATTGATTATCGGCCAAGGCGGTTTATTATCGACACCCGCCGCATCCAACCTGATTCGAAAATATAAAGCCTATGGCGGGCTGGTGCTATCGGCCAGTCACAACCCCGGAGGACCGGATGAAGATTTCGGCATCAAATACAATGTCGGCAACGGCGGCCCCGCACCCGAAAAGTATACTCAGGCATTTTACCGGCGCAGCAAGGAAATCGCTTCCTACAAAATTGCAGAAATCCCTGACATCGACCTCGACACCGTCGGCACCCAAAAATTCGGGGCACTTACGATAAGCATCCTGGATCCCGTCTACGATTACGCCGAATTGATGCAAACCATTTTCGATTTCGATTTACTCAAGCAAAGCATCGGCTCCGGCTATATCACGCTTAAATTCGATGCGATGCACGCAATCACCGGTCCCTATGCCAAAACGATTCTGGAAGACATGCTAGGCGCAAAACCCGGCTCTGTGATCAATGCCGTACCTTTGGAAGACTTCGGCGGCGGCCATCCGGACCCGAACCTGGCGCATGCGGAAGAGTTAGCCGAGGCAATGTTCGGACCGAACGCACCAACGTTTGGAGCGGCTTCGGATGGCGACGGCGATCGTAACATGATCATGGGCTCGCAAATATTCGTGACGCCGAGCGATAGCTTAGCCATCTTAGCGGCCAATGCAAGCTTAATTCCCGGCTACGCAAAAGGTATCAGCGGCGTCGCACGCTCGATGCCGACCAGTCAAGCCGTCGATAGGGTCGCCGCGCAACAGAACTTACCTTGTTTTGAAACGCCGACCGGCTGGAAATTTTTCGGAAACCTATTAGACGCCGGAAAAATTACCTTATGCGGCGAAGAAAGCTTCGGCACCGGATCAGACCATGTTCGGGAAAAAGACGGCTTATGGGCGGTATTATTCTGGCTCAATCTCATTGCCAGAAAAAGACAATCGGTTGCCGACATCGTCACCGAGCACTGGCAACGATTCGGCCGAGATATCTACGCTCGCCATGATTATGAAGCCGTAGCCACCGATATTGCGGACGGCATTGTCGCTTCTCTTCGCGAACAATTACCGGCCCTACCGGGCAAGGCATTCGGCGATTATATCGTCCTATATGCCGATGAATTCGCTTATACCGACCCGATCGACGGCAGCGTCAGCAAAAACCAAGGCATCCGAATCGGTTTTGAAAACGGTTCGCGGATCGTTTTCCGCCTATCCGGCACCGGCACCGTAGGCGCCACGCTTCGAATTTATTTGGAACGTTACGAACCCGACAGCAATTTACATGATCAAGACGCACAAAGCGCATTGGCGCCACTCATCGAATTGGCGGAACAGTTTTGCGAGATCAAAAAACGAACCGGCAGAAATGGACCTACTGTAATCACTTGAGGACGAAGTAGGCGGTTAGCGGTTAGCGGTTAGCGGTTAGCGGTTAGCGGTTAGCGGTTAGCGGTTAGCGGTTAGCGGTTAGCGAAATGATGATGCATTTTATACGCTTGTCAAGTCCTAATTTCTGCTTTCTGCTTTCTGCTTTCTGCTTTCTGCTTTCTGCTTTCTGCTTTCTGCTTTCCGCTTTCCGCTTTCCGCTTTCCGCTTTCCGCTTTCCGCAATTATCTTCCACCTTCCTGGCGCTGCCGCTCAAGGCTTTCCAATTCAATATCATGGGCAAATCCATGCAGCGAACAAATCAACAACACCCCGGCTGCAATTAATGCGACTTGTTGCACTGAAACCTTCAACTCGGTTTTTTCATGTAAGGTCGGAATCAAGTCGGCTACAGCGATGTATATAAAACTCGAAGCCGCCATCGCTAAAAAATACGGAAGACTATCATGCAGGTCTTCCAAACTAAAATAGGCAATAATGCCGCCAACGACCGTCGCAAGACTCGATAGGATATTGTATAAAAGCGCTTTACCTTTAGAATAACCGCTTTGCAATAATATTGCGAAATCGCCGACTTCTTGCGGAATCTCATGCGCGGCAACTGCTAAACTCGTTATGATACCAAGCTTGACATCGGTTAAAAATGCCGCGGCAATCAGTATGCCGTCAACAAAATTATGAATCCCGTCACCCAGCAAAATTAACATTCCGGCCGGATGATGCCCCTCTGCGTCTTCGCCATGAGCTTCACAATGGTTATGATGGCAATGCCGCCAAACCAACAGCTTTTCCAGCATAAAAAAGCCCAGAATTCCGGCCATAATCACCGCCGACAAACTTTGAATACGATCCGAGTCGACATCCTCGAAAGCATGCGGAATCAAGCCCCAAAAGGCCACTGCCAATAATGCGCCGGTCGCGAAACTGATGCCATGCGGCAAAACCCTAGCCCGCTGAGCATCATCCAGCCATAAAAAAAACGAAGCCGCCAAAACGCTTAAAACCCCGCCCAACGCAGTAAAAATAATAATTAAAAACAACAATTCCATAACGGTTTTATACTCTCCAAATTAAACTTGCCATCCTGCCTGTCTCCTTATCGCGCCGAAACGAATAAAACCGCTCGACATCGGACAGGGTACAAAACTGTCCGCCATAAACGCTTTCAACACCGGCTAAAGCCAGATTGATACGCGCTAAACCATAAATATCGGCCAACCATTTACCCTTTTCAGCTGCACGAAATGCACCGACATACCGCGCGTTATTTTCAATAAACGCAGTACGTACGTCGTCACCGACTTCAAAGGCATCCGGCCCTATCGCCGGTCCAAGCCAAACCAATAGATCAAGCGTTTTCATCGCCTTAACGGTTTCAACGATCACGCCAGCCAACAACCCCCTCCAGCCGGCATGAACGGCTGCAACACTGCGTCCGTCGCGAGAACACAACAATACCGGCAAACAATCGGCGGTTAATACCGTACAAACGACTCCCGGCTCATGACTAAAACTCGCGTCGGCCTCGACCAGCGTATTCACTTGCGCCGCATCGACTACAGTTTTTCCATGCACTTGATTCAACCAAACCGGCGCATTCGGCAAATCGAGCATGTCGATGATCCGTTGCCGATTCTTCAACACCAGCTCAGGCTTATCGCCAACATGCATCGCGGGATTAAGGCTTTGAAACGATCCAATGCTGAAACCGCCGCTTCGCAGGGTCGTTGCGGCGAAAACATTGGCCGGCGCAGGCCAATCGGGCTTTAGCCAATACTTAGGGCTGTTCATTGTCTCGTAATGCGGCCAATAATCGAATCATATCGTCGGGTAAAGGTTGAATCCATTCGTAGTACTCTTGCGTCTCAGGATGCAACAATCCCAGTTTTTCGGCATGAAGCGCTTGACGCTTGAATGCCCGAAGCTCTATCTCCAATTGTTCGGAACAGTCCGGCGGCAACTGAAAACGCCCGCCGTAAACCGGATCGCCAACCAATGGAAAATGAACATACGCCATATGGACCCGAATCTGATGCGTGCGCCCGGTTTCCAATTTAACGCGGATTAGAGTATGCCTAGCGAAACGTTCGACAACCCGATAATGGGTTACCGCATCCTTGCCCGTTTGCCTGACCGAATAGCGCTTACGATCGGTCGGATGCCGGCCGATCGGCTCGTCTATCGTCGCACCGGCGATGATTCGTCCCTTGGTAATCGCCAAGTATTCTCTTTCTATCGAACGTTCTTGTAGTTGTGTAACCAGGCTGTTATGGGCTTGAAGCGTTTTTGCGACCATCAACAAACCACTCGTTTCCTTGTCGATGCGATGCACAATGCCGGCTCTCGGCAAGGTCTCGAGGCTCGGCACATGATTGAGCAAGGCATTCTGCAAAGTCCCCGTCCAATTACCGACTGCCGGATGCACGACTAAGCCCGCCGGCTTATTGATGATTAACAAGGACTCGTCTTCATAAACGATATCCAGCGGAATCGCTTCCGCCTCGCATTCCAAAACCACCTCGGCTTCGGCATCGAGCTCAATGGATTCTCCGCCTTCGACCTTGTCTTTGGCCTTTAATTGGGCGCCGTTAATCATCACCCGCCCGGCTTTCAGCCAAGTCTGTAGCTTACTTCGGGAATAATCCGAAAATAGCTCAGCAAGCACTTGATCCAAACGCATACCCGCCATCTCTTCGGGAATTTGTGCCGATAATTTTGTCATAACTTATGTCTTCTGATTAGTTCGCCGTTAAGTTATACTCGTTGCTTGATTAGCGTCGAGCGCATCTTGCGCTCGACGAAACCTGTTCATCCACAACGAAAAAACCGTACATATTACAACGTGTCGTCAGCTCTATGCGATTATTTTTAGTAAAATTCTTTCTCGTTCTTACCTTAGGCCTGTCACTTCAGAGCTGCGAAACGTTAAAAAACTTCAACCTGGAAAGCACTAGCACAGACGAATATAAAGATTGGAGTGAGGAAAAACTGCATACGTCAGCCAAAGAATCGATGGACGACGGTTATTATCAAAAAGCGATCAAAATGTACGAAACGCTCGAGTCGCGTTATCCGTTTGGAGAGTATGCCGCTCAGGCACAATTGAATATTGCTTATGCATATTACAAAAATGACGACTCCGAAGCTGCGATTGCAGCCGCCGAGAGGTTTATTAAAATTCATCCCCGCAACCCCAGCGTCGATTACGCCTATTATTTGAAAGGATTGGTTAATTACAATCGCGACATCGGATTTCTCGAAAGATTTTTACCTACCGATACCTCGCAACGCGATCCGGGCAGCGCTCGGGAAGCCTACAATAATTTCCAGGAATTAATCAGCCGCTTCCCGGACAGTCAATATATCCCCGACGCACAACAGCGAATGATCGCGCTACGCAATAATATGGCGATGCACGAAGTGCATGCCGCAAGGTTCTATTTGAAGCGTAAAGCCTATGTCGCGGCGGTTAACCGCGCGTCCGAAGTCGTGAACAATTACCAGCGCACAACCGCCGTTCCGTTTGCGTTGGAGGTTATGATTGAAGCTTATAAAAAACTGGGTATGGAAACACTGGCTAACAATGCCTCGCGTGTTTATGAACTGAATTTTCCGGACGGACCGCCGGTACCGGAACGGGAAAGCAGAACCATGGCCGGAAAAGTCTGGGATTTTATTGGGTTCGACGAATAACCTCAATAACAAAAAAACCTCAGATTCAAATCGCTTGAACTTTTACTCCCTTTTGATTGAAAAACCGTCTAAGAATAAAAGGTAATTATTCACACCCCTATCGTTCCCACGCTCCGGCGCTCGCCGTTATACACAAGTATCGGTAAACTTGCTAAACAGAGGTCATCGTAGACCTGGAAACGGTGCTGTTTGATAAATCTGCGGATATTGAACATCAGTGGCTTTCCCTCACCTAGCGTTAGGTGAGGGAAGACGAAGGCGTCGCTCCCACAAAGGGTCGGATGCTCTGTGGGAGCGATCCCCTGATCGCGATCTCGAGGTCGAAAGTGTTAAGTAACAATAAATGGTATCGAAGACTCATTAGCTAAGATTGCAAAGCGGTAATTTTTGACTTATGTATAACGATGAGCGCTCCGGCATGGGAATGAAAACCGAGACGCTCTAGCGTCTCGTACCGCTGGAGCGGTACTTAGACGTTCCCACGCAGGAGCGGTGGGAACGAGGAATCGATAACTTGTACTTGGAATTATTAGGGCCTCCCTAACACTCGATCAAATTAACCGCCAATCCACCGCGAGCGGTTTCCTTGTATTTGGTTTTCATATCGGCACCGGTCTCGCGCATCGTTTTAATCACTTTATCCAACGATACATAATGCGAACCGTCGCCTCGCAATGCAATACGTGCGGCATTGATAGCCTTAACCGAACCCATCGCATTGCGTTCGATACAAGGCACTTGCACTAAACCGCCGACCGGATCGCAAGTTAAGCCTAAATTATGCTCCATACCGATTTCGGCGGCATTTTCCACCTGTTCAGGCGACCCTCCCAACACTTCGGCCAAAGCGCCTGCCGCCATCGAACAGGCGACTCCAACCTCTCCCTGACAACCGACTTCTGCCCCGGAAATTGAGGCATTTTCCTTGTATAGAATCGCGATTGCGGCGGCGGTCAATAAAAAACGAATCACACCCTCTTCATTCGCACCCTCGCAAAATCTCCAATAATAGTGCAGTACAGCCGGAATAATTCCTGCCGCGCCGTTGGTTGGCGCAGTCACGACACGCCCACCCGCGGCGTTTTCTTCATTTACCGCTAACGCGAACAGATTGACCCAATCGAGTTTACCGGGAGGCAATCCCGGAGCATGCGAAGGAATTTCATGTATCAGTTGCTTATAAATTTGCGCCGCTCGACGTTTAACTTTCATACCGCCAGGCAGCACGCCTTCTTGAGCAATCCCTCTTTCAACGCAGGCCTGCATGACATGCCAAATAGCCAATAGATTTTTTCGTATTTCAGCCTCGCTCAACCAAGCTTTTTCGTTATTCAGCATTAATTCGCTTATCGACTTCTTATGTTCCTTGCATAATTTCAGCAAACCATCGGCTGTCTTAAACGGATAAGGCAAACACGTATCGTCATCGATCAAACGATCGGTCGCAGCCAGCTCGCCGCTAACCACAAAACCGCCACCGACCGAATAATAATCTTTCTGCAACAGCTCGATTCCTGATGCATCAATTGCTGTGAAACGCAGCCCATTCGAATGAAACGGCAAGACCTTACGGTTAAACTGCAGGTGTTTTTTCTCGATAAATTGAATGGAGTGGCGCGATAAGACCTGTAGACGACCGTTTTGCCTAATCGCTTCCAGTCTGCCCGGAATGATATCCGGATCGATGCAATCCGGCGACTCGCCCTCAAGCCCTAACATCACCGCTTTGTCGGTACCATGGCCTTTACCGGTCGCTCCTAATGACCCGTAAAGTGCCACAGTGATTGTTTCAACCTGCTCTAAAATTTTGCCTTCGTCCAATTTCAAAGCGAATTGCATAGCCGCTCTCATGGGACCAACGGTATGAGAACTGGACGGTCCAATGCCGATTTTAAATATATCGAATGCGCTAATTGCCATGGTGAACCCGCGTAAATTTCAAATGAATGTCAACGTAGGTTTCAATATAACGCTTTTTTCTATCTATCGACAGGGGCAGTTGAAAAGGAAAAGTACATTTCAACGACTATTCACTAATCCTTCGACCACATAGAGCGAGCGGAATAATTCGTTTTTCTCATAACGAAAAGTTATTTTGCATATTCCTATGACATAAAACCTACCGTTTGATAATGGCTGCCCGGCAATACGCCAGCTAAACTCGATGCATGATTGAAATGCTTGACGATGATCTCGCCGAAAATATCGGTGAAATCCGTACTATGAGCAAGATAACGCCCCAAATACAATTGCTCGGACGACAAACCCGGCCACTCGCCGTAAATGCCACCATTGACTTGATGACCGATAACAAACCAACTTGAAGCATTCCCGTGATCGGTCCCGCCGCTAGCATTTTGTTTAGCCGTTCTGCCGAATTCGGTCATGGTGACAATCACGACATCGTTCATGTAAGCAGCCCCCAAATCCTTGTACAGTGCTGCAATACCGTTGGAGAATTCGCTCAAGCGATTCGCCTGAGTACCTTCCGCTCCACCTTGTCCGGAATGATTATCCCATCCACCGATATTGACTGCAGCCACCTCGAGTCCAGCACGCGCCTTAACCAAGCGGGCAATATCGCGTAATTGCCGGCCATACTCCGTTTCGGGATAGACTGCACCGTTATCCGGAATATAAGACTGCTGCCGGTATTGATCCAACACTAAGAGATTATCGAGCGCCAATTCGCCGTGCTGCTTCAAAAGCAAGCGTTCTTTCAACGCGGAAGAGACCGGTTGTTGATAAATCCCGGATAATTGACTTAATACCTCATTGTCCAAACCGGAAACCGGCGCATCCAATGAATCGATTGCGGCAACCGGCGTTGAGCCTTTCAACGCATGTACCAAACTACCGAAACTAACCGCGCGCATATCGGCCTCTTGGCTCCGACTCGTTAGATATCTATTCAACCAACCGTCCGCTCGTTTCGTACCGGGCGTTCCGCTTTCTATGAAGTCTTGGCTGGTAAAATGCGAACGGTTGCCGTCATGATAATGGACGGTCGGTAAAACAGCCAAATGCCCTTGTTGATAAATCTCATGCATCGCGCTCATGGCCGGATGCAGTCCGAAAAAACCGTCTAAGTCCAAGGCGCCACCGACTCCGGACCCTGGACGGGCAATTGCAATATCGGGTCTTAAGCGATAATACTCGTCCTCACCGTAAGGAACGACTGTATTCAATCCGTCGCAACCGCCCCGTTGAAAAATCACCACCAAGGTTTTTCCCGCGAAACCGTTGGCAAAAGCGCTTCCGGCACTCGATAGCAACCCGACGGCCGATAAGGCACTGCGACCGAAGACCGGCATTGCCGCCAAACCCTTTAAGAAATTTCTTCTTTTCATGATCGTATTCCTCTATTGCAATTGATAAGCAGGATATTTCAAAATCAGCGCAATAGCCTTACGCAGCTTGGCATCCGCTTTATCATCGTAAATATCGAAGCGTTCAGTGTTATCGGCGGTTAATACGGCTTTTGCCGTTTCGAACTCCATTTGTGTATAGTCGTGACTCATGGTCAGCTCGAATATGTAAGCCAATACGCCTTCGGTCGTTTCTATTCCATTGTCGATAAAGAATCGCACGGGCTCCTCCCAATAATTTCGCCAGACAGACGGGTTGTTAAACAATGCTTGTCCCGCAAACTGCCAACGTTGCGTCATCTGCCCGGAATTCACCCAATGATCGGCCTCTTCAGCCCATCCGGTAGGCGCAGGATAATAAAAAAGATGCATGCCCATCCCTCTCATCAATTGACGAGTATTGGCATGATTAATCGTCACCGGTAATTGCCTGAAGAATCCTACTGTAAACTCCAACGGATTTTTGACCTTGTTATGGAAATTGGTTGAAGCGGAAAATGCCGGAGACCGGATAATGCCTTCCAAGACCAAGGCTATTTGGTTATCCAAGTCGGCATAAGCGATAAAGTCATCGGCACAACTTTGGATAGACGTTTCGGCGGGCTGGTCGGAAACCAGCAATTTAAGCAATTTATTGCAGATATTTTTTGCCGTACTTTGATGATTGGCCAATAAGTCTAATACCATCTCGCCGCCGGCCATTCCGGATCCGGCAGGAATCACCGTATCGAGCACAGTTTTTTCGCCGTTGTCATGCGCCCATGAATGAAAAGCAAACGCTCTGCTGTTCCAATCCAGACGCCACCCAGTAAACACACGGGCAACATCGGCAATATCCTGAGTTTCATATCCGTTATCGACACCTAAAGTATGTAACTCAAGCAACTCCCTGGCATAGTTTTCATTCGGTTCGTTTTTATGGCTACGGTGATTATCCAAATAAAGCAACATCGCCGGGCTCTTCGCGCTGACTCCCAACAAGTCTCTAAAGCGGCCTAGAGCATGGGTTCTAAATCCCTCGTTTTCGGCTGCTTCGAAGTCGTTAGCGGTTTTACTGCGATCAGTATTAAAATGATTTTCCCAAAACCTGGCCATCACTTCCAATAACTGTCTTTTACTCATAGTTGCCCGAGCAATTTGAGAATATTGCAACTTGAATAAGTCGTTTATGTCTTGATCCAGTAAGTTCTCCAAATAAGTGTCAAGCTCGCTGTCGTCGATTGACGCCGGATTTAACTGCTTTTGCAAAAAGGCATCCGCGCCGATTGTGCGTATTTCGCTCAGTAACTCCGGTGTCGCGCCGAATGTTGTTCTACTTAATAACTGAGCAGCACTGACCGCCTCTTTCATGACAGGTAACAATAGCTCGTTAACACTGCGGTTACCGGCCCAGTCTTCGGCCGACAAAGCCACGGTCACCTCACCTCCGCGGCTTAATCCGCGAACCGCCAAACCCCAATGACCGTTATCACCGATTTCAAGCGCACGGTTATTGACGATAATGCCTTTAATTGGATCGGTTACAGTCGCAAATAGCGATTTGACTCCGGTATCGTCGCTAACGCTACCCAGTAAAGCCAGACCGTGCTCATCGATTTGATCGCCGCTTCGATGCGATGCAACGCTAATTTGCGGAGCCTGTTCATCTTTTATGATGTGGTATTGTTTGGTTTCGGACGTGCTATTGCCGACTTTGTCGAAAGCAACGGCATTGATCGAAACCGTCTGATCGGCCGTCAACATCGAGTTGTTCACAGAAAACAGCCAATCGCCTTGATCTAGGCGCGCACCACCGGAAATCGTTCCCGCAACGGGATCGATTACAGTAAGTTCGACCCTATCGACTTCTTGGTTATCGGTAACTTTCATGCGGATTTGGAAACCTTGATCCGCCAAGTTCGCATTATTATTTGGCGTAAATGCCATGAAGATAGGCGGCTCGTCGTCGAGTTTATCCGGATCTTCTGGATCGACGACAAAATTTACCCAGCCTTTTTGACTAATCCAACGACTATAATGACGTTTGTCGTTATCGAATAAATTGGTCGCCCTAACCACGAACAAGCGGCCGTCGCCCAAACCTTCCGGATCGAAGCGGACTACGCCGGCATTATCGGTCACTAACGAAGCACGCCAGTTCAAGCGTCCGTCCGTACCTTTTTCATACAATACCAGGCTATGGCCGGGCATGACTTCTCCTGTTTCGGCTTTAGACAATTTAACCGCAATCGCACCGGCTTGGAATTGGAACGGTCCGGTTTTATCGATATCTTTACTGTCTATCCATCTGCCGTAAGGGTTTGCGCGCAGCACATAGCTGGAGCCTTTTCCTAGATCGGTCAAGTCGAAATCGATGCGTCCTTCGGCATCGGTGCTTTTCCGTTGAAACCAACGTAGCGATTGATCCGGCAGACGTTCGTAGGCGGTAATCTCGACATTGGCCAAACCTTTTCCGTCGAGCGCATTTAGCATGGTTACATTTAATAATTTATTGCCGACGGTAAAGTTAAAGGTACCGGCGTTAACGATCAAATCGCTGTTGACCCAACGTTTATCTAAAGGCGTTTGCGCCCGCAAAACATATTTACGGCCTTGACCGAGATCGGGTAAATGCAATGGAATACTGCCGTTTTGATCGGTCGGTACGCGGGCGAACCAAGACAAGCTGCCGTCGATCAATTCTTCCATTACGGTAATACCCTGACCTATAATCGCTTGACCGTTCGCGCCATCGAGCACCGTGACTTGCAAATTGCCGACTCTGAAATCGAAATTCCCGGTATTAGCGATATCGCCGGAAAATACCGTGCCGGTTCCGTAGAGCTGTTGAGTTCTCAACACATAATGAGTCCCGCTACCCAATCCCGGCAAATCGAAATTCAAGCGACCGTTAGCATCGGTATTTTCTCGTCTAAACCAGGCCAGGTTTCCGTCGGGTTCTTTACGTAGTACTGTAATTTCTTGATTGGCTAGAGGTTGATTATTGATACCGTCGGTGACTGCCACATTCAACAATTTGTTGCCGACCACGAAATTGACTAAACCACCTTGCTTCACCGTTTCGCTAGTTAGCCAACGGTTATCAAAAGTGCTTTGCGCTTTGAACACATAAATTTTGCCGCCGCCTAGCTCCGGCAGATCGAAATCGGCGAAGCCGTTGGCGTCGGTATGGGTCGCGCTGCCGCTGACATACGCATCCTTGCCGTCGGCCTGGTGAACATAGGCATTGACCCGGTATTCCGCCAAGGCGCCGCCGGTTTGACCGTTGACCGCTTTGACCCGAACATTGCCGACCTTAAAGACGTGATTGCCGGTTTGTTGAATATCGGAGGAATAGACGATGCCGCTGCCGTGTTTCTTGGTCGTACGCAGAACATAGTCGGTACCGTTACCCAAGCCAGGCAAGTCCAGGCTCAATTGACCATTAGCATCGGTATGTTCCCGGCGGAACCATTTCAAACCGCCGTCCGACTCGCGAGTCATGACGATCACTTCTTGGTTTGCCAGCGGCGTATTACCGATACCGTCGGAGACTGCCACATTCAACAATTTGTTGCCGACTACGAAGCTGACCAAGCCAGCCTGCGTAACGATGTCGCTGCTCAACCAGCGATTGTCGAAAGTACTTTGCGCCTTGAACACATAGGTTGTGCCGTTACCCAACTCCGGCAGATCGAAATCGGCGAAGCCGTTGGCGTCGGTATTAGTCGCGCTTCCGCTGACATACGCA
>JAHJSQ010000162.1 GCA_018830325.1 Gammaproteobacteria bacterium
AAAATAATTTTCGGCAACTTGACGTTTAATATCAATTGGTTGCCGTTGGAAATCTTTATTATTTAATATTTGTTCCCAACTCATTTAAGATAATTTCTCCAATTTTCTTGTGATGATTTTTTTTCTGTTGTTTTCGGGTTATTTTCACTTTTAAAACTGTCACCTAATAATTCTTGCATTAATTTATCAATATTATTTGATTGTTGACCACGTTTAAAATAATTCTCTAATCTAAACCTATCGCTGTCAGATAAATTATCATATCCAATTTGTTTTTCTTTTTTTAATAATTTACCGATTTCTCTTTCCAGTTCTGTAATATATCGAGGTTTTGGATAATTTTTACCAAATACGCCCTGTCCTTCTTTTTTTGCTTCTAATTCTTTTTCTAATACACGAATTTTTCTATCTTCTAAATTATATTCCTGTTGCCATTCTAAGTGTTTATTTTTAATTTCTTCTAAATCTGCTAAAGATTTAGCTTCAGCAACCTTTGCTTGTCTATCTTGTTCAGCTTTATGCTGCTCTAATATTCTTTGTTGCGTTATCTCATAACGCCTGTTCTGCTCTTGAAGATTACGCAACCATGAATCTTGCTTTAATTTTTCTAACGCAACTTGATTCATAATTTTTTTTTGTGCAGATTTATTAGCAAGATAGGATTGACCTATCATATTTAATCCCTTTGCTAAATATGTTAAATCAGGCATGTTACTTGCTCCCTATTGATTTATAACCATAATTATTATATTTCGGTTGAATGCCAAAAGTTTGTGATGAATATGGTTTTTGTTGACTTCCATACATATCATACGCCATATTTGCGCCTGTCCCCATTAATCCAGCTAAAGCATTTTGCATTTCTTGATATTGTGCCATTCGAGCCTGAAAATCAGCCATTTGTTGACCATATTCTGTTTGACTTCTTGCCGTTCCTAATTGCCCCATTCCTTGTAATGCGCTATATCTTAAATTTTGTAACTGACCCTGAAGCTCACGTCTCAAATTGGCTAATTGATTATATTGATTGGTAGCCAAAGATTGTTCCAATCCTACCTGAGGTCCGCCTTCAATATTTCGTCTGGCTAAATTAATATTACCTTCTTTTCTTAATCTTTCATATTCTGGTAATAATTTATCTTTAGCCAATTGATATTGACCTTCGGTATTAAAAGAAGTATCTGTACCCTCCAAAATACCTTTCAATTTATTATAGTAATCCGTTTCCCATTGAGATGGTTTATATTCTGGTGTTTTTGGCGATTTTCTTGTTGCACTATATAATGCACTCGCTCCGCTTATAATCGCTGGTATTAACCATGCTGGCATTTTTTTGTCTCCTTATATTAAAATAAAATTCTATTTCGTTCTACCCATTTAGTACCATCCCATCTAAACTCTATACAATCATCGGTATTCAAAACAGCATCTATTCCACCACTTAATTTTATTTTTGTAATATCGTGTATAATGATTACGCCGTTTACACTGGAAATAACTTCAATTATTTTAGTTCCCGAAACAGGCGGATTATCGAAGTTGGTTATTGATACTACTTGTGGAACGCTAAAGACATATCCACCACTAATAGATGGAGTTGTATCTCCTGCCGAAAATGCTATTATTGATGGCGCAACAAAATCATAAGCTGTTTTACATTGCGCTACTGAAATTTGATTGGTTTCATCATCAAGATTCCCTGACAATTTTAAATCTTTCCAACGATAATCTGTTACCCCAACTACTCCAAGATTACGAATATTATCTGCATCGGGAATTAAATTAGCATCCCACGCAGTCGTATCTTTATGTTCATTAGCATTATAATTAGTTAAAGCATCGTGGTCAATGTCTGTTGTTAGATTATGCGTCCCTGTTAAACCTGAATGGCTAATATCTGCATCATTAATCATCGTAGCGTCAATATTACCATTAGCATCTAACTTAATTGGTTTCCCCGCATCAGTCGCTCCTGCTGAGGTAGCTAAATGTTCTGATTCGGCAAAATATCTATTGTCTAATTGCCCTGCATCCAGTTCAGTTTCTGTATAATATCTGGCATCACCACGAGTGTCATTATGATACTGCGTGTGATCATCTCCGTCCAATCCAGTTAAAGCTGCTCCATGATCTAAAGTTGCACCTTCGGCATTTGATTGATGAGTATGAACCGCATCCGCCCAACAAGCATCCCAATCAAGTGTTCCGCCTTCTGCATTAGAAGCATGAGAATGAACCGCATCGCTAAAAACATCATCCCAATCTAATTGTCCGCCCTGTCCGCTGGTAGATGAATGAGTATGATCAACTATTGAACTTATCAAACTTCCGATATTTGACCAGGTACCTTCAATATTTATCCAAAGAACTTTATTTGTACCATCGTTTAGTAATTTAATATCTCCATGACTTCCGCCATTTGGTGCAGTGCTTGCCGATGATACTTCTTC
>JAHJSQ010000100.1 GCA_018830325.1 Gammaproteobacteria bacterium
CAGGACGTTGCAGTCAGAGCTTACAGGGATGTATTCACCCAGCACCTAAATACCATAATCCATTTGCTATGATAAACAATTTTGGATTATTTAGGTGCTGGGTTCACGCGTCCTTAGAAATCAATGCCTGACACCAACCTATCGTATGCGCTGAATAGTTACCACCATTCAATGAAAAAAGTCACGATAGAAAATTACCGCACGGATAAATTCTATCTCCGCATCGTTAAGGCAACGGCGGAATTACTGACCGAACAAGGTTATGTTGCGCCGGTTCGGCTTTTCCAAAAAATGGAACTCTTGACGGAACAGGACATTGCCGCCTGGCGCAGGGGCCGATTGCCTTATTTGGAACAAGCCATACGCTGCAATCTTGCTCAAGCCAGCCGGATTCTACGAATACTGAGATTCCATGCACATGACCTTAATCTCAAACCCTCGAGTACGGTGTATTTAAGCAAGCAACCCGAGAACCGAATACCGCTCAAATTCACCAGGTACGGCGACAAAAAACGCGAAGAAGCCTATGCCACACATCTAGTATCGCCACGCTTGAAAGCGGCTAAGGAACGAGCATGAAATAACTTCGACAAATGCTGAAAGGGGGTTCGGTGGCTCGATTGACAGGCGTCGGCGGCAGGGATAGCCGCCGTCGAGCCTACATAGATGTATTCACCCAGCACCTAAATCCAGCACCTAAATTCCATAGCCCATTAGCAATGTTTAGTATTATGGCTAATTTAGGTGCTGGATGAATTCCATAGTCCATTGGCTATGGTTAACTATCTTGGATAATTTAGGTGCTGGGTTCACGGCGTCCTGTCAAGCGAGTCGCCGAACCACCATAATGCCTAAAACTTGTAGAAGTAAATTTGTGCATATTCCTAAGCAACCTGCCGAAACGGTAGGGGTAACCGAGGAATAACCGGCTGCGAGGAGCCAAGCATTAGAACTATGCAGTACTTTAAGCACAGAATCCTACCCAAATTAAAACCTAGGGTCTTGCCAGCAATTCCCAATTTGAGGATAAAAAAGTGTGCGGGGTGTGCTTGGCGAGGATGTCGGCGGCAGGGAGCCGCCGTCAAGCCCCCCCATGGATGGGTTCACGGCGTTTCTCCACAGGCATACCCCGCATCCTGAATGCGGCGAAATTTCTCAAACTGGGAATTGCTGGGGTCTTGCGTTAACATTGACGGGATTACCATACAGTGCTCCAGCGATTGCGTGGTTTTGCCATCGCGCTAGATGGCCAACAGTATACCTCAAGGAAATCAACATAACGGCGAGAGCCGGAACTTGGGAAACGGCAAAAAATTGAACTAAATCTCACCACCATCTAACACCTTTCACCTTTCACCTTTCACCTTTCACCTTTCACCTTTCACCTTTCACCTTTCACCTTTCACCTTTCACCTTTCACCTTTCACCATCAAGCCCTATCGACAGGAAACGCCAAGACATGCTCGATAGACTCGGCTCCGGCCATCACCATCAATAAACGATCCAAACCGATCGCCATCCCGGAACAATCGGGCAAACCCGATTCGAGCGCCTGTAAGAAGCGCCGATCTTTGTCAACAGGCGGCAGCCCATTGCTGGATCTAAATTCGATTTCCTTATCGAAACGGGCCTCCTGCTCGTCGGCATTACACAGTTCATAAAAACCGTTACCCAATTCCACGCCGTCGATAAAAATCTCGACACGGTCGGTTATTGCGGGATTATCGGCATTCAGGCGCGCAAGCGACGATTGACAGGCCGGAAACCCGTAAACCATGCATAAACGGCCTTCTCCCAGATGAGGCTGCACGCAATGACTGAAAAGAAAATCCAGCCACAGCGCATGATCGTTTTCACAAATCGAAACAGCTTCCGGTAGGCCCGCGCTTTCGGCAAATTCCCGGTAAACGCTGGCCGAAAACATCAGCGGATCAAGACCGGTATAATTTCGAAAGATTTCTTGGTAATGAACGGTATGCGTTTGCTTAAGTGTTCTAAAAGGCTTCGCGACAACCTGTATCAACCGGTCGATTTCCGCCATCAATTGAAATAAATCGAAGCCGACTCGATACCATTCGAGCAAAGTAAATTCGGGATTATGAAAACGGCCGGACTCGCCGTTTCTGAAAGCCTTACAGATTTGGTACATCGAACCATAACCAGCTGCCAGCAATCGCTTCATCGCAAATTCGGGCGAAGTCTGCAAATACAGCATCTGCCTATTCGGATGAAAGCAAAACTCGGTACTGAAAAAGGCTAACTGCGGATCTGTGCCGATGCCGTGACAGAGGAGCGGTGTTTCAACCTCAAGTATATTCGATTCGTCGAAGAACCGGCGAATCGCAGCCAGCATTCGCGCCCGCTGACGCAAATGCTCCAACGAACCGGTCGGTCGCCAATCGCCCGGTGTCACTATTCTTTGACGCGCGAAACATACTCGCTGGTACGAGTATCGACCTTGATCACTTCGCCGGTTTGCACGAATAACGGCACGCGAACGACCGCGCCGGTTTCCAAAACTGCCGGTTTGCCGCCGCCACCGGAAGTATCGCCGCGGACGCCCGGATCGGTTTCGGTAATCGCCAATTCGACAAAATTGGCCGGCACGATCGAAAGAGGAACGTCGTTCCATAGCGTCACGGTACACATATCTTGATCCTTAAGCCAAAGGCCGGCATCTCCGACGGCCTTTTCATCAGCCTGATACTGTTCGAAAGTATCCGGAACCATGAAGTGACGGAATTGACCGTCGTTATAGAGGTATTGCATTTCGATATCGACCACATCGGCGCCTTCTAAAGACTCGCCCGATTTGAACGTTCTTTCGATGACTCGTCCAGTTTTCAGATTTCTGATCTTAACCCGATTGAATGCTTGGCCTTTTCCCGGCTTGACGAATTCGTTTTCGATAATCGCGGCGGGATCGCCGTCCAGCATAACTTTCAATCCGGCTTTAAATTCATTGGTACTAAATGTGGCCATATTTTCCTCACGACTGCCAATTAAGAATAAAGAATTAATTAAAAATAAAAGCTCGCCATTATAATAGACGCCCGAACTGTTAGAAACACGAAATCGCACCCGATGACCAAAAACCCTCCGTTTATCCCGAAAATTCCCTGGCAACAAGAGCTTGCCGAAGCCTTCACGACTATCGATGCGCTGTGCGTGTTCTTGGAACTCGACCCAAAAAACTTACCGATATCGAAACAGGCCGCGAAGCAATTTGCACTGAAAGTGCCGAAAAGCTTTGCAGAAAACATGCATAAAAACGATCCCAACGATCCTTTATTGCTTCAAATCCTACCGGTTCACTATGAAACCCTCGCCAACCCGGGCTTCAACGACGATCCGGTCGGCGATCTCATGGCTACCCGCGAAAACCATATTTTGCACAAATATCAAGGCCGGGTATTGATGATCAATACCGGAACCTGCGCGATCAATTGTCGTTATTGCTTTCGTAGAAATTTTCCGTATGCCGATTACCAACTCGGACGCCAAAAACAAAACCGGGCCATCGAATATATCCGCAATGATACGAGCATAACCGAAGTCATTCTCAGCGGCGGCGACCCGTTGTTATTAAGCGATAGCCGTCTAGCCGAACTCATCGAGCAGCTAAATGCGATCGAACATCTAACCCGCATCCGCATTCATAGCCGCATCCCTATCGTGCTGCCGTCGCGAATCACTGATGAATTAATCAAGACCCTGAATACCGCAAGGCCAAGCGTTACGATCGTCATGCACTGCAATCATGCCAACGAAATAAGTACCGCCGTCGAGACCGCAAGCCGTAAACTCAAGCTTACCGGCATCATGCTTTTCAATCAGGCTGTGTTACTAAAAAACATCAACGACAATGCCGATCAACTCTGCCGGCTCAGCGAAACTTTGTTTCGCAACGGCATCGTGCCTTACTATTTGCATTGCCTCGACAAGGCGACCGGTACCGGGCATTTTGAAGTTTCCGATGAAAGAACTTTGAGCCTATACGAAACCCTGCAAAAAAGACTGCCGGGTTATCTCGTACCGAAATTGGTGCGAGAAATCGCCGGAAGTCCTTATAAACAGCCGCTTACTCCATAACAACATAGATGCATACCTTTTGCACTTCAAATTTCGGTAGTGGCCCAGGAGGGGCCGGATGTCCGATCCCTTGCCTAACGCTAGATGAGGGATCGGCACGGAGCTCACTTAGAGCCTACATGGACGTATTCACCCAGCGCCTAAATTATTCAAGATAGTTAACCATAGCTAATTATAAAAAGAGCAGTTTGAGACTTCACTAAGCCGGTGAAAGTGTTGTAGACCCTTCATGTTTCGAATTGGCTCAGCACGAACGGTCTAAAACACATGCCAACTGTTCTTTTCAGACTAATGGACTAAGGAATTTAGGTGATGGGGGTCACGGCGTCCTTTGACGCCCCCCCTGGTGCCGAATTTTGATCTACGAAGGGTACGTTATCTCAATAAATTATTTACCCGTAAGTCGAATTGCGAACATTTTCTCAACGAAGATAGCTACACCGATTACAATTATTAAAAAAATGACCGAGATCCTTACAATGAAAAAAGCTGAATCATTACCATTTTCACTTGAGACGGAATCGGTTAGCTCATGGTTGAGCCAACTCAGCGAACTCGATGCGATATCATCCGGCATGGAACTTTATGCGGTTTTAAAAATTCTTTACCGCATCGGTATAGGCGACAGCGACCTACTATCAACACTCGATTTATTAAGCCCATCGACCCTTCATGTTTCCGATAAACTTTACTCGTTACTGGTACCTGCAATTGCTGCCGAAGGTTCGGTTAATCCTAAGTCCCGCAAGATTGCAAGACTCGGAAGCCAACTTTTACGGAGCCACTGTCTCGCCTATTGTCATGCCGCAATCGATCAACCCTTAACCCAAGACCGCAAGGCCCACGCCATTTACTCCGGGCTTCAACTGGCCGGTTTAACGATGCGAATGAACACATTGATTTCCGAACGCCAGTCAATGACGCTTTGGCAAAAAACGGCCGAACTCTATCGAATCGCCGTTGAAGAAAAATTATTTCATTCGGCTATTTCAACCAAGTTTCAAGCATTTAAACCGCTTCAATCGATTGTATTGGTGTTGCAACGCAATCTATTATTCGCGTTATTCGAGCCCTACCCTGCCTCACCTGAACGCATCTCCTGGTATTACAATCTCGCCGGAAAATGCGCAGAACTGATCAAAATCGAAAATACTTTTGACTCAACCAACACTTATTTCTGGGACACTTGCGAAAATAAACCGCGAAAGATTCTTCCGAACGATCCGGAAGGAACCGGGCTTGTCTTTGATATCGAAGCCGTCTCACGGCACTTGCTCGAAATTGCTCCGGAAATCGAAGCTCATGACGGTTATTTTTTTAAGCTAAGACAAAAACTAAACGGACATCAGGAAATACTCGACTCCATCATGCTATCAAAACCGAAGGCGCATTACTTTGCAATCGGCTTGACCGCGATAAGCGCAAGCTTAAAGCGTCTGGAACGAATCTTTAAAATCAACCGCATAAGCGGTCAACCCGCCCCCGCTGCATCGATTCGCGACTTGGAACTCGCACCTTTGGATAGCGACTTTAAGTCGGCAAGCCCTCAACACATGAATTTATCGCAACGACCGGGCAAAAGTATCGTAACGGACCGGATTCATTTACAGCAGGCTAAAATTCCAAACTATTATTTGGGTCAAGCGAAACAAGACGGCATCGCTACCGGCCAACCGATAATCATCTATAACGAACAAACCAAACCGAAACTCGGCATCATTCGCGAATCGTTCAGCAACACATCGCCCTCTCAGCAGGTGCTCATTGAAACAATTCCCGGCGAGCCGAAATCCATTTCAATTCAGAGCCTGTCGAATCACTTCGAGGCCATCACGATCGAAGTACCGAACAAGGATAGCTCCGCCTTTTTACCGCCCGGCAAATATTCAACCGGCGATCAACTCATACGCTCCGATCGGCCCGAAAGCCGATATTTTCTGAAAAAACTCATCGAAGAAAACGACCATTTCATGCATTACCGGATCGTTTCCGATTATTGACCCCGTGCGGCACATGAGCCGCGGCAACATGCCGAGCAGCCGATTCGCAATGACCTTGTTGATCGTCGAAAAAGATATCCGCACCGAAAGCATCCAAGAAAGGGCCTTTCGGCATGCCGCCTAAAAATAAAGCCTCATCGATTCTGACCCCCCAAAGTCTAAGCGTCCTAACCACCCGTTCGTGAGCCGGCGCGCCGCGCGCGGTTACTAAAGCCGTACGAATCGGCACGGCATCCGGGTCGAACTGAGCCTGAATACGATGCAATGTACTCAAAAACTCCTTGAAAGGACCTCCAGGCAGTGGATTTTTAGCTTGGCTGCACTCGTTTTCGGTAAATGCGCTTAGACCGCGCTCTTGATAGATACGCTCGGAATCGTCCGAAAACAAGACCGAATCGCCGTCGAATGCGATACGCAATTGATCATGAGACTTTTTCAGCGAAGAACCCGACAATATCGTCGCGGCCGCATAACCCGCCGCCAAGGCGTTAGCGACATCGACCGCATTCGACGAAAGGAACAAATGCGCGCCGAATGCCCGAATATATTCGTAAGGTGAAACACCGCTGGTAAACGCCGCGCGGGAAATATCGAGTTTATGATGCGCGATCGAATTAAAAATTCTAAGACCGGTATCGGCACTGTTGTGAGACAACAAGATCACTTCGACAATCGGGCCGCTTTTGCTGATGGCGTTCAACGCCAGAAACTTCTTCACCAGTTCATAACCGAAACCGGGCTCCAGTATTTCATCCTCATGCTCGATCTGGTAACGGCAAAAAGCCTCCTTGCCTTCCTTCTCGAAGATACGGTGCGACTCGTCCAAGTTAAACAAAGCCCGGGATGAAACCGCAACAACCAGTTTTTGATGCGTGACCTCGATCGGCGCAATCATATCATCGGCACTTGGTAACGAACATGAAATAAATTCGATAACTGTTGGAAGGGTGGTCGGCGGCTCGATTGACAGGGTCGGTGGCAGGGAAAGCCGCCGTCAAGCCTACATCGAAGTATTCACGGCTTCCTGTCAAGCGAGTCACCGAACCGCCACAATGCGTAATGCTGGTAGAAGTTATTTTGTACATATTCCTTATTTTTTACTGGTATTGAAGGTATACGACCGAACAATGCCGTTATTGTCAAAGCGAATGACCAAATCCTCTGTTTCGGCCGGTCCGAATAAGGAATATTTATATTTTCCGTACGTCCAAGTGTGACGACCGTCTTCCATGCCCATCCGCCATGGCTGACCAAACATTTCCCGTACTTGATTTTGAGTCGTCTCGCCGATTTTTAGATCCATCACCCGCGATGCGGCAAAATCCTTACCAGCTGTCATACAACCGGAAAGCCCCGCGACACCTATCGAACCGGCAAACAATATAAGACTTAAATTCAAAGCCCGTAAAGAAGGTAAACTAACATTTTTCATAGCAATTGATCCTATTCGATTAAATTTTCTGATGAAAACAGCATGGAAAAGCCATTATTCGGCATAATTCCACCGCGTAAGTCGTATTTAAATATTGAGCCATATTAACTGTTTACAAGGCTTTTATGAATTTTATTTACTCAAGTCCTAAGGATTTCATGAAAAATAACTTCCTGGAGCTATGAGTTTTGTAGCGGGTTACCGAACCTGCTTACCGTGCATTAAAAATAGGGAAGTTATTTATGACCGAATCCTAAAAAACCACGACCAAACATCTTGAAACTGCGTCCTTTCATAAGCCGTAATCACACACTCGCCGAAATATCGAGAGAAATCGTTTAAAATGAATTTGGCATTAAAAAAAAGGTCTGAAACAAATATCAATAAACACCGTGAGCCCAGGCTATGAAATGGTTAATCCTCTTTTCCGCACTCATCTTACCGGGATGTTCCAGCCTTCCCGTAGCGATACAAAACGCGCCGGTTCCGGACATTAAATATACCGAAACCATCGATCGAATCGACACCTATAAAAATTACCGAGTTCGCTGGGGCGGCACAATTATCCAAGTCGACAACGAGGAAAACCTTAGCCGACTACAGATTCTTCATTACCCGTTAGACAGATTCGGAAGACCGCAAACCGACCAAGAAACCGCAGGTCGATTCATTCTGGAAACTCCCGAATTTTACGACCCTGCCGTTTACCGTAAAAATACCCAAATCACAGCCGCCGGCATACTGAAAGGCAGCGATTCGCTTAAAATCGGCAACAAATCGCTGACCGTCCCCGTCGTCGAAATCCAAACGATTCATCGTTGGCCGGAACGCACTCAAAGGGATTGCCGCTGCGATTTCGGCGCCGGTTTCGGTTACGGACCTTATCCCTGGGGCTTTTATCCTTACGGATACTACCGCTATCGTCCTCGTTTTTATTATCCGTGGTATTAATTCCTGTTAATGCACCGGGAAATAAATTTACCATGTGCTTCATGGTTAAACTGCCGAATTTACTGTGAAAGTTCGTAGATTGAGACTCTTTATCTAATTTTTCGATATGTAACACAATGCCAACTCCGAAGAGGGTGCGGTTGCTCGATCGACAGGCGTCGGCGGCAGGGATAGCCGCCGTCGAGCCTACATGGACGTATTCACGGCGTCCTGTCGGGCGAGTAACCGCAACCCTCCCACGCCCTCGCACTTTCATTTACTGGGGCGATTGCCTAACTTTCATGAACGTTAGGATTATAGAACACACTCCCGGTCAGCTTTCTCGGCCGCCGCGCGCCCGTTTGCCTCGCTTACTTGTCGGCTGAAATACAAAGCCGCGCCAAATAGTACAATGCAAAACAAGATCGCGCTTTTCAGCCCGACCAAAATCTGCAACAAACCTATTGCCATTAAGCCGAACATGCCGGCCAACTTCATCGATAAACCCCAAAAACCGAAATACTCGGCAGAACGCGATAACGGCGAGAACAAGCCGACTAGAGTTCGAGTCGACGACTGGCAAGACCCTAAACTCAACCCCGCAACACTACCGACGAATAAAAAAACATATTGTGCTTGCCAAGCAACATTGAACTGAGACCGCATCATCTCAGTAAACACAGGGGTCAAATAAATCATCGCAATGGCCGATATCCACAATATCAAAGTCAGCCGATAAGTAAACAACGCACCCAACTTATCTTGTATAAAACCAAAAGCCACCGCCCCCAAGGCTGCGGTAATCTGCACAATAATGAACATCCAAGTTCTGACCTCTTCGTCCCAACCGATAATTTGCGCACCATAGATGAATGCATACGTAATGATGATATATATACCGCTCATCGCGAAAAAAATCGACACCAACATTACCGCAAGGTCGCGGTGATCCTTGATATGTTCAACCGTATTCCGCACACGGCCGATACCGATACGAAAATATCCTGTTCCAGGCGGCAACGGACATGGCACGCCACGCTCCTTGACCCATAAAAAAGTCGGAATCGCCGCGACTAAGAAAAATGCCGCCGCCCAGGGGCCCACCCAACGAATACTTTCAAAATTTTCAGCGCTAACTTCACCCAGCACGAGCAATACAAATATCGCCGAAACCATCCCGCCGACATAACCGAGCGCCCAACCGAAACCGGAAATTTTGCCTAAATCGTCCGGCGGGCCGAGATCGGGTAAAAATGCCGCAATAAATGCTTCGCCGATCGAATAGGCAAAATTAGAAATAATCAATAATAATACGCCCAACCACGCCAAACCCGGCTCGACAAAATAAAGCGCTGCCGTACTGAACACCGTCAATAGATAACTACCGAATAAAAAACGTTTCTTATTGGCTGTGTAATCCATAACCGCGCCGGCTATGGGCGAAAAAATGACGACACCCAAATAACCGATTGCCAACGAAAGACTCCAAAGTAGATTACCCAGCCGATAATCGGGCGCATCACCGACGATCACTCGCGTAAATAAATCGCCGAAGACGACCGTTACAATGAGCAAGGTATACGCCTGGTTTGCAAAATCGAACATCGCCCAACCGAATATTTCTTTATTCGACGCTCTAACACGTGGATTCATTGCCTTATTCCTGACTTGAATTGACTGATTTGGGATATTCTTTGCGATTCCCGTAAAAACGACATTATAGACTCGGAAAATAAATTGATTTGTAAGTATTCATCGATACTTCATAAAATATTTATTCACCATGAAGAACATGAAGAAAATGAAGAGAATGAAGAGAAAGACAATAATATCAAAAATTTAATTCTTAATATTGCCTCATGCTTTTCATGGTTATTTCATAATATTGAATACTTTCACAGCCTCTCCGGCTAGAGAAACCCTGAACGCTCTTGCAGTAATTATTCACATCCCCCCCTATCGTTCCCACGCTCCAGCGTGGGAACGAAGACCGAGACGCTCTAGCGTCTCGTACCGCTGGAGCGGTACTCAGGCATTCCCACGCAGAGCGCTCATCGTTATACATAAGCCAAAAAATTACCCTTTTGCAAGCTTAGCCAATGAGACCTCAATACCATTTATTGTCACTTAACACTCGCGGACCACCTAGCGCTAGGCGATCCGCGTAGGGTACGCTGAGCGTACCATG